>CAZQCX010000103.1:0-1602 GCA_964591705.1 uncultured Candidatus Bathyarchaeia archaeon | reverse complement strand
GGGTCGTGGGTTCAAATCCCACCACGCCCGCTACAGCCGAACCAGGGACGCTTTAGCAAATCTTATAATGGTCTATTTGCGTTTGCGGAAGACTCTGTTGCCACCGTACTCGCAGACGTATTCATAGCCTGCTTCTATCAGTTCGCACACTTCCTTTTCTGAGTGCGCCACTTTGGCAACGTAGTCGTCTTCTCTGAAGTTGACGAGGTGCGTATAGACGAGGGTGTTGTTGATGTTTCTGTGGCCGAGCACTTGCATGACGTGCAGGATGTCCTTGGTCTTGTGGTATTCCATGGTTGCCTTGAAGTGTCGGAGGGTGTGGAAGCTGATTTGCATTAGCCTGGGGTTTTGCATTTTGTAGGCGATCAGTCGCCGTTGTCGTTGGTAGCTTTTTCTCAGGACGTCTGTGTTGATTGGAAAGAGGGTTTGGTAGTTTTTGGGCAGGGCGTTTAGCATGCTGGTGAGTTTTGGGCTAATTTTGAGTATTCTTGGGTTGCTGCCTTTTTCCGGTGTAACGCGCACTGAAGGGTTCTCGGTGTCTAGGTCGGTCCATCGTAGTTTGCAGGCTTCTCCGCATCTTGCGCCGGTTTCTTTCAGGAGTTGGAGAAAAGTGGCCATTCGCTTGTTGCAGCCGCCTATGAGCTGGTCGACTTCGTTTTCTGTCGGGATGAAGGGTAGTTTGCGGATTCTGTTGAATGTTGGAGGGTCCCAGGTTAGGCCTTGCATTTGGAGGAAGCCGGTGTAGGCGTCAACTGCGTTTTGTTTTCTTCCTTGGCTCCAGCTCTGCTTGGCTATTGTTTCTTTCATGTTTTCAGGATTGAATATGTCTCCGAGTTTTGCCAGCCTCTTCATCAGGTGCGTTCTTCCGTGTATTGTGTGTTCAGAGTACCCTTGTTTTAGCATCCAGAAGCTGTATTCGACGATTTTGCCTTTCGAGTCTTGAAGTGGAGATACACCCGCAACAGTCTTGGTTTCTGTTGCAGTTGTCAAATTTTTCGCTTCCTCGAGGATTGCGCATATTTGACGCTTAAAGACTACGTGGTCGTGAGTATTTAATGACTGCTTTGAGGTTTTTTGTGGTGGTTTCGCTGGTTGTTTGTCTGAGTATCGGTAGCCGCAGTTTCGGCAGCGCCATCTCTGGGCTGAATCGCCGTTGAATAGGCTTCTCAATCCGTCTTTGAAGGGCCTGTTGTTGCCGCATTGTGGGCAAGAGGGGCGAGCCCTACTACGAGTATCGCTGGGGTCTGTGATCCTCGTAGTAAACATTTTCGCCTCTACTCCTTTTCTGATTCTTCAACTGGTCTTTCGTGGTGAACGTAATCTTCCATATGCTCGTCTATGATTTGCCAGGCTTCCTCTCTGGCGATTCTTCGTATCAATTGGACCAGCTGAGCGTGCTTCTCGGAGCTTTGATCTCCTGTCATGCTTGAGGCGCACCTTCCGTTGCCCGGGTTAACTCTTCGACTTTGTCCTGCAGCCTCTTGAGCTCAACATCAACGCTTGCCTCATCGTAAGTCTTGCTTATGCTGTTGATTACCTGGCTAATGTGGACGAAATGATGCGGTACGAAGAGGAAGACAGACAAGCTAAGCTATCAAAGAG
>CAZQCX010000102.1:0-1681 GCA_964591705.1 uncultured Candidatus Bathyarchaeia archaeon | reverse complement strand
CAAAGAAGACATAGAAAGCAACAGAGTCCCCGTGCATGTCCATGTTGAAGCAGAAATCACCAAAGGCAAATACCATGATTACGACACCTTCCTAAGCGCAGAAGCAGTTCAATTCCTCAAACTGTACCTAGACCATAGACGAAAAGGCACAAGAAAGATGCCTCCTGAAAACATAACCGACGACTCACCACTAATCCGAGACCAGACTACTCAAACGCCAAGAAACATTAACCCAAAACAAGTGCGCAAACTAATCCACCAACTCTACATCAGAGCTGAACTCGTTAAGCAGCCAAGAGGACGCATGTACGACCTAAGAGTTCATAGCTTACGGAAATACTTCAAAACTCAGCTACTCGCTTTAGGAGTTCAACCAGACTACGTTGACTACATGATGGGCCACACAGTCGATACCTACCACGACATTCAAAGCATTGGGATAGACAAGCTCCGAACAGTGTATGCAGCATCAGGCCTTTCGATAAAGCCTAAGACTCAAGTTAGCAAAGTAGAGGCCCTCAAAGAAATCATACGCGCTTGGGGCATGAACCCCGAACAAGTCTTAGCCAGAGACGCACTAGCTGAAGGTGCAATAACTTGCAAGAACCAAGCAGACCTCGAAAACCATCAACTAACTATTCTTGGCAATCAACTAAGACAGCTAATTCAGCAGGCGGCAACCTCAGAAACAGGATAAATGCGCTTCGGGAGAGGCGGGCCCGACGGGAATTGAACCCGCGACCTACGGATTAAGAGTCCGCCGCTCTAACCTTACTGAGCTACGGGCCCACGACGCAGCTCTCAGAACAAAACGATGACATAATGATTTAGAGCTTTCGGTAGAATATGCCCCACCATTCAATCACGGTTAGTTCGGATGAAAAACTCTGTTAATTTTCGCATAGCAGGAATCTACGTGTGCAATATTTATCAGCAAGTCATAATACTTAATTCACAAGTTCGACGAAATCTAACACATAGACCAAAGGGAAAACAAATGAAAGGTGCAAACATTGTCCGTTGGATGCCATTGACTATAGTTGCCTCCGTAGTAGTAACGGTTGTTGCACTTCTACAACTGGATTTGATTGTGAATTCAACCCTCTATTCATACGGGCTTCTTTTCAGCATTGATTGGGCGGTTCCATATTGGAACTCAATCAGAACCGCATTAGCAATGCTTGGTCTCACACTTGTTTTCGGGATATTACTACAAGCGTCCCTGCTCGTCTTCAAACCTAGCAGGAAAATCAATGGCACGGAGGAAAGCGGGTCACAGAAGGAGAAGCAGTGGAACACTTACAAGCTGAGCGATGGATCAACAATAAGAATAAAGACTATTCTGAAAGGAGTTAAGAGACTTAGCACTTTTTCGACTGATGGAAAACCAATGTACGCTGTAAAAGCTGACAACTTGGTAGAAGTGATAGATGCGCCCAACCAGTTGATGAGACCGGAAAATCAGGAAAACAGAGAACCATAGTTGTTGCAAACGGTCACACAGCGCCCTTTGCCTGATTGAGATTCTGACAACTATTGATAACAAAAGAGATTTCAGCAACCTTTACAAGAATATCCGCCAACTCTCTTTTTTCGAGCCAGCCTTAGAAAGAGTCACCCCGTAGAAAGTGGGTTTTTATATTGGCCAAATCCCTAGCAACAAACAGCTAGAGCTCAGAGC
>CAZQCX010000101.1:0-1699 GCA_964591705.1 uncultured Candidatus Bathyarchaeia archaeon | reverse complement strand
GTTATTGTGAAACAGCACATGCCAAATTTCACGGTTTTTTCGACAAACACAAGTAAAGACCAGGTTTGTCTAGAATCGAAATCTGGTTGAATCCAGCTTGTTTCAGCAACCCCTTCATTTTGGCAACGTTATGGAGCACATCTTGAGCGACTACTGAAGCCGCGTCATGGTGATGGTTCTCTATTTGTTTGCTTCCTAGCGCGTGAGCTATTGTGAGCTTACCGTTTGGTTTCAGGACGCGATTCATCTCGTGCAAAGCTCTTTTCTTGTTTGCGAAGTGAGGGAATGCTGCAAAACAGGTTATTGCATTGAAAAGCTCGCTACTAAACTCTAGGTTTTCGACCCGCTGAACAACTGCGCTGAAGTTTGGAAAACGATCGTATTTCGCTCTGCATAGTTCAATCATTTTCTTAGAGTAGTCAATTGCTGTTACGTGACCAGTTTGGCCGACAGCTTTTAGAAGAAACGGAATGAGAATTCCTGTGCCAGCTCCAATATCCAAGATTCTGTCTCCCAAACGTATGTTCAACATTGGCATGAGTCGTTGCAGGAAGAGAAGTAGTTCCTTGGTCTGATAACGTTTGTCCCAGGTTGCTGCCGCAGTGTCAAAGAATTCCTGGCGGGTTAGTATTGGGATCACCTATGCCTGTCTTAACTTCCGTATTTATTTATGATTGTTGACTGGAACTTTTCTGGCTTTTAGACCTATGACGAGAGTCACGCCAATTGCGCCGCCGATTATGCCGCCTATTGCATGCAGCCCTGCCCAGCCTAAAGCTCCTCCAGCCGCGATTAAAACCGGTCCAGACATGAAGAAAGCCCCGATGAGGTATCCTGCTAGAGCTGCTGAAGCGATCGAAATCATCATCATGCTTCCGATGGTAGTGGTCTTCTTGCTGAAAACCCTGTCATATCCTGCTAGTGCTATTGCTGAGTCAAAGAAGATGCTTGCGGCTGTGAACCCTAAGAAGTGATAGGGATTGGCTACGAGCGCGAAGTTTATGAGGGTTGCTATTGCACCGATCATGCTTATTGCTCCAAATTTCCTTATCCACCAAGCAGCGAATATGAGCACTGAGAAACCGATAACGTCACAAAGGAATGGAAGGCGGAATATGCTGAAAAAGATAGGCGCGAAAATGGAATTGAGTACCCCCCAGAGGGCTGCGCATATTGCGATTGCCGCTACGTCGCGAGTGTTGAAGTATGGCACATTGATAACCTCAGTAACACAATTTCTGAGAATAGTAACACTCATTCTATTTAAGTTTTGCCATGACCGACAGGCCGCTACTTCTTCTGCCCGCTTCGTTATCAGCTACACAACGTCGGTCCATACAAAAGAGACACCAAGGACAAGCATAAACGCGGTATGGGGCAAGGTTTCTCGTCCACGTATCTACCGATCACATTCGCCTTGCGACCATGTGTCAGGAATTCTGATTTGCAAATGAACCAGTAAAGGAGACAGGCAACATGCAGCACCCCACAGAAGTCTGGAAGAGGAAAGTAAATTAATGGAGGCAAGATTTGAATACGTTCGCTACAGCGGCAAAGACCAAGTAGCTATATATAGAAAGCGAAAGTAGCAGATAAGGCTCGAAAAGTGACATAGCCCAGTGCTCCGGTAGTATAGTCCGGTCAAGTATTCCGGCCTTTCGAGCCGAAGACCCGGGTCCGAATCCCGGCCGGAGCACCA
>CAZQCX010000100.1:0-1858 GCA_964591705.1 uncultured Candidatus Bathyarchaeia archaeon | reverse complement strand
CATTTTCTCTTGAGACGAGGCAGCCCCCTAATAGGGCATTCAGGGTAGCCGTTCTAGGCTTAGCCTGTTTCTTACTGCAGAAACTGGTCGCGCACGATTCTCGCGATTTCTCTTCCTGCAGTCCCATCCCCGTAGGGCGACATAGATGGCAGTTCCTTTTGCATTCCAACCATTCTGTGCATTGCTTCCAGAGCATTTGCTTTGTCTGTTCCTACAACTTCGGCAAATCCAGATTCAACCGCTTCAGGTCTCTCTGTCGAGAGCCTTGCAACCAGAACAGGTTTTCTAATCACTGGTGCAGTAGCCTCCTCCTGAATCCCGCCGGAATCAGTTATTATGAACTCGCTTTTCTTCATTAGCACCAGAAAATCCAGGTATCCCAAAGGGGGCAGGACTTGTATGTTCTTGTTCTTCTCAATTTTCGAGTAAATTGCGTATTGCCGCAGTCTCTTTCTTGTTCGCGGGTGGATGGAGAATACGATTGGTATCGGAGAATCAGCAAAAACCTCCATCAGACTCTGCAGAACTGCTAGGTCGTCTACGTTTTCCGCCCTATGAGCGGTCGCTAAAGCAAATCTGTCAAAACGTATGTGCTTCATTATTTCTGACTTTTTCTCAGCGATGGGTAGATGTTGAAGAACTGCATCGATCACAGTGTTTCCAGTCACATATATTTCGCCCCAAACATTTTCTCTGACCAAGTTCGATTCAGACCTTACTGTTGGAGCAAACAAAACGGATGATATGTGATCAGTTATCCTTCTGTTATGTTCCTCAGGCATTCGCAAGTCAAAACTCCGCAGACCAGCCTCAACATGCCCGACAGGAACCTCTCTCTTGTTCGCTGCTAATGCTGCTGCCAGCACCGTGTTGGTGTCTCCTTCCACTAATACGATACAGGGGCAGGTTTTTTTCAGCAATTTGTCCACGTGTCCGATTATTCGTGCTGTTTGTTCCCCTGGAGAAGACGCGCGGACTTTGAATGACCAGTCAGGGGAAGGAAGTTTTAGGTTTTCAATGAACTGCTGCGACATATTGTAATCGTAATGCTGACCGCAATGGACAAAGGTGAAGGGTGTTTTGTTTTTGTTGAACGCTCTTATCAAGGGAGCCATCTTGATGATTTCAGGTCTAGTCCCCACAACCACCATTGCGGTCCTCATTGGTGTCTTTCGCACCCTCAGGTTTTCTTTAGAAAACCTTCCCTAGGTTCATAGATCGTTCCTTCACGAAGCAACTGTTGGATAATGCGTTCAATGTCCGCTCTTGGGATCTTCTGCTCCGACTCCAGTTGACTCACAAGCGCTGATTTCTCAACCATGCCCGTCTCTCTCTCCATCGCCATCAATGCTGAAAAGACCGTTTGCATTCTATCTCTGACGCTCTTCGGTTTGCCTGTCATTATGATATCGATGTCCATTTTGTATGATGACAAGTCGATTCCAACCTCTTCAAGAGATTTCTTCATTATCGCTATAGCTGCTTCGGCGTCTTCTGCGGTTACTTCCTTTTTCAAGGCTACACGCGCCCTAGCTTCAGCGATCCTAACCAGTGACTCAAGTTGACGCGCAGTGATCGCAACCGGGGACCCTTCAGTCTCACTGGCTCCGCGCATCGCCAAGTAGAAGTCACTCAATCTTTTGAGGGCTTCGCTGCCTAACACTGGCTTCATTCCTTTGGCATAGCTCACATATTTCCGCATAAGCTCAGGCTCTATTGGTGCTTCCACAGGGCTGAGTCCCTTCCTGTGAATTTCAAGTATGTGCTTCGACATTTTCCCATCTGCTTCTTTGTTCGGGATGTCTCTGAGAACGAAAATCAAGTCAAATCTAGAGAGGATGGTCACTGGGAGCGATAT
>CAZQCX010000099.1:0-1911 GCA_964591705.1 uncultured Candidatus Bathyarchaeia archaeon | reverse complement strand
GCCCTCACGACCGAACTGGCAGCTTTAGTAATGTTCAAATAAACTCAAAGGAGAAAGCAACGTGAAAGCTCGCTCAGCTATGGGTGGACTTGGCTGATGTAGGCTTTGGTTTTGTTATACAGGAAATAGGGATCAATATCTGGGGAGGTTGAATCATAGTGTGGCTCGATCGCTGTTCTCTCTGGATACTCGTTCCATGACGTGATCAGTATGGTATCGATCTTTCCCTCTCTCCAGAGCCGAATGGCATCCTGCCACATTGCATCATAAACGCCGCCAGAAAGGTCAACGTCGTAGCTCCAGCCTGGAGACCTAGTGCCCCTGTCATCATATCTAGGAACCACGCTGATCTGATTCGCGTGAGGCTCGTAATCTGAAGCGAGCCATCTGGGCAGGTCATTGTACGTCCACTGCGTGTAGTTCTGGTCTCCCACCAAAATCGTGGTGAACCTTGAATCTGCAGGAACTGTTCCGTTCGGAGTCAAACCTGGAAAGTGGGCTGGGTCGTTAAAGAAACAGATCAAAGGCTTGCCGCCGACCTCGTAGTAGATTTCAGGATAAGGCACGCAATAATTGTCATAAACATAGTCGCAGAGCATGGGGTAGTCATAGGAAACGTTGCCATTCAGGTAAGGTTCAACCATTATGCAGAGCTTCAGCTTGATTCCCATTTCCGTGGCAGTTTGAAAGACCAGTTTGGTAGCATCGTCAATGAATTTCCCATAGCTATCGTTGATTCCGGGTCCCCACCACGACTCCAAAACAGAATCGACATCCAATTCTTCCATCAAAGTCAACTTGTTCCGAATCACGGTTACGTTCTGGCTGCTGTAGTTGCCCACTACTGGAAAATCAAAAAACTTTGTGGCATTCGTCCAGTCATCCTCCAGATAGCCATACCAATTGTAATCAGCAATCCAGACGGTCGCCCTTGGAGGCAAACGAAACCAAAAGAAATAGGCAGCAACGCAGCCTAAAACCAGAAAGCAAAGCAGGCCTCCGACAAGCACTAGACGTTTCATGCTGCCCAAGTCCCGTATGCTAACTATATCCCGTGGATATGGTAAAAGCCTTTTGAAACCAGCCCGAGAGCGCCGCATGTCCGTTTTCAGATACATGACTTTGAACTGCAGAGCAAAGTATACTGTACTTTGTGAATGGCGGCAAAGTGTACTATACTTTGAGGACACCAGATTTCTTTTATTTTCTGGCTGCAACATAGTTTAAGGTGAAACATGCTTGGTTAGTCTTGTTGAGTGTTGGGAAAGCATCGAGGAGCACACTCGCCTGCTCGAGCAACACGCAAAAGTTGGTTCCTACCAGATAAAAAACGTGAAAGGTGGGGCTGAAATAAGGGTCCGCGTGGGCCAGTTCGGCTTCGTCAAGTTCTTCAAAGACCGCGACGATCCGGAGCTGATCCAGATCGAGGCTTTCTGCAAGGTGGAAGGCTTCCACAAGATTCAGGGAAGCAGGGCAGCGGAATTCTTCTACGCATAGAAACTGATTCGAGCAGCATCTAGCCTCAGCGGGGAATGGTTGGCTTCCAAGACGCAAGCGTATTTGGCGAAGCCGGTTCGCAAGAAAACAGCGGGAAGTCGGATCCAGACGGGTCCGCCGGCGCCAACCCCCAATGCCCACAATGCCGCTCAAGCAGGGTCTGGCGGGACGGCCACAGGCTCTCCATCTTCGGAGACGACATTCAAAGATGGCTCTGCAGAGACTGCGCGCTCCGTTTCTCTGACCCTGAAAATGAGAAAAACTCCTGGAGCCGCATCGAGAAAATCACATGGAACAGTAAGCAGCCAATAAAAGTCAAACCAGCCATAGATAGTTCTCGCCAAATATGCGTCACGGAGACGAAAAACTTGGCCGCAGAACAACAGACAACTGAAGTTCTGCGAAGAAACGAAA
>CAZQCX010000098.1:0-1953 GCA_964591705.1 uncultured Candidatus Bathyarchaeia archaeon | reverse complement strand
ATAGGCGACAGTTTTAAAGGTAGTCAAAAATAGGGCCATAGTGGTCTTACGCCAAGAATATTTACGAAACCATTCAAATTAAGTAGTAGTCGGCGGCGCTAAGAGAGATAGCCCAACTACTTCTAACTTTTGGCTGGGCATTTTCTTGGTGAGTACGTCTTCTTGTTTGTAAAACCACGGGCGAGAAGCGGATAGCGACCTGCGAGTTATTTTTGTATAAAACTAAGCCTTTCTTTCATCTCAGAAATGATTATCTCGAATTTAGGCAATTCCCTAGTTAGATACTGCAGTCCTTTTTCCCAAAATGACTGCGCCTCGCCTAATCTTTTCTCATCAAACAGTAAACTCGGCTCCCACCTTATCCCATTCAATTTACATTTCATTTTCAAAAGTTCCTTGATTTCAGAATCTTTGAATTGGGTTTCCTTCAACAATCTCCAAACATCATAGTAATCACGCGAATAACCTCTTTGCATAATGCTCCTAATCTTCTCAACAAGAATTTCGCTCAGAGAATAGACCAATACTTCGAACTCTGCTAAATCCGAATAGTTGATTCTAACGGCTCGGCGTTCCGGTTCCAGCACCATTTTTTCCCGTAAACTAATGTCATGTCTAATTCTATTCGTGAAGCCCAATGGACCTAAGAATTGAACATTTGCTATTATTGATCCTTCCGTGAGATGGAACGACTCAAATGAATAGTTGATGCCGCTTTCTCGGAGGAGCCTATCAAATACCTGCTGCATAGATTCCCTTATGCCCTCAGGCTTCACAGCCTTGGCAACGGTGAAGTCCAAATCCTCTGAAAATCTCCAAGTCTGAGAAAAATACACCTTTCTAATAGCCGTGCCTCCCTTCAGAACAAGCCTATCATTTAAACCGCTGTCCATCAGATAGAACCCCTTCAATAACCACGTAAGTGCGTAATCTTTCTCTACAATACCAGCCGCGAGTTTTTCTTCTCTCGCGATTCTCCTTATGTCTTCAGCTGATATCAAACGCTTCGCCTCAATTTCTCAAGGCTTTCCTTGGAGACATTTAGTAACAGGTTCCATCTCGTGTTGTACACGCCTTTTCTTGGGCGCGCGGGATCAAGAGCCGACATTCCCGTTGAAGTCAGCTCCCTCATCCTTGAAAGAACCCGTGGATCTGCATCTATGCCTAAACTCTCTACTAGAAACCCCAGTCTCTTAACTATCGCAGTGTTTCCCATTGTTTCCGCATAACTGACAGCCTTTTCAATCGAAACCTTCTCCGTAGCATTACACAGAGACTTTGCCACTTCAGATATGCCTCCACAATACTCAGGATGGTCTAATGCATCCGCCAGCGTCTTCTCACGATCTGAGATATTAATCCTATGTGTGCCAACTGCGGTGGGTTCAAAACCGAAGAATTTTCTTTTGCTTAATGTTACGAAGTAATACTTGGTGCTTAGAACCTCCCTGCTCTTTGCTCTCTTCGTTGTTGCCACAAACACTGTGAACGGCGTCTGTTCGGTGAATCCATAGAAATTGAGGGCACTCCAGTATGCAATGTAGTATGGTGAAACAAGATGCGAAGCGATAACAAACTCATGCTCTGTATACAGTGATCTCACCCCTGCGCTCAAGGGAACGATGAGGTAGACACCTCTCCTCAGGAGGATCACCCATTTCTTCTTCGTCAGGTTGTTAACAAGCACTTTCGCATACTTATAGGAACACTTCAGTTCAGCTGTAACATCTTCTATTTTGAAGATGGTCTTGCCTTTCTCAGACAGGGAAGACAGTAGCAAACTCTCGCTTCTGCTCAGTCCAGCTCTTACATTCTCTGTAATGCTTGCGTCTGCCATACTTACCAACCGTACATAAAATATAATACAGCCGTCGCCTATAAAAACCATGCAACAAGACCACCCACTGTAGGACGCATGAACCGCCGCTCAGAAGAAAGAAACCGCGAATCGGC
>CAZQCX010000097.1:0-2098 GCA_964591705.1 uncultured Candidatus Bathyarchaeia archaeon | reverse complement strand
ACAGCGGTTCACAAGAATCTGCGGAAACATCCAGGACGACGCATTTTTTGATCCCTAAGAGGCGAAGGCTATGGCAGAGTCGGGAGAAGAAAACCAAAGGGCAAAGACAAGCCGCCTTGTCAGATCTATTGCAAGAGAAATCGCCTACGAAGTCATCGAAGAGCACTTGGAAGACTACGAGCATAAACCAAAGAAACCAGACCAAAGCGAACTGGAAGGTTAACGAGGATGGATAAACAAGTTGAATTTCTAGTCAAGCTCAGAGACTCATGCCAAATGATAGCTGACGCGGCAAACGAATATGTCGAAACATTTGCGCCGCCCGAAGCAAAAGAAAACAAGCAACCCGCAGCCGTTGCAGAGCTGACCTTTTCTACATTACGGTTCGAGACCCAGCAGGGCGCAAAGCTTGGCGAGTACGAAATAGCCTACAAAGCAGGCAATCTGGAAGACAAGTGGCGATCTGCATACAACATTCTGCGAAACAGCAACGCAACAATCAAAGACCGCTACCATGGCGAAGGCTACCAATACAGCTACTGGCTCTACGGAGAAGACAAAATCTACCGCCAAAAACTCAAACCCAAAACCACAACCTAACGCCGGAGGCCAAATTTCTGAGCAAATACAAGACATGGGCTAGCCTAAACGCTGAAGGCAAAAAGATCTGGAGCAGCGTCTTCCAAGATGGCATAGTCCCGGTGCAAAGCATAATCCCAAAAGAAGCAACACTGGAAGGTCTCGACAAGACCGAACGAGTATTCCTCGTTGATTGGAAAGAGTTGACTCCCCAACAGCAGAATCTTGTCCTGGATAATCTCAGCAAGAAAAGCGGCGCAACAAAAGAAGTTATCCTAAAAGACATCCTGAGAATCGGTTTACCCCTTCGAGAAAAATACACCGACAGCTGCGGCACAAGCAGAATGGAACTTTTCCTCTAAAGGCTCGCCCCGAGGAAAATGGGCTGGAGACTATATGGCGCAGCAAAACATTTCACCGGATGACGCGAAGCTACATCTTGCCATCTTGGGAAAACGAGACTTATACCATCTAGTGGCTAAGAACTATCAAAACGGGAAAGTAGTAAACACTTGGCTTAAAGAAAACCAAATAATCTCCTGGGCATTTGAAAAAAACAACGAAGGCTACACGTGCTGGGTTAGTCTAAACGACAAGGAAAACGGAAACGACAACATTGAAGGCGTCAAAGCACTAAACGTTTTTTGGTTAGACATCGACTCAAAACGAGAGGATAAGACAGCACCTGCCACAGAAGAACAGCTCGAAAAGAGCCTACAGAGAGCACAAAACCTCAAAGGACTGATTGAGAAGGATTATGCAGCCAGCGGCTTCTTGGCCTACAGTGGCAACGGCTTTCACATTTTCTTTCCCCTGCCAAGATTCGAACTAGTGGGTTCCGGCTTTCGGCGCGAAATCAACCATAAAGTGAAAATGTTCGCTAAGCAGGCGTCTTCAAGAGTAAACGCTGAAATCGACAGCACATACGACACCCGCAGAGTCACCACAATCATAGGTTCAAGTAACCTGAAGATTCAGACTAATCCACTGAAAACGCGATGGGTCACCAACGTCTCAACGAAGGATCAAGAACAAGCTGAAGGCGTGGATCACGCAAGGGGTTCAAACAAAGGTCTATTGGAAGCCATCTTGAACACAGACGCAAAAAGCCAAAACATATCCTTAACCCAAGGCCAAAGTCACCCTTCAATTGATAAGCTTCTTTTGGACGATGCAAAGCTTTCAGACCTCTTTAGGGGCAACTGGCAAAGGTACGGTTACAAGAGCAGAAGTGAAGCTGAACAGGCAGTAGTTACGAAACTGGTCCTGAATGGTTTTGGAGACGACGAGATAAATCTCGCCATGGAAAACTGCGGCATAGGAAAATGGCTAGAAAAACCAGATAGTTACCGGACCTTAAGCATACAACACGCGAGAGAGCATGCCACAGCAAACACTCCTTTGGCAAGGCATACTTCCAACGGCGATTCAGAGGGTAGGACTGAGACTAAAGAAAAAGCAAAAGAAAAACCAAAGCTTCACAAAACATGCGGAGTAGCAGAACAAGGATTCTACGAAG
>CAZQCX010000096.1:0-2201 GCA_964591705.1 uncultured Candidatus Bathyarchaeia archaeon | reverse complement strand
GTTAGCAGGTTTTTGACTCCAATATACACCTGCCAAGATACTTCTCCCCAGATAGAGGTAATTTGGATTATGGAGGATGAAGCATGAATAAAAGCATCAATAAATGTATAAAGAATGCTTAAAAGGTCCGTCAAAGGTATAGCAAATAATCCTCCCACACACAACCACGCTATTAACTCCAACGAACGACTTATCAAGAAAGGACGATCTTCTAGCTCCAGAAAAACCGAATCGTTTCTCAGAACAAAACCGCCAGCAACCCAAAGAGCAATAACAGCTGAAATTATCAACCCAAGGCTGTAACCGGCATTTAGAATATCAACATATGTGGCCATACTGCCTCAGTCTCATAGCGAGACGACCTAACGCTATCGGAAAATGAGCGACAAATTAAGCTTAAAAAGTGACGTTCCTCAATCCTGAAAACTCTGTTTCCGACAAGCTCTATTCGCCATCGAGTTGGCTATTCAAGCGATGCAAGGATTCTTTCTACAATCCTCTCGTTGACCCTCCAATTGAACACCACATTCAGCACCATACCGTTGATTGCAAAGACTGCGAAACACGCAACCTCGAAATTTGCTGGCGGCAACACAATGGTCGCGAATCCATTGTTGATCGATTTCTGATACGCCCGTACAGCCTTTGGGTAAATAAATAATTGGGGACCGTAACTTTTCAAAATAAGCCTTTGCTCTATCGAAAAAAATTGTTTATTTGAACTGTAACTAAAATTAGTTAATGCCGCCTCGCTAAATTCCCCATAGTAATCCGAAAATCTACCTAGTGGTTTGTTGACTAAATAATGCACGAAATTCCTTGCCGGGTTTCGCCGCACGTGGTAGGGTTGGTCATCTGCTGAAAATGGGAGATGAACCATGCGTGGTCGAAAGCCGGAGAAGTTTCAGTTGAAGCCGAGGGATAAAGCCTACTTGCGCAAGTTGCTGCGAGATGGGAAAACACCTTGGCGGATTGCACGCCGAGCTCAGATCTTGTTACAACGAGCGGATAAAAAGCAGCGGGTCGGCTTTTTGAGTGAAGAGTTCGCACAGAGTGCCTCGACCATTTGGCGGATTTGCCAACGCTATCGCGACGGCGATCTCCAAGCCGCCTTATACGATGCTCCTCGACCGGGTCGGCCGCCCGTTTTTTTCCAGAAGTCAACGCAGGAAGATTGAACGGCTGGCGCGCCGCGAACCAGAAAGCGTCGGTCGGCATGCGACGCATTGGTCGTTTCGGAGTTTGGCTGAAGCGACCGTCGAGCAGGGATATGTCGAGGCCATCGATTACACAACCGTGCGCGAAATCTTGTATGCTGCTGATTTGCGACTGCCGCTGTTTCGTTTTTGGAAAACGACTGTCTGGGACGATGAAGCTGTCGCACGGGCTCTCAAAATTCTCTGGTATTACGAACGAATCGAGAGCCTGTGGCAGCGCGGCGAAGTCCTTCTGGCAGCTGACGAGAAGCCCAACCTGCAAGTGCTGGAACGGGTGTATCCGAAGCAACCCATGCAACCCGGACAGATCGAACGAGTGGAGTATGACTATGAGCGGCATGGGACGATCCATTTGCTGGCGGGCTTGACCTTGCATACAGGACATATGTTTGCTGAATGTTTGGATAAAAATGATGGTGAACATTTTCGTCCGGCCATTCAACGTTTTCTTCATCCCTATAGTTGGGCACATCGCATCCACTTGATCATTGATAACGGTTCCAGCCATACAAGCGATGAGACCACGGAGTTCTTTAAAAACCTCAAACCGCGCATCCATGTTTTGTTCACTCCAACTAATGCTTCCTGGCTTAATCAAGCCGAATCCCTGCTTCAGGCTTTTAGCACCCGCTATCTGATCCGTGGCAGCTGGTGCAGTCGCCCGAAAATGGTTGAGCATATTATGGGGAGCAGGCAAGAATATAATCAATGGTACGCACATCCTTTTGACTGGCAATGGACCTGTCGCGATTTCCTCTATTGGCTCAACAACACTCCTGGATTAATTCGTTGCAAAACTTAGCCAACAAACCACTAGGAAGGTATTTTTTCAACCACGAAGCTGTCAGTTTTAGCTGACACCACTGCCGCCGAATGGCAACTTATACCAAACCAAGGAAATGTGCAATGAAGACCTAACTTGAAGTTCGACAAGATAATCGCGATTATCATAATCTGGATTATCTTATGTTCAATTGATGACTT
>CAZQCX010000095.1:0-2218 GCA_964591705.1 uncultured Candidatus Bathyarchaeia archaeon | reverse complement strand
AACCTGCAAAAACTCGAAGAGAAAAGGCTAAGCCTAGCCAGAACACGCCTCCCAGCCCAGCAAGACTCAACAGGCTACCTCATAATTGATGATACCATCAACCGCAAAACAGGCAAACACATGGAAGCGGCAGGATACCACTTCGACAGCGCAGAGGGCAAACCCGTCTGGGGACACGACATCGTCACCACCCACTACGTCAACGGCGAAACAGAATACCCAGTCCGCCTAAGCCTCTACGTGAAGAAAGAAACATGCCGAGAGGAACAGCGCGGCTTCAAAACCAAGATTCAGCTTGCCATCGAGCAGATAAACGCTTTCACGCCTCCAGCAGGCACAAGAACCGTCGTGCCCTTCGACAGCTGGTTCTTCTGCCGCCAAATCGTCGAGGCCGCAACCGCCAGAGGCTGGGACTGGGTCACCCAAGCCGAGTCCAACCGCATAATTCACTGGAAAGGAGAAGAGCTGAACGTGACGGAGTTGGCCTCGCAGCTGCCTGCGAAACAGTTCAAGACAGTGAAAGTTAAGGGTGAAGCCTACAGTCTTTGCGGCCTCAGGGTTTGGATGCAGAAGGTGGGCGACGCAAAGCTGGTGATCGCAAAGCAGGCTGACGGGTTCCACTTCTACGTCAGCAACAGGACTGACTGGTGTGAACGGCAGGTTCTTGAGGCGTACAAGCGGCGGCAGAGCATAGACGTTTTTTACAGGGATGCGAAACAGAACCTGGGGCTGGAAGCGTATCAGATGAGGCGGGGCCGAGGAGCCATTATACACTGGCACCTGGCCTTCAACGCCTATACTCTTCTAGCCCTGCTTCGGCGCTCGATTTGCGCTGGTTCTAAGCTTCTGGGAAGGCGTCTTTCGACTTTGGGTGATGTTTGCCGCTGGGTGAAGGACCGATGCTTCAGAAGACTGGTTGATTGGATTTATACGAAGTTTAAACATCAGGCGAAGCCCGAGACTATCTACCGGCAGCTCAAAATCTAAAAACGCAAAACTTCAGTACTAGAAAAGATCGAGAACATAATGCGCCTGAAAGTAACAACCCTCGACGATCGCGTCATTTGGGTTCCAGCCGTACATGCAAAACCGCTCCAACTAGGCTCCGCAGACCAGGTGCGGTCCTCAACAACTCCCTCTGAATCAATCGTGGAATGGTAATGCGCCCACTCTTGTCCATCTGCGAGTAAAAGGTTTCCCACCCACCGACTACGCCTGTTGCCCAAACAGAAACCCTCAACGTCTGCGTGCTCTCGAGCTTGTACTCCCACCTCACAAGTCTGGGAACCTGCACGCGATCACCCCGCTGGAGCACCGTCTTGAATTCCACGCACTCTGTCAAAGGCACGAGCAGAACCTGCTAGCTTGTGCACACCGTTGCTTTTCTGCCTTTTCAGGACGATCATAGACGATTATAGACGCAACCTGCACCCAAAACAAGCCCTGCCCGCAAAACAAAGCCTGGAAACAAATGCTCATAGAACAGCAAAAACACACGCACTACTACAAGCAGACAGAGAGCTTCCCAAGAAAAAACATGCTTTCGCTCAGTTCGGGAAACCTTAAATCACTGCAAAATCTTCTTCCCCAACGGGAAGTTCAATAGGATATGAATCTCTGTGACAAAATTCCAGCCGGAGACAACCCTCCAAGACACCTAAACATGGTTGTCGAAGTGACAAGCGGCTCCCGAGACAAATACGAATACAAAACCGAGTGGGAATCATTCGTACTAGACAGAATCATCCCCTCATCAGTTGTGTTCCCCGTGGAATACGGATTCGTACCACAAACATGGTTCGACGACGGAGACCCACTCGACATAATGGCAATGAGCTTTGAACCCCTTGAAGTCGGATGCATAATCAAAGTCAGAGTAATAGGAGCACTGGTCATTGAAGACGAAAAAGGATTAGACACCAAGATCCTATCGGTGCTAGAAAACGATCGAAGGTTTGAGGGCTACAAAGACATAGAGGACATACACAAACACGAGCTAGTTGAGATTCAAGAGTTTTTCGAAACCTACAAGCGGCTTGAACCGCACAAATGGGCCAAAGTCAAAGAATGGAAAAACTCTGAACTCGCGGCGGAAATCGTAGAATACGCCATAGACAGGTATCAAAAGCTCAGAAACAAGCAGAAATAGCTGTCCTTGCACCCCAGATTTGCTCAAGTAGCTCTTTTTGTTTCGATGAGCGCAAGTCTCTGCAGAAGA
>CAZQCX010000094.1:0-2364 GCA_964591705.1 uncultured Candidatus Bathyarchaeia archaeon | reverse complement strand
GGTATAGCGCGTCTTCCCAGCAGACGCCTGTTGATTCTGATTGGCTTTTGCATTCCTGGTTTATGGTTTCCCAGCTGAGGCCTGATTCTGCGAGTGTCCGCATGTCTTCCAAATCTGCTTCGCGTTCTGTTATTCCTTTGAAAAGGAAGAGATCTTCTTTTGAGGCTATGGATACGTTTAGGTTGGTGCCTTTGTAGAGCGGTTTTGCCCTTTGCGCCATGGTGGGTGACAGGGTGACGGCATTGCAGACTTTATTCAGGAATAGGTCCCATCGAAAGCCGTCTTGGTTTTCGAGTATGGCGTTGGTTTGCATTTTCTTGTAGGCTCTGGTGACTATAGCATTTTCGGGTTCTCTGTAGCCTGTGGCTTTGAGGGTGGCGGTGAGGTTGCTTAATTCTTCTTTGGTGGTTGTGATGATGTCTACGTCTTTGGTCGCTTCCTTCAGACCGTAGAATGCCATTGCGCCTCCGCCTATCAGGAAGAGATTAAGCGGTTGTTTTATTACTGCATCTATTTTGTTGAATTCTTGTTTGAGGTAGTCTTTGTCAAAGGATCGCTTCCGTGTCATTCAAACATCACTCCATATTCTTCTGCCTTTGTGGCGAACTCGATCCAGGTGGGTAAAACTTGGCCTTGTGGCTGTATGTGGGTTCTTAGGAATTGGAGCATGCCAGTTGTCCGGCTTCTTAGCCCCTGCTTTTCGGCTTCGTGCATCAGGTATTCTTTGTCGATTTGTTTTTCGGTTTTCTTGAACAGTAGCAGGGCGTAGATCGTGTACCTTACGTTGTTGGGCTCCAAGAGCAGTGTGTGCAGTATTGCGTCTTCTGGCTCGATTGTTTTCTTTGTCGTCGAATAGAGGTAGATGTCATATTCTGAGAAAAACGGAAGCCCATACTTGTGGTAAATGGAGGTTGCTGTCTTGTGGAAGTCCTTAGACGGTGCCTGGGCGTTTTTCGGTGCTCTGATCAGGAATTGCATGTCTTCCTGCCATAGGATGACTGCGTTCTCTGAGAGGGTCCTTGAAATCTTGTTGGCGAGGTACCGTTGGTACTCTTTCAGGAAATCCGTAAGGGTTGAGAAACGTGGATTGATCTGGTTCTTGTCGTCGGTTTGTATGATTATACCGCGGGCTTTGAGGGTTTTCAGGTGGCGCCAGAGCGTGGTTTCTGAAAGACCTGAAATGTTTGCTCCTGAGGAGCTGAGTGCTTGGAAGAGGATTTCGATTTTTTTGCCTGTCAGTACGTTTTCCCAATCGACGTTTTCGCTTGACAAAAGTAAATCCCTTAGGAGCATCGCATGTTTTGTTTCGTTGAAGCGTGCGAGTTTTCTGTTTCCTTGACTTGTTTTTTGGATCAGTCCCTTTTCCTCTAACCTCTTTAGGTTTTGGGATAGAAAAGCCGGCTTAAGCGCGAGTGCCTCCTCAATATCTGCGAGGGGCTTTTTTCCTTTCTGGAGCTGTCTGAGTATCCGTATCTCTGATTTGCTTAAAGCGTAGCCGGCATCCGATGTTCGCATGGTTGTTTCATAAAACTAAAAACCTATTTAAACTTTTTAGTATTATGAAATAGTGTGAAACTTGCTAGTTCTTGTTAGCCTGGGCTTCAGCAGGTACTTCAAAGAGGCTTTGTCTTTCAGAAAGTCTTTTGTGTTCTTGCAGCAAGTGCTTTGATGGGCTGGTTGTTGTGGCTGATCGGAAAGACCCAAAATCTATCGCGCTCTTTCTGGATATTATCGAAAAAGCCTGCCTCGGTATGAATTTTCAGTACAGGGAGGAGACTTTCAGATTACAGCCAACTCTTGTGACCCCTGCCGACTTTCAAAGACGCAAATTCGGGGCTTCCTTGTCTTCTTACGAGTCTCTTTTGAGAAATTTGGATCCCGATTTCAAGTCCATAGCAAGTAGCGAAGTGTATAGGACTAAGACAGGATGGATTGATCACGGTTTACGGGGCTATAATGGTCGCAGAATAAGACGTATCTTGGTTGGCGACACCATCTACTTGTTGCCCCGTATGTCAAGCCAGCCAGCGATTGGGATTGATACTAGCGGGTGCGGGAACAGCGATAGTATTATCGTCATTTGTTCTATTCCTGATGCTGATGCAGCTTATGTTTGGTTAAAGAAACATGTGGGGCTGCCAAAGGATCATGTGAGAAAAGAATTTCATTGGGTGAAATTGAACCAAACGTTCAGAGAACAGCTGCTCAGCAGATTTGAATTGGCTCTTTCAATAAGCTGCGACGGTTTGCTCGTAATAAAGACAAGTGCTCTAAATGATCGTAGGAGGGGAAAGGTAGAGAATTTGTTCACTAATCTTATTGAAGGCTGCTTTTCGGGTTATGAGAGTAATCCTGAGCAGAAAC
>CAZQCX010000093.1:0-2485 GCA_964591705.1 uncultured Candidatus Bathyarchaeia archaeon | reverse complement strand
GAAGTAGATTTTATGAAAGACTTGGTTTGATAGCTTTTTTGGCTGGCTAGTCCGGGGACTACTTGGTCTTCGCGACTGTGAAGTAGATTGGACTTGACCTGAGCTGCTAAAAAACTGGGCTAAGCGCCCGTATGAGAGAATGCAGCCTGAAAGCCAGTAGGAGAGTGAAAAAAATGGTGAGGTATGTGGGAATAGACGTTGGCAAAGCCAAATGTCGAGCAGCGCTCGTAAACCAGAAAGGAATCGTAGAAAAAGAATTCTTCTTTGAAAACAACAGCAGAGGCATAAAAAATCTGGTCTCAGCCTTGACAAGTGAGGATCAGGTTGTCATGGAGTCAACGGGCAACTTGTGGCTAAACATATACGATACTTTGGATGCTAAGAGAATTAGGGTGGTGCTGGCGAACCCGTTGAAGACCAAAGCCATCGCTTCCGCGAAGGTGAAAACCGACAAGCTAGACGCCAGAATACTGGCGCACCTGTTAAGAGCTGACCTCATCGCCGAAAGCTATGTCCCTCCATGGGATGTTCGTGAGATGCGTGCTTTGGTGAGGCATAGGCTTAGTCTCGTGCAGATGCGAACCATGATCAAGAACAAGGTGCACGCCATAACTGACAAGTACGGCTACCGTTGCGAGTTCTCGGATATGTTTGGGAAGTCGGGAATGCAGTGGCTGCGGGCTCAAGAGATGAGTGAACTGGATCGGCTGCTTTTGGAGAATCATCTTTCGCTTGTTGAATCCATAAACGTGCAGATTTGCCGGGTTGACGAAGCTATTAGGGAAAGGGCTTCACAGGATGAGGATGTGCGTTTGCTGCTGAGTTTGACGGGTGTTGATGTTTATACTGCGTTGCTGTTGCGGTCTGAGGTTGGCCCGATAGGGAGGTTTCCAGACTATAAGCGGCTGGTTTCGTGGGCTGGTTTGGCGCCGTCGGTGCATCAGTCGGGAAATGTGGAGTTTCATGGGCGCATTACTAAGCGGGGATCCAGCATTCTTAGGTGGGCGTTGGTGGAGGCTGCTAGGATTGCTGTACAGCATGATGAGCGGATGAGGGCTTTTCATGAGCGTGTGGCTGTGAGGCGTGGTGATCAGAAGGCTACGGTTGCTGTTGCGTGTAAGATGCTGAAGATTGCCTGGTTCATGTTGACTCGACGGGAGACTTATGGGAATGCCAACAGGAAGCGTTATGGGGAAAAGCTAAAGAAGATTGGCGCGTAACTGTAGGGTGCTGGCTTTCGGGATAAAACGTGGATGGGTCGTCAGCCTAGAGCACCAGGTCTTTCATGAGAGTAGTCTCACTGCTGCAGCGCAGACCGACTACTACCAAAACTTCATTGAAAGAAGAAGAACACGCCTCACGGCAAAGCTTCTTCTTCTACTGAATAGAAGTTGATGAACAACACAAAAATCAGTGTTCATCAACAACTTCTAACGTAAACTTGCCAGAGGGCATTCTTCAAGAAGGAAGCCAAAGCACCTATCCGCGCAAATGCTTAGGCTCAGGGGGTTCACTATGAAAGATCTGACGCCAGCAGTCCTTAGTTATTCTCGGCCATTCAATACGGGAATACCCAACATGAGGGGCTAAAAAAGAACAATTCTTGTAAATGTCTTGAGCCCTTTCAATCGTGCTCGTTAAAGCCCCCTGCATTGCTTCTTTGTACAATGCTTCCAGCTCAGGGTCTTGTTTGCCTTCCTTTTTCCAGCGTAACCAACCCGCCAAGTTGATAGCATTCTCCGCCGTCTTCTCTGCTTCCAGTGGAGACTGCCGCTTCCAACCCGCAAAGCCCAAAAGCATTTCCAAAACAGGTCCAGGTTCGCGACCCAGTTTCAGGGCGATCTCCTCCAAGGTTGGTTCTCGGAAAAAAGTTAATTTGCCCCTCAGAATGTTCAACGCTTCCCTAACAGTTTCCACTTCGGTTTTAACATCTCTTTTGATGTCGCTTGTATTCCCAGAGTTAATGCCTGTACCCACAGGTCCTTTCTGTTGCTCTTCCTCTCTTGTTTCAGGGGACTTTTTCAGGACAAATTCTGTTGTCTGGTCACACCAATAAAGCTTGAACGAATCAGGCACAGGATAATCTATCCAAGTCTGCTGCTTTCTAGGCGTTATAGACAACGCTTCGTTAGGTCGGGGAACCAACAGGTTCCGAATAAGCCTAAACAACGTTCTTTTCTCAGAAACATCATTCCACTTGACCTGCAATTTCCCCAAAGGAGACAGCAAGAAAACAGTGCGATTATCCTTAAACTTGAACCACAGCAAGCCTTTCTCTGTTCTATCCGCCACCACAAGCGGATTCTTCACCATAGCATCATAAGACGCAGCCACATCTGCATTTGTCTCGTAAACCACCTGCGACAGCACTTGAGACCACAAAATACCCCGTATCCGTCTGACCATTTAATAAACGTATGACAAACGAAGGTGTCAAAAGAATGAAAGCTTACAATTCCAGAATTGCCGTTAGGCTTTCAGATAC
>CAZQCX010000092.1:0-2491 GCA_964591705.1 uncultured Candidatus Bathyarchaeia archaeon | reverse complement strand
TCTGATTCTCAAAATCAGAGTAGGCGGACGCGGTGAGATGAGGCGTTACAGAGACGTTGGCGGCTACGTTTGCAGGTAGCTCATTTGTTGGCTTAGCTGGCGGATTGTTTGTGTGAAAGAATGTGGGCGTGCTCCAACGCGACCATCTGCCCGTGCTATCTTGGTATCTGACCATCCATCCGTGGGTTTTGCCCCACTTAAGAGGTGTTGTGATGGTATGGCTGTTTCTTGGGCCTCCAAGCACTTGATACACTACGTCTCCGGGTATTTCGCTAACCATCCATTCAGACTCGCGCTGAGGGTCACCGTCAACATCAAAATAGCTGGAAGCCATAAGAGTTGGGGTTAATGCCATGCCCCGTTGACCATCAGGAAACGTGTTGACTGGCTTTTGCGGAGAGTGGGGCACAGGTTCTCGTACAGGAACATAGATGCCCTCGATGGAAAACTCTACTGAACCGCGTCCGCCATGAGCAGAATCTGTTTTGGTTTCAGTTCCAGTTGATATGATTCTTTCACCAAGCCTACCAATCACCAGCCAAGCTCTGCCGGTCCAACGGCTGACCTCGCCTGTCCTGAGGTTTGCCTTCAGCTCTAGTCGGTAAGGGCCAACTTCAGGGGCTATATCAAGCCAATGAGGTTGAAACCATCTCTCGGGCCAGCCGCTTACGCCGTTTGTCCATGCATCAATGTCATCATCATCCCATAGACCTAAGACCATCCTGACTTCTTCGCTGCTCCGAACAGCGTCCGAGGTGTAGGGAAATGCCCAAACATCGTAACCAAGATATGATCCTGGTCGAACCACGTTTTCGTCACCAAAATAGCCGGTTAAGAAATCTTCGTAGTCAAATGAATTGGTGGTACGGGTTGTATCACCAGGCTCAATGACATTAAGCGTGGCAAAAAGCTCGGCGCCCCCCAATTCTGCACGTTGTCTTTCGACATCCATTGCGGATGCACTGTGAACAGCAAGTTTTATGGCTGAATACGGTTCAGTTTGCCATTTTTGATGGAATTTATGGAGTAGCCCTGCTGTTAATCGTTGTGCCAGCAAGAGCATTTCCCGCGTAACACCGTCAAAATCGTTCTCGTGCCACCAAGTTACCTTACTAATCTTTCTTGCCGAGTGTTGTGCTGCGCGTTCAGCAAATGCAGAGGCGGGCGAGTCAGGAAGATAAGTGGTTCTTTCGGGGTCTCCTGGGTATGCAGTGGTTGCCAGGTAATCCGATCGGAGCATGTAGCCGTCGGCGTAGTTCTCAAAATCCTGATGTCTGTGATGGGGAAGACCATAGCTGTCAGTCGCATGTTGAGGAACAGTTAAATCTTGAATTAGGTGGATTGCTTTACCCAAATTGAAATAGGCATCGTAAGTTCTCACTTCGCGCATCGCTTTTACTGCCAGTGCATAGTACCAGTCAGCCAATCTGACTGCCGAGGGCTGAGGTCCACGGAGCGCGAATACCTTGTTAGAATCGCCAGTCCATCCGAAAAAGGCATAAATGGCGATGTCAGGAACATGAAGCGCCCCCACTTTAAGTCCTCTTATTGCACGGTGACGCTCATTCGGGTTGTAATAGTGTGTATTCCCTGCGGTGTTCCAGTTAACGTCGATTAGACCTAGAATATTGAGTCGAATTCGACCAAGTTCATCATCGGCTGCTTTTTGTCCATCGATTATGGCTTGTATATTTAGGTTAGCTGCTTCGGCGATTTCTCCGTATGCATCGTTTCGCAGAATTTCTATTGCTTGCCGCGTGATAAGCTCATGACCTTTGCGAGGTTGGGCGGGGTCAGCACGAATCGGGTTGTCTCCGCCTGGCTGGTTATAAGCATTGACTAAATATGAGCATGCGAATGTGGAAAGCAAAAAAATCGCGACGAAGACAGATTTGCTATTTGTCTTCATATTCCATAATCAGAATAGAAAATATTTAAGATTAATGGAGGGGGGTTCTGTGTCGAGGCTGATTTATGTGAAGGACAGGGGGAACGCGCCGATTACTTTGAGCATGGCAACAGCAACTTGGAATTCTGCTGGCACAGCTGGGAGATAAGCCACCCTGTCTGTTTAGGGCCGTCTTTGAGCAATTCCAAGACTGTTTTCTCGTGATGGGGCACGCTTTGGCCTCCGCTCACTCGGGTTTTCCAGAGGCGTCATTGGAGTCTTTTGTCAAGGTTGTTTCTTGATTGTTGTTATAACAAAGGTGAAGGTGCCAGGAAGGAAGACGGGACTATCGTGAGTGCAGGTGAAATCAGCTTCGGCGTGATCCTGCCCTGCGCTTGGCTTCGGTACTTGGTCAGCGCTGGTGGCAAGGTGGATGTGGTCAGCAATGGCGACATCTTTGTCGAGCCATTGTGAAAGCATGTTGAGTGTGGCACGGGGGAGTCGCAGTGAGCGGGCAGGTTGATGGTGGTCGGCTTAGGATTCGTCCGTGAGCGCCAAGGCGTGATGGTGTTTCGGAAGCGGGAGTGGCGTGTAGCGTCGCGA
>CAZQCX010000091.1:0-2543 GCA_964591705.1 uncultured Candidatus Bathyarchaeia archaeon | reverse complement strand
GTCACTCAGTCTTCATATGGCCCGAGAAAACGTTCACCGTTGAAGTGTATGAGGTGCGTCGGTGACTCGGCGATCCAAACTTCAGTTTCCCAAGAGATGTCATTCAGGTACTTCACCATGGCCTTTCGATCAAGGAACGCAGTCACGAAAACAAGGCCTGCCATTGATCCGGAAAACAGCGCCTTCAATTCCTGCCTTCGTTTAGGATTCACAGGTCCGTGGCTCGTGACAGCCTCAATAAGAACCAACCAGTTCTTTTCTGCGTAATATACGACAACATCCGGCATTTTCCCGTGTTCCTCTATTTTGACACCCAGCCGCGACAAAGCATCGGAATCGAAATATGCCCATTTCATTTGGGTGTCCCCAACGTAGATGACATAACTTCCAGGTGCGAACAACGGGCAAAAATCATCCATGATCCTTTTTACCAGAACATTCTGGCCGCCCGGAGACAGCTTTATTTCTTGGCCGTTTGCAAGCTTGACAGGCAATCGCCTCATTTCCCTTTCATGTGCATACAGCTTCTTCAACGTGTCCACGGTTCGAAGATACCGAAACAATTCGCTTTTCCATCTTGGCTTCCCAAAGCCTCGAAGCAGTTTGAGAACAGACGGCTCGATCTGGTACACTGCTTTGGTACTATTGGTCGGTCTTGAGGGTTTGTCAGGATTGGCGACGATTAAGGCTGCCTGCAAAAACTGATGGACTGTTTGGCGACGTACTGTTTCGCGAGTGTTTGGCGCATACTTCTTTCCGTAGTGCTCCTGAAAAAAATCCATCATGGGAGTTATGCCCATTAGTGGATCAGATGCATCCTCCCATTTGTTTGAAGGTTTGAGACCCAGCAGGGAGAGCAGGGTCAAAGCGGAGCGCTCATTTTGTTGCTGCTTCGGAAGGCCAATATCATTCAGGATGGTGAGAGCTTCTTTGATCTTCTTCTCTGCCTTTTGTCCATTAATCTCATTTGCCAAGGTTCGAACACTCCTTTCCGATGATGGAATCTATTGCTTCCTGGTCAGGCATGGTTTCACCGATGGACGTGCCAAGACGCGTGAGTTGCTCGCGAGTGGGATACGGCATTTTTCGAAGATCGGTGGCATTCACCTGAGTATGCCCGCTAAAAAGTCGGAAATAGCGGTCGACCATTGTGGAATTGAGGTACAGGGCAAGCCCCTTTGCCAAATCGGCCGGTAGACCTCTTCCGTTTTGATGGTAGTAGTTCAGGTGGTTCTCAAAACCAACATAGGCCGCATCGATGCGTGCAGGGTCGTAAACCGCCGCCATGATTCGTCTCTGCTGTTCCTTAGATGAAAACCTTTTGGTAAGAACATAGAAGCCGGCTTCAACAAGAAGGGCTGAGGTCTCTGCATTTGATGCGATGGCATTCGGTTTCTTGCCTGATTCTATTGGCCAGTCGATAAAACCATTGGCGAAATGAGACGGATAAATGAGGGGAGCATCTCCTTGCTTGGGAGACTGCTTGAGGTGTTCTCGTGCTCTGAAATCAACAACGCGCCCGGTGGAAACATTTAACCCTAGCTTGCTGAGAGATGAGGCAAAGCATTTCATTTGTTCCGGCAGGGCAACATCAGCTTCTTTTATATCAAGACGAATAAACATATCCCCGTCACCGGGATGGACAACTTGACTATACGGCACCGCCCAGATACTTGCCTTGTCGAAGTCAAGGCCCTCTGAGACTGAGATAAAGACAGACTGAGGGTTCTGAAGCCCCCGCGTTGTGTGATAAATTATGTTCTCTTGCAGCACATTGTCGTCTCCGAATGCCTTTTTACGGGATTCGAAGACGTGAATTCGTTTCAAACTCATCATGCGCAAGAAGGCAGAACGGAACTTCTTAAAATATGAACCGTTGCAGAAGCTACGGGGTGTTATTGCAACCATCTGGCCGCCCTGCTCAAGCAAAGACATAGACAGCCAGACAAATACCGCATACAGGTTTGCCACCTCTATGCCAGACAAATAGAGTTTTCTGCTCATGGCCGTCTGGCTGTTGATCTTCTTGTATGGAGGATTAAGAATGGCATGGGTGAATCGTTTGCCAGGCGCGAGAAATAGAGATCCATCTACTTCGCTAAGAGCAGCAGAGATAAAATCTTCGGCTTTTATGGTTCCGTGAAATTCGATGCCCTTGGATGCGCAAAAGGACTGACAGTTTCTCAAGGTATCTTCAAGATACGGTAAAATAGTACTGTCCGTTTCATAGGCAACGACCTCTATTGATTGAGGGCGCTTTGTTCTTGAAATCAGAGTTTCAACACATGCCGCGAAAAGCACTCCTGCCCCTGCCCCTGGGTCTAAAATTCTCACTCGTTCAGTCCCGCTTTCGAACATAGATGACATGAACTTGGCTATCGCCACAGGTGTCAGGAACTGACCGATTTCAGAGCGGTCCGCTCTGCTCGTTGAGCCATTGAACGATTTACGAATGTGGTCAAGTGTATGCATGGATTGAGTAATCATATCATTTTCAGCGTCTAAGGCATAGTCAGCAGATTCTGTTTATTTCTATGACCCAA
>CAZQCX010000090.1:0-2547 GCA_964591705.1 uncultured Candidatus Bathyarchaeia archaeon | reverse complement strand
GTGTCAAAAGAATGAAAGCTTACAATTCCAGAATTGCCGTTAGGCTTTCAGATACAGAAAGAGAGAAAGCAGAGCAACTCATTCAAGAAAGACGATACAAGAATCTCAGCCAACTGGTAAGAACAGCCCTAACAGAACTTCTCAAAAAAAACGAGGAGAACTAAAACGGTGACCAGTAAGCAAGCCGACTTCTTGGTGAAGCTGCGAGATGCGTGTCAGATGATTGCCGACGCAGCAAACGAGCTCCTCGCATCTATAGCTCCATCTGAGCACGAAGTTAGAAAAGAGCACGCTGCCGTTAGCGAGATAACATTTACCATACTGAAATGGGACGCTCAAACGGGCTCCAAACTAGGCGATTTCGAGGTAGCCTACAAGCCCAGCAACATCGAAGATAAGTGGCAGCATGCATTCAACATCCTTCGAAACTCAAACGCCACCATCAAAGAACGATACTATGGAACAGGCTACGGCTTCTCGTACTGGATTTACGGTCAAGACAAAATCTACCGACAAAAACTCAAACCAAAAACTGACTCTGGAGGTTAACTTTCTTGAACAAATACGCAACATGGGCGAGGCTAAATCTTGAAGGGAAACGAGCTTGGGGCATCATCTTCCCAAACGGCGTGGTCCCTGTGCAAAGCATCGCAACGCAGCACGTTAGACTTGAAGGCATAAAGGGCGTTGAGTCCGTGTTCACAGTAGACTGGAAAGAACTAACCCAAGAACAGCAACAAGCTATACTTGAAAACTTGAGCGAGCGAACAGGCTCCACGAAAGAAGCGATATTGAAGGAAATTTTGAAGGCTGGTTTGCCTCTTCGCCGAAGATACACATCTGGTTGCGGCACAAGCCGAATGGAGCTTTTCACCTAAAGAAGGCTCAGCTCATGGATGACCTGCCAAAAGAAATCTCTGCTCCCATAAGCTTGTCTTGCCCGCGCTGCAGATCCAGAAGGCTTTGGCGGGCTGGCGTAAGACACTCAGCTTTTGGCGATGAAATCCAACGCTGGTTCTGTCGAGACTGTCGATTTCGATTTTCTGACCCTGAAGATGTTCAGAAGGCTTGGAGCGCGATAGAACGGTTCGAAAGGCAGTCATTAAAAAGCGGAAGCAACATAGTGTCTAACAGCCAAATATGCGTCACGGAGACGAAAAACTTGGCAGCGGAACAACAGAAAACTGAAGTTCTGCGAAGAAACGACCTATCCACAGCTAAAGGAAAAATCGTCGAATACGAATTCTGGATGATGAAACAAGGATACGCAAAAACAACAATCGAAGCACGCGGCAGAATCATGAACCGCTTGGTAAGACTCGGCGCCAACCTCTACGACCCAGAGCAAATCAAAGAAATCATCGCCAAACAACCCTGGAGCGAAGGAAGAAAAGAAGTCGTCACCGAAACCTACAGCAACTACCTCGTCATGGCAGGAGGAAAATGGAACCCACCAAAATACCACAGAATCGAGAAAATACCCTTCATACCCACAGAACAAGAAATCGACCAACTCATCGCCGGATGCGGAGAAAAAACCACCGCCCTGCTTCAAGCACTCAAAGAAACAGGCATGCGCGTAGGAGAAGCCTGGAAACTCAAATGGACAGACATAGACTACGTAAACACAACAATCAGCATAACACCCGAGAAAGGCAGCCACGCTCGCATGTTCAAAGTCAGCAACAAATTGCTCGCCATGCTCAACACGCTACCCAAAAAGTCAGACAAAATATTCGGCACCTACGAGCTCCGCGGATACCGAAGCTCCTTCACCAGACAACGCAAAAGAACAGCAATCAAACTCCAGAACCCAAGAATAAACCAAATAACCTTCCACACCTTCCGCCACTGGAAAGCCACCATGGAATACCACAGAACCAAAGACATCCTCTACGTCATGCGCCTGCTCGGACACAAGAACATCAAAAACACGCTGATCTACACACAGCTCGTAACCTTCGAAAACGAAGACTTCATCTGCAAAGTAGCCACCAACACCAAAGAAGCCAAAGAGCTGATCGAAGCAGGCTTCGACTACGTTTGCGAAATCGACAAAGAAAAACTCTTCAGGAAGCGAAAATAAATGAACGGACAAATCATCGCCCAAAAGCTGGGGGTTTATGCCAAAAAGCTGGGGATGGGAATTGAACCCACATATAGCAGCTCTGCAGGCTGCCGCCTGAACCGTTCGGCCACCCCAGCAAGGTTGACTCTAGGTTGAGACTGAAATAAAAATATTGTTGGTTAAAACAACCACATTGCATAGCATGGATGGTGACTATTGTGCTCTGCGGCGACTAACCCCACCCTTATTTAAAGGTGGAAACGCAGAAAGAAGCGTAATTTAGGTTTCGGCGGAGGCTATTTTACGGACTTATGTTTAGTTTTTTGAGAATTTCCCTATACGCTTTTAGTGCTGCTTTCTCGTTCTGGACGTTTTTTATGAGCATACGTCCGCCGTTGAACAAGCTGACCTCCAAATCCTCATGGTCGAATATTATGGCAAAATGTGATTTCACGCGAACCTTAAACTGCTGCCTCACT
>CAZQCX010000089.1:0-2628 GCA_964591705.1 uncultured Candidatus Bathyarchaeia archaeon | reverse complement strand
CCGTAGTCGGTGCTTGTTAGGCGTATTCGCGCTTTTCTTACCATTCGCCCGTCAATCCTGAGCGCTTCATTTTGAATGTTCACCTTAGACATTTAGACGGGGCATAAAAACCTATCGACCGTGGAATTACTGTATCACTACCTACCTAAGTCCGCTAAACCACATGGGTCTCCAGTAGAAGTGCACTTGCACGCCGTTCACGGTCATTTCGCCTTGTTTCGCAGTGGTTGAAGAAGAAACGTTGTAATGTTTTTCTTCTTCTAATGCAATAACTAGACTGCTTCCAACTCACTCGAATAGTACGGTTGGCTTTGCATAACTTCTTCCAAGTGTAGCTGCAAAGAGGCGAGTTTGTTGTAGTGCTGTCTGAAAATAATCATAGGCGAACTACTTTCAGCAATAAAACCTGCCTAGTGAAGACCAGTAACAAAAATATGCCGAGGGGGATAGGGTAGGTGAATGCTACGGTCAGACATTTCTTCTCGGTGGAGGAATCGACGGATCACTCTGAATTTGCAGGTTAATCTCGGGGAGACCGATTCTGTCTCGTTTCATGTTGCCATCTGGTTCTCCCATTGAAGATGCTTTAACTTTTAGAGACTTAACTTCTAACCTACATGGATGTTTATTTTGATTATGGAAAATAACTTATTAGATGACTAGTTGCTGTCATCTCTAACTGAATATTTTTCCCCCTCTTCTCAAGATAAGCTTTGCAATTCAGAGACAAGCCAGCGGTCTCATGAATATTTTCAAATATATGGTTTCCAATCGCCCCAGTCTGTCATGAAGCCGCAGATAGATGCATTCATCTTCTCGCTCAGCGTTGGTGAGCAACAAACACTCTTGCCTGTCTCCATGGCGCTTTTTACCCAACGAGAAAACCCCCCTTGTGGAAATCTGCGGCACACAACTGACAAATACTAGGTTAACACAAGTCTTTTCCTTCCCTTGAAGATGACGCAAAAATGAACAGCGCAATCAAAGAAGTAGTGAGAATCGGCTCAATAAAACACCTTGAGATGCAGGATTTCGCAGAAAAACTAGTAATGCTCAACTACAACTCGGTGAACTACTGAAGAATACTACATAACCTATGTTGGAGCCACATACCACGTCAGTCAGGAAATGGACAAAATCCTCTTTGTGTTGCCTGCCATTTTCTATTCAACCGGAAAATTACACAAGTACATACTTGTAAACACGAACGATTTCAAATATGAGATGAAAGACAAGCTCATCGAGCTCAAAGCAAACATGCACCTAGTCAAACTAACTAAGTACGAAGCCTATGAACGGGACAATCTTGTAAACCGCGTTTTGGAATCAATCCGAAAAATCGAGAAACTGCGACATGAAGCCTCTGCTGAAAGCCACGGTTAGACCTTTCCCCTGAGTGCACCATCCCATAATCAGCTAAATGTACAACGCCCGTAGAAACACCGGCGGCTCCATCCAGCCTTTCGGTTCCAGGTTTGATTCTGTCAAACTGGCACTGCCCAATAGCTCATAAAGTCGCCCTTTATCCATCTTCCACCCAAGCTTCTGACGATTTCGTTGATGTCCTCCCACTCTGTCTTCAAGAATTGGATCGGCTTCACTATGACTTGCCCATTCTCCGTTTTGAAGGCCAGCAACCTGCGTTGCTCTGGGCTAAATTCCTCCTCTATCTTGCTTGCATCAGCGGATTGCTGGGTTTGTGACTGCTTAGCCAGATGTGGTTCAGCAGTTATTGCTGGCTGCTGCTGAACTCTGGACACTGGAGTATAATTCAGAACAAGCTCGGGAGTGGGCTGGTCTTCCGGAAGATCTTGGAAGTTGTCGCTTCTAATAACACCAAGTATTTGATTCGAAAACAAGTCGTACTTAATCTCTAGAAGTTCGATATTGTTTGGCAGATTTGAAACAAACTTTGTCGCTCTCCCCAGTAATCCATCAATCAGGAAACTGGGGGCGAATTTAACTACTCTGTTCTTCATAAACTCGTTCTCAGACTGGCTTAGGCAAATTCTCCTTAAAAGAAGGCTGCTAGGAAGAGTATTCAGAGCAGCTGAGAGCTCAGTTAAAGTGAAGGGGGTGACCGAACAGAAGACCGAATGGCACTCTAGATAGGGGCTATTCTAGAGAACGCGGTTGCCTACGACCGCAGACAATTGAATCCGAGAGCCTCGCAAGTCCTCACCTTCTTCATTCGCAGGTTGGTCAAGGAGGACCTGTCGGACCTGTTTCGCCTACTGGTCCCTGAGACATAGTGGCTCCCGTCGCGCCCGCAGCTCCCGTGTCACATTTCAATCTCTGCGATCCTATAGCCCACAACGCAGACACAGAGGCTTAAATGGCGACTGAAACCAGAATCGCGATTACCATGCCAGCAAAAAACTTGCCTATCGTTACTCCAATATTCTCCATGATTTTCACTTCCGATGCTAAATTCAAAATTGGAAACGGCGTCTCTTCTTTGGCTAAATTCATATAACAACTAGCCAGTCCGAGAACACACCGTTTTTCACACTGACGCCTACTTACAGGTGCAGGTAAAACATAGAGCGTATATGGCTTCTCGATTTTCTGGGTGGTGCAGCGGGCAGGATTCGAACCTGCGAACCCCTACGGGAAAGGATATCCCAT
>CAZQCX010000088.1:0-2683 GCA_964591705.1 uncultured Candidatus Bathyarchaeia archaeon | reverse complement strand
GTGTCAAAAGAATGAAAGCTTACAATTCCAGAATTGCCGTTAGGCTTTCAGATACGGAAAGAGAGAAAGCAGAGCAGCTTATTCGAGAAAGGAAATTCAAAAACCTCAGCGAAATAGTCAGAGCAGCCTTAACAGAACTTCTCAAAAAATATGAGGGCGCTGAGCAATGAGCAGCAAGCAAGCTGACTTTCTGATGAAACTACGTGACGCTGGTCAAATGATTGCGGACGCAGCAACCGAGCTCTTAAAGTCCATAACGTCCCAAGAACCAGAACTGGAAAACGCGCCTGCAGCCGTCAAAGAGACCACGTTTACCACGCTAAAATGGGATGCACAAAAAGGCTCCAAACTAGGCGATTTCGAGGTAGCCTACAAAGCCAGCAACATCGAGGACAAATGGCAACACGCATTCAACATCCTCCGAAACTCAAACGCCACCATCAAAGAACGATACCACGGAGAAAGCTACAGCCACTCCTACTGGGTGTACGGTCAAGACAAAATCTATCGACAAAAACTCAAACCCAAAACCGACACTGGAGGCTAACCTTTCTGAAGAAATACGCAACATGGGCAAGATTGAACCTTGAAGGAAAACGGGTCTGGGGCGACGTCTTCCCAGACGGCGTAGTCCCAGTGCAAAGCATCGCAACGCAGCGAGCGAAGCTTGAAGGCATAAAAGACGCGGAATCAGTGTTCACAGTAAACTGGAAAGAACTAGCCACAAGACAGCAACAGGCTATTCTTGAAAAGTTAAGCGAGCAAACAGGCGCCACAAAAGAAGCCATCTTAAAAGAAATTTTGAAAGTTGGTTTGCCTATCCGCCGAAGATACACCGCTGGCTGCGGCACAAACCGAATGGAGCTTTTCACCTAAAGAGGATACCACCTATGAATGAACCGCCAAAAGAAAACTCTGCTCCCATAAGCTTGTCATGCCCTCGTTGCGGATCCAGAAGGCTTTGGCGCGACGGCGTAAGACACTCAACTTTCGGCGATGAAATCCAAAGATGGCTCTGCCGAAACTGCGGAATGCGATTTTCTGACCCTGAAGATATTAAAAAGGCGTGGAGCACGTTAGAACGTATTGAAAGAATTGAATCGAAGTCATTAAAAAGCGGATACTCCATAGTTACTTCTCGCCAAATATGCGTCACGGAGACGAAAAATTTGGGTCCGGAACAAAAAAGCATACAACAAGTTCCGGAAAGAAGAGAAGAAATCAAAGGAAAACTAGTACAATTCGCCTGGCGACTACAACAAGAAGGATACGCGTTCGAAACAGTCAGAGTGAACAGCAGCTGCCTAAACGCCCTAATAAACAGAGGCGCCAACTTAGCCGATCCAGAAAGCGTCAAAGAAGTACTCGCAAAAGAGCAAAAATGGAGCCCAGCAAGAAAACGCAACGCAATAAACGCCTACACGCTGTTCCTAAAAGTAAACGGATTAGTCTGGAGCAAGCCGAAATGCAAAGTTCCACAGAAATTCCCGTTCATACCTACGGAACAAGAAATCGACGCCCTAATCGCAGGATCAGGCAGAAAAAACGCAGCGTTTCTGCAGCTCCTCAAAGAAACCGCCATGCGCTCAGGAGAAGCCAAACGCTTAGAATGGACAGACATAGACCGCGAAAAAAACATAATAACGCTAAACGCTCCCGAAAAAGGCTCAAACCCACGAATGTGGCGAGTTACAACAACGCTGATAGAAATGCTATACGCACTGCCGAAAACTAGCACTCAGATCTTTACGGGCTCGCTTAAGTCAATGAAAACAACCTTCATAAAAACCCGCAAACGACTAGCACAAACACTGCAAAACCCAAGGCTGCTACGGATAACTTTTCATACGCTTCGGCACTGGAAAGCCACAATGCTCTATCATCAAACCAAAGACCCATACTACGTACAACACTTCCTTGGGCACAAATCGCTGAAATCAGCCGAGATATACATAAACATCGAACACACCTTATTTGAAGCTGGCGCCAACGACCAATTCACAGTGCGAATCGCGGAAAAACCTGAAGAAGTCAAAGAACTACTCGAGGTAGGCTTCGAATATGTCTGCCAAAAAGATACGTTAATATTCCTGAGGAAACGCAAATGATGGTAAAACTTAACATCGCCAGTTTCCGAAGACTTCCAAAAAGTGGCCGAGGTGAGGTAGCTTGGCAGCCTAGAGGCCTGTGGAGCCTTTCGCCAGGGTTCAAATCCCTGCCTCGGCCCCATCCAGACGATTTGCACCCTGACACCTTGGAGCAACAACGCTTTTTACATTGAACTTTCATATTCTTATATTGCTTGTTTTAGAGGATGATGAAGAGCATGAAGCTCTTTAGGGACAGAGTTGAAGCAGGAAAGCGTCTGGCTTCGGCATTGAAAGATTTTGCCGGTAGAGATGCTGTTGTTTTGGCGATTCCAAGAGGCGGTGTCGTCGTAGGCTATGAGGTTGCACTTGCATTTGGTTTCCTTTTGGATGTCATAATTCCTAGAAAAATCGGCGCGCCCGATAATCCTGAGCTAGCTATTGGAGCCATGACTGAAGACGGAACCATAATCCTTGATGAAAGCTTGACAAGATACCTGAGAGTGCCTGAGGAATACATTAAGGAAGAAAGTGAAAGGCAAAGGTTAGAAATCAAGCGTAGACTAAAACTTTACAGGGGAGCTGCTCTGTATCCT
>CAZQCX010000087.1:0-2691 GCA_964591705.1 uncultured Candidatus Bathyarchaeia archaeon | reverse complement strand
ACATATTATATTATGGACAATAAATGAGCCATTTCATCGACCCTACCCCGAATAGACCTGTTGACGTCGTTAAGTTCTTAAGCTTTCTAGACCTCTCACCAATCGACGCTGCACTAAAAGAATTCTACCGCGACCCGTCAAAGATAAAGCATCCCCCGCAAGCCATGCTCAAACTCTACGCCTTCTACAAACTAAAACGACTCAGACACCTCACTGAGCTATGGAAACAAGTCACTAAGAAAACGCTTCGGCTACTAGGCTTCAAACACAGGCTAAGCTACAAGACCCTGTGGCACTGGCTCAACATACGCATAAATCCGCAAGGACTTCAATCCATCCACACAGAACTCATGAACCTAGTAAATCAAGCCTTACACTCGCAAGGCATCCACATGGCAGAGCAAGTCGTAGGAGACGCCACTACGGTAGAAGCTAAACTCCATGACAAAGATGCAGATTACAACGGCCACTACAAGATGCGCTGCTACCTTGTCCACCACCTCATATGCGCCAAGACTGGTCTCACGCTCAACTGGATTGTGGCTCCGGGCAACGTGGATGAAGGCCAATTCATGCTGCCACTGCTTGCCAAAACCATGGTTGACGGCTTCAAACCCAACGTCCTTATAGTTGACAACGGCTACGCCCACTTCTTCAACTACGAAATCCCCAATCTGCTGGGCATTAAGCTGCTGATTGGCTTCCGCAAGAAGAATAAGTTCAGTTGGAGGGGCAAACCAAGAACGCTTAGGCTGCGCCTTAGAAAGATGCTTAAGGCTGGCAAACTTGCTCCGCAGAAGCTTGCAGAACTTGGCATGGATCCAGACCCTGAGAAGATCGGTTTGGAAGATTTGGTTTTTGCTTTGGCGATTGCTGGTCAGCACGAGTATGTAGGCGCGTACTATCGTAACAAGAGTTTGGCATGGTTTCGAAGAGACAGAAAAGGTTGGCAGTCGTTGTATGGTCCGCCTCGCAGTGTTATTGAAGGTAGCCATGGGCACCAGAAAGTCTGGCTGGATCTTGGCAACTTTGTGGAAAGAGGGCTGCGCAAGGCGCAGTTGCATGCTGGTCTTTGTATGCTCAGTGAGGTCTTGGTTGCTTTGACCAGAGTTCAGAATGGCTGTACTGAAGCGTTGACGAGTTACGCGTATCTCAGGTAGGTTTGGGGTGAGCGCGCGACGAACGAGTTTCTTAGGTGAGGTGCTGCTCGAGGGGGCGGTTGTGAGATTGAAATCTCGGTGTGCTGGCGAGTTTGCCTGTGAAAGAAAGTAAAAGCATCCAATTAACCGACTTCGAGGTATTCCCAAAATAGGGAATATGCCTCGAATAAGGCACGGTTAGAAACCCCCCTATACTAAATAACTACATTAAGGAAAAGAAGTGAAGACGGCTGGTGTAATAGGTAAATACTAGCAAAAGTAAGTCTAAACCAACTAATACTGTTGTATACTGAGGAGTTGAGGCGAATTGGCGTTCATCAATGACTTCCCTCTTTTCTTGACATCTATAGTGTTCATTTCCTTGTCTGGTGTTCTCATGCCAGGACCATTGTTTGCAGTTACAATTGAGAAGGCGGCAAAACGTAAAACTGCAGGAGCACTAATTGCTCTCGGCCACGGAATAGTCGAGTTCCCGCTCATGTTCTTGATTTACTCTGGGCTGAACCAATTCACTGTCATCCCAGACACAGTACAGGTGGCAGTGGGGTTGGTTGGCGGTTTGCTGATGATATTTATGGGCGTGCAAGCCTTCAGAAACCGAAACAAAACCGACGAGAAATATCAAAGTTCAAAGCGAGATTCCATTGTGGCAGGCGTGTGGACAACTGCCGCGAACGCGGGTTTCATATTGTGGTGGTTAACAATTGGTCTCGCATTAATAATGAACGCAAAGCTCTTCGGGTTGTTAGGGTTTTCCGTGTTCGCAGGAGTCCACTGGCTCTGTGATTTCTCGTGGTACACTGTGGTTGCTGTGCTGATTTTCAAGTCGCAACGCTTCTGGACTAAAAGGGTGCATCAGGGAATTGCCTTTTTCTGCGTCGCGGTGTTCTTGGTTTTCGGAGCATGGTTCTTTAGTTCAGCGTTATGGCAAGCAGTTACCATGGTCGCATAAGAGGAGAAAAAGGAATAATGAAAGACGAGTTTCAGGTCGGAAAGTCAATCGTACGCTTAGTGAAAGGCGACATAACAGAGATGAAAACAGACGCCATAGTAAATGCTGCCAATTCTTCGCTCATGGGTGGAGGAGGCGTCGACGGGGCAATACACCGCAAAGGCGGACCAAAAATACTTGAGGAATGCAAGAGGATACGGGCTACAAAATGGCCGCAAGGTCTTCCAACTGGGAAAGCGGTCATAACAGGGGCTGGCAACCTCAAGGCTAAACACGTTATTCACACAGTCGGACCCATCTGGCGCGGAGGAAACCGCGGTGAACCTGAACTTTTGGCGCAGGCTTATCAAAACTCGCTGAGCCTCGCCGTGGCGAAGGGACTGAAAACCGTAGCTTTTCCTTCCATAAGCACGGGCGCGTATGGCTACCCTGTTGAGGATGCGTGCCGCATAGCTTTGGAAGCGGTGAAAGAGTTTTTGGAAAAAGAGGACAACTTGGACGAAGTGATCTTTGTCTTATTTTCTGAAAGTGCGCTTGAAGTCTACGCGGATAAAGCGGAAAAAGTGTTTTGAAACTTTG
>CAZQCX010000086.1:0-2713 GCA_964591705.1 uncultured Candidatus Bathyarchaeia archaeon | reverse complement strand
GCTCATAATTCATGAGTTCTATGCAGAACTACTACTTAAGTTATTCAACACAGCACCTTAAAGCAAAAGCTGATTAGAAACCCCCATCAATAGAAACAAAAGAGCTCGAAAGAGCAAAGACTGGCATTCAAAGAGGACGTGCCAAGCTAGTTTTTGTTGGTTTCGCAGGAATGATTGACCCGCCAAGACCTGAAGCCAGATCAGCGGTTCAACTTTGTAAGAGAGCTGGAATAAAGGTCATCATGGCTACTGGTGATCACAAGCTAACTTGGGAGGCAATAGCACGAGAAATAGGTATTCTCGATGAAAACTCGAAAGTTCTTGCCGGCTCAGACCTTGATGGTCTGTCGGATTCTGAATTAGACCACGTAATAAATGATGCAGCTGTGTTTGCTCGTGTGTCTCCCTCGCACAAATTTCGCATTGTGGAGTCTCTTAGGCGCAAGGGCCACATAGTGGCTATGACTGGCGACGGAGTTAATGATGCTCCAGCTTTGAAGGCTGCAGAAATAGGCGTTTCAATGGGCATTACGGGAACCGACGTTACAAAGGAGACTGCTGACATGGTTCTGGCCGATGGCAATTTTGCGAGCATCGTCAACGCTGTGGAAGAAGGCCGCGTGGTTTTCGAAAATATCAGAAAAGTCGTCAAATATCTGATTTCAACCAACACAGGAGAAATAATCACCATACTTGCCGCCTTGATGTTTTTGCCAGGTGTCCCACTCATTTTCACACCTGTTCAAATTCTTTGGGTTAACTTAGTGACTGACGGGTTGCTCGACAAGTTTCTCGCTATGGAACCCCGAGAAAAAGGGATAATGGACCAACCTCCAAGAACAGCCAAAGAAAAGATAATCAACAGAGATCTCATGATTAACATAGTTTATGTAAGCCTATTCATGGCCATCGGGACGCTGTGGCTCTTTGCGGATGAATGGAGCAAGGGAGACCTCCAGAGAGCACAAACCATAGCCTTCACCACCATAGCGATGTTCCAAGTGTTCAACGCGCTGAACTGCAGATCACGAACAACATCAGTCTTCAGACTCGGTTTGACCTCTAACAAGTACCTGCTTGGAGGTATTGCGGCTTCTGTTTCACTTCAGATACTGGCAACCCTCTTACCTCCACTCCAAACAGCGCTAGGCACAGTTTATCTCTCAATTTGGGACTGGCTGACAGTATTTCTTGTTTCCAGTTCTGTTCTTGTTGCTGACGAAATAAGAAAACTCGTCATTAGCAAAGTCAGAAAGCAAGTCAATACATTACCCACATGACACGAGACTTGAAGCGATATGACGTTGCAACACATTCCCAACAAGAAGCCTCGAGCATCGTTTACGAACTGAGAGCCGAGACATGCGCCACTGTCTCGTGGTTTCACTCCTACAGGAAATACACTGGGAGTGCTCTGCAAACCGCAGTCTGCACTAATTCCTCCAATGTTCCCTGTTTTGTTCACTGCTACATCATCCCTCGATAAAGATGAAAAAGGATTCAGTGGAGCGCTTATGTTGATGAAAGCCCCACTGGCATACTGGTCTTTTCACTCGTTGTGATCCCTGTTAGGCAACTTCTATCAAAATGATACAAAAGTATGAGAGAGACGTTCTATTTACGCCGATTTCAGATATAGTAGTTTCTAGTCTTGCACCTTTTGGGGAACTGGTTTTTGAGAGAATTTGTCACGCTAGTTTTTGCAAAGCTCTTAAGCGTTTCACAATGTTTGGGTGCGTTGAGAACAACTCTAGGAACCTATCTGCGGGAGTCACTTGCCTCCTGAGAACTCCTTGGACCAGTTTGCCATCCCCTTCCAGTCTTGCAGACTGAGACAGCGACAGAGCATCTGTTTCAGCGCGATCAGGGTCAGAGATGAACAGCGCTTTGAACGAGCTTAGACTTCTTGTTTCTGGGTGAGACCGTCTGTTTCTCCCAGTGTAGTTCACGATTTTTGCCAAGCCTTCTGAAAGCTTGCGCGGGCCGTCTTCCACAATGCTGGAGCTGTGGCGATCGGCATAATACTCGCGCAGTCTGCTTAAGTAGAGCGTAAATAGTGTGAGAACAAAGTATAGAATAATACTGATAAAACCTATTACTACGGCGCCTCCGCTGTTTCTGCTGTCTCGACGTCCAAACATAGAAGAAAGTAACATCGAATATCCGATAAAATAGAATATTGCTGGCAAGATTGAGACGAACATCATGATTTGGACATCCCTGTGTTTAAGGTGACCCAACTCGTGACCAATTACGGCCTCGACTTCCTCTTCGTCAAGCGATTTCAGTAGTCCTCTGGTCACGGCGACTCTGCTGCCAGCCAATGGCGAACTGTAGGCGAAGGCGTTTGGTATTGGAATTTCTGCTATCATAAGTTTAGGTTTTTTCATTCCGCTTTTCTTGCTTAGCGTTTCAACTATCGAAAATAATCTTGGCTCTTCAGTCGCCTTCACTTCTTTTGCTCTGTACATTGCGTTTATGATATATGGGGCGATTAACCATTGAACCACGTTGAGCAGTACAACCATTAAACCTAGAGTCAGCAGGTTGAAAGTGCCCAGCAAACTGAGGATAATTGTGAAAAAAAGTGTGGACAAGCCAATTATCGCTGTCAAGGTACCGAGCATGGTAAACCGAAGTTTCCACAAACTCATTTGTTAAACACATCCATATATTATGCAGACTCATGCTTTGTTTGCTTAAGCCAAACGGT
>CAZQCX010000085.1:0-2874 GCA_964591705.1 uncultured Candidatus Bathyarchaeia archaeon | reverse complement strand
TTACAGTATATCCCCATGGGATTTGGAAGAGTTCCACCCGTCGTTTCTGTTGTTTCGCCGGAAAACAATAAGACATACAACGCAAGCAGCGTTCCCTTGTCGTTTACCGTAAACAAGTCAACATCGTGGATGGGCTACAGCCTAAACGGACAAGCAAACGTAACAATCACCGCAAACATCACCCTCACTGGTCTGCCTAACGGCCTGCACAACATAACAGTCTACGCCACAGACACGCATGGAAACACCGGAGCCTCAGACACAATCTGCTTCACCATCATAGAGCCTTTCCCAACAACATGGGTAGTAGCGGTTGCTTTAGGAGCGTTAGTTGCTTTCGTTGGAGTCAGCTTGTTCGTCTTCAGGAAACGCAATCGTCAGGCAAAAACGTCAGCGAATTAAAGGGACCGTTTACCACGAAAACCTGCAAAACCCGATTTTTTTCCTACGCGTTAATAATTTACAGGGTAATGTTCGCCTCTGTACCTGAGAAGAAGAATGCGTCAGGTCGCCGTTGCCAATGAATAAGTAGCCATCAACCTGTAGACAAACAGAAGCTAACACAATAAAAAACAAAACTTGTATGCTACTTATGGACATATAGAAAAAAAGCCCAAGCCTAGCAAAGTTAGCTACCGTCTCTTTTATATAAGGGATGGGGTACTCTTTTCAGAGTAGCTATTTCTGAATGCAGTCAACACTCAGTTGAATCTCCTATAGGCAAAGAGACGAATACAACTTTGTTGGTTATGGACATATGTTTTTTATAGTTAGTTGCATAACTGATTAAACCATTGTGGCAGGAATTTTTGGAACCAGTTCTTTGCGAAGCTTAATCTTTTTGAGAGTTGGCTGAAAGCTTTTTGTATTATCGATAAGAACTCTTCTTCAGACCTGAAGAAAGCAGTCGATATTTCGCGTTTGAGGCATCTCCAGATTTGCTCGATAGGGTTCAAGTCCGGACTGTGCGGAGGGAGGAACGTTAACACTATGCCAAGCTCTTCTGCTTTTTCTCGGGTTACGTTCGCTTTGTGAGACGGAAAATTGTCAAGAATCAACGCTATCTTTGCTTTCGGATTGCTCTTCCTAATCTCGTCTAAGAAACTGCAGACGCTTTCCTTCTTTGAGTTCTCCATAAAGACAGCGATGCTTACTCCACCAGGAGCGTAGAAGCCAAACGTGTTAGCTCTATACTTTGTTGCGTCCTTCACGCTTATCGCCTTGCCAAAAGAGTAAACTCTCATGGTGTTAGCACAGGACTGAGGACTGCATTGATCCATAAAACCAACCAAAACGTCTTCAGGGTTATCTCGGATTTGTCTTGGTTCTTGAACGGCAGGAGCTTCCAAGTCATCCAGTTTTCTGAGTGAATCTTTTAGGCTATTCTTAAGTTTGGCCTCAGCGTCATCGGGCCTTCGATAGTCCCTCGGATAAGGCTTCCCGTACCTCATACCCAGCGAATGCAGAATTCTGCTCACGCTTACTGGATGGTAGCTTATGCCAAATTCGTCTTTGATAAGTTGCCTTGCTTCTTTTGAAGTCCAATAGCTTCTACCTCCCAGCTTCTGTCTGAGTGCTTCGCGTTGGGCAGTAGAGAGTCTTGCAGGTCGACCTCCTCCAAATGTGGGTTTCAGACCTTCCAAGCCATGCATGTTCCAGCGACTTAGCCAAAGATAACCTGTTGTTTTGCATCTTCCAAGCTTCCTTGCTGCCGTTTCCACTTTTTCGCCGGCGTAGAGGCTCCGGATGAAGAACAGTCTCTCCGCGAACCTTTTGCTCTTCTCATTCTTAATCAAGTTTTCAAGCTCTTCTTCAGAGAGATGCTTCACCACCAATACTGCTCACCTCCCGCACAGAGCATAAAAGAACGACAGTTTAATTAGTTTTGTTAAAAACTATAAATGGAGACCTCCAAAATACAGCGATGAACATGAGATACCGTACATCCCAACCGAACAGGAAATAGACCTGCTGATTGCAGCACTCGGAAAAAAGATGGCGTGCTTCTGCCAACTACTCAAAGAAACCGGAGCTCGATGCGGAGAAATAGCTGAACTCAAATGGACCCAAATAGATTGGGCAACCAGAAAAGTCAGAATTAAAGCCGAAAAAGGCAGCAACAGCCGAATTCTACCCTTATCCCCGAAAGCCATCAACATGCTCGCTCGCCTTCCAAGAACAAACAGAAATCCAGCAAGAAGAGACAACATATTTGCCCACGCTGATGACATGCGATCTTGCTTCTATCTGCAAAAAAGGCGAATAGTCGAGCGACAAGCCAGCCCTAATCTGATGCTTATTCATTTCCACACTTTTAGGCACTGGAAGGCAACAACAGAACAACATAACACCAGAGATCCATGGCAAGTAAAAATGATGTTAGGCCACAAGAGCATTAAGTCAACGGAAACTTACATTCACCTTGAAAAAATGCTCTACCAAGGCAAAGCAAACGATCAATTTACCGTCAAAGTGGCTGACACGCTGGAAGACGCGATAAAGCTGATGGAAGTCGGGTTCGAGTTCCACGCTGAGATTGCGGGACATAAGCTGTTCAGGAAAAGGAAATGATACAATGGATTATTCCAAAACTCAAGGGATTATCTCACAGCCATTGTACCTCATAAACTCGAAATCGCGCAAGCTCACTTTCTCATAATTAATCAGTTCCTTGATCCGTGGAAGTTCCGTCTTTACTGCGTTTACGAGACCTCTCACTGTGTTGCAGACCGTGGCGTACGCTTCGCTACTCCAGCGTTTGGTCATGTTCGCGTAGAGACAGCGACCACCGCAAACATTGAAGACGTCGCATTCGGTGCAGGGCGCGCCCACGAAAATTTTCTTCAGCTTAAGCGGATGCGCTTGAGCTATGTG
>CAZQCX010000084.1:0-2893 GCA_964591705.1 uncultured Candidatus Bathyarchaeia archaeon | reverse complement strand
CGTCAGGCTTCGTGACAGTAACGGTCATGCCCTCCCAGCCCATGAAATGCAATGTTAGTTCTCGTGTAATCCCAATGTGGAGCAACACTTCTTGTCCCACGCCCACAGGGTTAGGCGTAGCGCCAATATAGACGTAGGTCTCCATGGTTAGCTGTGCATTGGTAACATTTAGCAAGAAAAGTGAAGCGACTATTGCAATTGTCAGAAGCAAAGCAGACAATGTAGTTGTGTTCCTATTTGACATTTTTCTTTCTCCTTTTGTTTTTAATGCACGTTTCCGTGCATGGCAACGTACTATGCGAGAAGGCAATATAAAACCTTGTAAGTGGATAGACCACTTACACAATTAGGGAAAAAGTCAATCTGGCGAACACCAAAAACAGAGAAAACACGCATGAAGCAAACCAAGTTGTAACTCTGAGAATGGAGGTTGTGGGTGAGGCATCACCACAGTCAGGGTTTCAATTAAAACAACGCTAGAACAAATCGGCACAGAAATCATTTTAAGAGCAAAATCACCGGACTGATGAATGTCTGCATTGCGCCAGAAGGCATTGGGAGAACAAAAATATGAGCACAGTAAAACACGACAAAACAGACCAAAAGCATGCTCCGGTGCATCAGACGCCAAGCATCGAAGAACTCCTAACCCTTCCGACAAGCGACCTGCTCGCTCGGCTAGGAACCACACCCGCGGGAATTAGTTCCCGGGAAGCAGAAGAACGCCTCTGGACTTACGGCCGCAACCAGCTCGCCCGCAAACATAGACACAGCAACATCGCAGGGTTTCTTCTGCATTTCAAGAGCCCCCTAATCATAATACTTCTTGTTGCTGGCTTGATATCAGGCATCCTCGGAGAATACATGCATGTTGCAATAATCTTTTCCATTGTGCTCATAAGCGTCGCTTTGGACTACTATCAGGAAAGCAAAGCAGAGAAAGCCGCAGAACTGTTAAAGGAAAAAGTCACCACAACCGCAACCGTGCTCAGAGATAATGCCAAACGTGAAATTAGAATCCCAGAAATTGTCCCAGGAGATATTATCTACCTGTCAGCAGGAGACATCGTACCTGCAGACGCGCGAGTAGTAACTGCTAAAGACTTGTTTGTGAATCAATCTTCTTTGACTGGTGAATCATTCCCCGTAGAGAAGACAGCTCAGCCTGTGATAAGCAAGCAGGTCTCGATAACTGAATGGAACAACTACTTCCTCATGGGCACTTCAATCGTAAGCGGAACGGCTACAGCTGTTGTCGTTAAGACCGGGAGCGCGACGGAATACGGAAAAATCGCGAAAAGACTCGTCGAGAAAGCCACAGAAACCGAGTTTGAGCGAGGCATAAGGAATTTCGGTTTCCTCATAATGCAAGTCACATTCCTCTTGGTAATGTTTGTTTTTTTCATTATTGCGTTGCGTGACCCCAGCGCAGACAGGGTCGCAAACGCTCTGCTTTTTGCTGTGGCTCTGGCAGTAGGGTTGACCCCTGAACTCCTGCCCATGATCATGACCATCAATCTGTCCAGAGGTGCCATTGCAATGTCAAAAGAAGGGGTCATCGTAAAACGGTTATCGTCAATTGAGAATTTTGGCAGTATGAACGTGCTATGCACAGACAAAACAGGAACGCTCACGGAGAACCAAATAAGACTCGTACTTCATGTGAACATTGAGGGCAAAGATGATGAAAAAGTACTGCAGCACTCCTTTCTAAACAGTCATTTTCAGACTGGACTGCGAAGCCCACTTGATGACGCCATTCTCAAGTTCAAAGAAATTGACGCTTCCAAATGCCAGAAGATAGACGAAGTGCCGTTTGATTTCGTTAGACGCCGCGTTTCTATCGTAATCGAAGAGGAAAAACAAAGATTTCTATTAACCAAGGGTGCTCCAGAGGAAATCCTCAAAGTCTGCTCTTGTTACGAGCTGGACAAAGTAATTTCTGATCTTAACGAGGGAATGCATAGAAACATCGAACGCAAGTATCACGACTTAAGCGCCGAAGGCTTACGAGTTTTGGGAGTCGCGTACAAGAGGTTAAGAGAGGAAAAAGCGGTTTATACTGTAAATGACGAGAGGGACATGACGCTCTTGGGGTTTGTGGCGTTTCTAGATCCGCCCAAACAAACAGCCAAACAGTCACTCCAACTATTGAGCAAAGCAGGAATAGATCTCAAAATCCTCACGGGCGATAATGAACTCGTAACAAGAAAAGTCAGTTCGGAACTCGGTTTTGAAGTAAGAGGAGTAGTTTTTGGAAACGATATTTCAAACATGCCCGATGAGACGCTAGCGGTTGCTGTGGAAGAAGCAAACGTGTTTGCTCGCGTTACTCCTGCGCAAAAAGACAGGATAATAACGCTGCTGAAAAAGAATGGACACGTTGTCGGCTACATGGGTGACGGGATCAACGACGCGCCATCCTTGAAAACTTCAGATGTCGGAGTTTCCGTTGATAACGCTGTAGACGTTGCGAGGGAATCAGCTGACATCATACTTTCAAGAAACGACCTGACCGTCTTGGCTGAAGGCGTGTTGGAAGGACGGAAGACTTTTGGTAACACCATGAAATATGTTATGCTGGGTGTCAGCTCGAACTTTGGCAATATGTTCAGTGTTGCTGGCGCGGCATTGTTTTTGCCTTTTTTGCCGATGTTACCCGTCCAGATTCTTTTAAACAACTTGCTGTATGACGTTTCCCAGACCGCCATAACTACAGACAACGTTGACGAAGAATACGTGGAGAAGCCTAAACGATGGGACATCTCTTTCATCCGAAAGTTCATGCTTTCTCTGGGTCCTGTGAGCTCTCTTTTCGATTTTCTCACTTTCTTCACAATGCTGTTTGTGTTCAACGCCAAGGAGCCGCTGTTTCAAACCGCTTGGTTCCTCG
>CAZQCX010000083.1:0-2894 GCA_964591705.1 uncultured Candidatus Bathyarchaeia archaeon | reverse complement strand
CGTATTCCCTATCTGGGGAATATGCCTTAAAGCAAAAGCTGATTAGAAACCCCCAAGAGTAATACACGGAGCTACGCGGCTGCTTGACCATCCTTACAAGGGAATGAGTGTTTTAGAGCCTGTTTATGATGATTTGACGGTTTTGCGTAACATCCGCTGGGGATTAGGACAGACCATTTATCGTTATGGAAGCGGCTTTCCAGATGTTGAGGTAAAAGGTGCAAAACGGAAACAGCTTGACGACCTAGAAGCTAGCCAGCAATTCAAGAATCTGCAGGCCAGAACATACTTTTTGCATTCTGATGACACCAAACTTGATTTCAAAGGCGTAGCCGGCAAAGCACTCAACCCTGAGCCATACTACACGCCGATAATGGAGAACATTGCAGCAGGTTCAGGACTGCCTCTAGCTATTCTCAGGGGCGCTCAAGCTGGAGCACTAACTGGCTCAGAAGTCAACGAACGAGAATACTTCAAGCTGATAAGTGATGCTCAGTCCCGTTATGAGCCCTACATACATCAGCTCATTGACTCTTTGTTGGATTGCGGTCAAATCCGCTTCAAGTACAACGTGAAACGGGAATATCGGATTGTCTGGAATAGCGGTTTTGAGGTTTCTGAGAAGGAGAAGGCTTCAATCGAGTTGCAGCAAGCACAAGCACGCAACCTCAAGACAGGCTGGATGTCGGTTGACGAAGTGAGAGCTGAACAAGGCCTCGAAGCCTTGCCCAGTGGAGCTGGCCAAGTTGTTTTAGGTTTTCAGAAAAGTGCTCAGCAGGAATCCTTGTCGTCGACAAATTCCGAGGTTGATTCGGAAGAGGGGTTGCTGAAGAACTTTTTGAGACGTCTTTGGAGGGTAAAAGACACTTGAGAAAAGTTGGAACTGCACAAGTTGAGCTTGACTCAGTTAAGGTCATTTCAGAAGACGAAACAGAGTTAGTGCTGCCGGGTATTCTGGCACGTGAAGGCATACTGCGATATGCTCAGGGTCGCGCCTACAGAGCTGCAGATGAATTACAGAAGAGCTTATTCACCTTTGAAGGCGCCTGGGTTGTCAGCGGTAAGCATCCTGAAACGTGGGTGCTCATGGATCCCGAGATGATAGGTGGCAGAGTGGACAATGCCGAATGGGATTCTCAGAATCGGTTAGTACGAGGCAGAGTGCATCTGCTTAAGGCTAAGGTCTCAGCTGATTTCCTGGCTGCCGTCAAAGCTGGAGTTTTGTCCAAAAACAGTATCGGTTTCATGTACGAGGAAGACTGGACCCCTGGATTGTTCAAGGGAGAAAGGTACGATTTTGTTCAGCGCAAAATCCTAGTAGACCATGTAGCAGTTGGAGTGCCACTTCCCAGAGACGCGGGTTGTACTTTGGGCGTGGATTCGACTGAAGCTTCTGCAGGAATGGAGCTTTTAGTTAAGTCAGATGCTTCAAAGCCGCAGAGCTCAATTGCTGTGAACGCCGATAGCGAGAGGCTGATTCCAGAGTTGGTTCTTGAACGTTCTCGAAAAATTCTTGGATTTCATGGTAACATGCCGCAAGGCCGAACAAGTGTTGCAGAATGGCACCGAGATGATGGAGCTCGCCACCACGACGGGGCGTTATAAGTAGCGGAAAAAAGCAAGCAGGAAAACAAATTGACAGACGAAAAAGAAGGGTCTAATCTAGGAACTGAGAATCCGAAGAATAAAGCTGCAAAAATGAGTATAGATCAAGCATACGCTGAAATTGAAGGACTTCGCAGAACCGTTGCTGAGAAAGACTCACTGATAAGCGATCTGACTAAGCAGTTGGATGAGGCAAACAAGGTCCTAGAGAGCCAAGAAAAGGGTCGACTAATCGGTGAAATCTTGCCCAGAAGCCAATTCAAAATGGACGACCTAGTAGGCAAGAGCGTTGAAGATCTCAAGAATATCAGTGCCACCTTGTCCCATGCTATGCCGCCGAGAATAAACAGTGTTCGATTCGGCGTCATCGGTGCTGATGTGAGCGACCGCGAGAAAGGTCTCACAGTTGGCGACCTGAGCGTAGTCACAGCTGCAAAGCGAAAAGGAGCTGCCTAAGATGCCGCAGGGAATTATTAAGCCATCAAACCAGATAGTCGCGAGTGGCGATCCTCTGACTGTTGAGATGGAAATAGGAGCCAACGCTACTGCTGCAAAGATGCTGCCTGGCCGAGTTGTTGTTTTTGATGATGCTGACCAGACAGTGAAGGAAGCTGGTGCCAAAGCAGATGGCGTTATTGGGTTTTTGGAAGTTGCTCCGGCTAAGAAGAAGACGGATGCTTACGCTGTTGGCGACCAGGCAAAAGTAATCGTTGGTGAATGCCTCGCAGTTCTCACGCTTCTGGCTAATGAGTCAGTTGTTCGCGGCGATTACTTGGTGACCGCTGCGGATGGCAAACTCGCGAAGCTGGCGGTTGGCGCCATGGGTAGCCAAGGCAGCGTAGTCGGTGAAGCATGGGAATCAAGCAACGTAGCCACGGACACAGAGATCCTTGTACATTGGAAGACAGGCGCTGAACCTGCAGCTGCCGCATAGGAGCGAATGAGATGCAGACTTTGAGACGAGTCGGAATGGACACAGCACACATGACTGACGAAGAACTGATGTATGTTGATAACCGCATCGTAGAGACTGTACGGCCTCTATTGATCGGGCGAAGACTCTTTCCAGTATTCACGTTGCCACATGCAGGTTTCTTGACTGTTCGCGGGTACAAGCGCACGGACATGAGCCAAGCAAGAATAAGCCTACATGGCCAAGGCAAGAACAAGGACCGCAGCGAAAAAACGCCCTTTGACATTACGGTTCCAGTAATTCATAAAGAGTTTACGATTTACTGGCGTGAAATCGAAGCAAGCAGAGCAAACGGTGTTCCAATCGATTTGCAGGA
>CAZQCX010000082.1:0-2920 GCA_964591705.1 uncultured Candidatus Bathyarchaeia archaeon | reverse complement strand
TTAATAAATCCTGATAGAATGTTACACTGTCGCTACTTCCTAGCGACACGAATCGCTGAGAATGAGTTTTAATGGAGACACATCAAACATGGCACAGGTTAACGCAGCTAATAGCCTAGCATTGAAGGGAACAACAACAATAGGCGCCGTATGCAAAGACGGTGTAGTCCTAGCCTCAGACACACGCGTAACAATGGGTTTCTACGTAGCTCACAAACAAGGAAAAAAGGTTTACAGAATCGATGACCATATAGGAATGACAATCGCCGGAACAGTTGCAGACGCGCAGCGGGTAGTCGACATACTCACCGCAAACGCACAGCTTTACAGGATAAACATGAATAGACCAATGCCAATTCACTCTGCAGCGCGCCTAGTCGCAAACCTGCTCTTTTCCGCTAGATACATCCCGCTAGCTACGCAAGTCCTCGTGGGCGGAGTCGACGAGACAGGACCACATATTTTCAATCTTGACCCATTCGGCAGCCTAACCGAGGAGAAATCGGTCTCAACAGGCTCAGGCTCACCAATAGCCTACGGCATACTCGAGGATAAATACAATGAGGGCATGTCAATCGCAGAACTGATCCCAGTGATCATCAAAGCTGTAAACGCAGCGATGAAACGCGATGTGGCGAGTGGCAACAGCTACAACGTGATAGTCATAGACGAGAATGGCTATCGCGAATTAACCGAAGAAGAAAAGAAACATTGTCTCACCAACTGAGGAAGTCAACCTCGTGGCTCGAACCTCCGAGAAAGACGAGATCGAGATCAGCCATTATATTCTGGAGCACGTTCCAGTAGAAGCAGAGGTCACAAGGGTCGAATATGAAGGGCCAATGCTTTCAGTCTACGCAAAAAAACCGGAAATCCTAGTAGATCAGACGACCACCATAGCCGAAATCGTCGGGGTAATACGAAAGCGTATTGTTGTCAGGTCAGATCCCTCCGTCAGGTTGCCAGAAGCCGAAGCAGAAAAAATCACTCGCGAACTCATCGCAGCAGAAGCTGAGATCACAGACATAAACTTCGATCCTAGCTTAGGAGAGATCATAGTTGAAACAAAGAAGCCTGGCTTAGCCATCGGAAAAAACGGTTCCTTGTTGCATGAGATTATAAAGAAAACGAAATGGCGTCCTCACATACTCAGGAGTCCGCCAATCCGCTCAAAAATTGTAACCAATATCCGCCACTACCTCCACTCAGAAAGCAGAGAACGCGAGAGAGTTCTCCGCACAATTGGCGAACGTATTTTCAGACCGAAAACCTACGAAATTGGCGACGTAAGAATGACCGTCCTAGGAGGCGCCCAAGAAGTTGGGCGCTCTGCTTTCCTCATTAAAACTCGGGAAAGCAGCATACTGCTTGACTGCGGAATTAATCCAGGCTCACAGAAACCTTTTGAAGCTTTTCCACGATTTGACTCACCAGAATTTCAGATAGACTCACTCGATGCAGTAGTTATTAGTCATGCGCATTTGGATCACTGCGGGCTGGTACCTTTTTTATACAAGTATGGGTATGACGGCCCAGTCTACTGCTCAGCTCCGACTTCAAATCTTATGACACTGCTCCAGCTCGACTACCTTGATGTAGCTGGGAAACAAGGGATAACCCCGTACTACGACCAGAAGGATGTACGCGAATGCGTTCTTCATACGATTCCGCTTAGGTATGGAATTGTGACTGATATTGCACCCGACATCCGGCTAACAATGCACAATTCAGGGCACATCCTTGGCTCAGCAATGTCGCATTTACATATTGGCGAAGGAATACACAACGTTGTGTATACTGGCGATTACAAGTTTGCCAGAACGATGCTTCTAGAGGCAGCAACAGCAGAATTTCCGAGAGCTGAAACAATAATTACTGAAAGCACATATGGCGGCGCAGAGGATTACATGCCTTCCAGAGTCGAAGCAGAAGAAAGGATCACACAGGTTATAAATACAACGTTGGAAAGGAAGGGAAAAGTGCTCATTCCGGTTCCTGCGGTTGGGCGAGCTCAAGAAATAATGCTCATAATCGACGGGTATATGAGACGCGGTCTGATGAAGGAAGCCCCAGTTTTTATTGAAGGGATGATTTCTGAAGCCACGGCGATTCATACGGCTTACCCTGAATATCTGGGCAGGGAAGTCAGACATAGTATTCTGCATGAGGAAGTCAATCCCTTCCAATCTGATTACTTCACTATCGTAGAGCATCCGAGTGTTAGACAAAGCATCATAGAAGGCGAGCCATGCATCGTTCTCGCAACGTCAGGCATGCTTGAGGGGGGGCCGGTCATTGAATATTTCAAAAATTGGGCAGCGAACGAGAAGAATACAATCGTATTTGTAAGTTATCAAATTGAGGGAACGATGGGAAGGCGCGTCCAAAAAGGGGTAAATGAAGTTACAACAATGGATAACGAAGGCAAAATTGGAATTGCCCAAGTCAAGCTTCAGGTCGAATCAATCGAAGGCTTTTCTGGGCACTCGGACAGGAGGCAACTCGTTAGCTATTTGACACATCTCAAGCCCAAGCCAGAACGTGTGTTTCTATGTCATGGTGAGAAATCAAAAATTTTTAGCATAGCAAACTTCATAGACAACAAGGCTGGTATCCCCGCTGTTGTGCCAGGAATCCTAGAGACATTCAAGCTGCTGTAGGCATAGGTTCATTTTGAATAAGGTTTCTTTTTCGCCAGATTCTTACAGCAGGGGGACAAATGACGACCCGCTCTTCCCCTAGGCGTGCAATATCTCCACCAATTGCCTCTGCAAAGTCATAAAGCTCTCCGACTGCCTGCTTTACACCTTCAATGCTCTTGCTTGCCAAAGGTGTTATTCGAAGGATCAGTATTCTGCCGTCCCTAACTTCTTTTCTTATGACTTCGAGATCTGAAAGCTCGCGGAGAGGCATCGCGCGC
>CAZQCX010000081.1:0-3066 GCA_964591705.1 uncultured Candidatus Bathyarchaeia archaeon | reverse complement strand
TCCTGAGTGAAGTGATTTTCTTTCCAGTTTAGCATTCCGAAAACCGCATGGAAGATGCGAACCCCTTTTTCGCGATAGTCAGAGAGGGAGCGTGTGTATAGGTTTTTCAGGGTTTTCTCCAGATCTTTTCTATTGATGCCTGAACTGACTATTTGATTTGCTGTAGGACCACTAGCAGATTCTGGTGGTGGCAGAAAGAGCGCTGGGAGAAGTTTTCCTTTTGCCTGAGGCTCCTCAGGCGGGAGGTATATTTCGAGTTTCTTATGCCTCAGAACGAGTCGGTTGAATACATCTTCAGTACTTGGGCTTGAAATCGTTAGATTTCCGCGTTTTGTTTTTCTAAAATAAAGTAGGTTGTTTTTTCTCGAGAGGTCGATTAACCTAGATTTCCATTCTTGAATGCGCTTAATAACATGAAGGTCAACGTCTTGTGGACTGGCGTTAGATTCCAACGTAATCACACTTTGTTCCATCAAACTTTGGTTCCGTGCTAACTTAACATTTATGGATTTCAGTGGTCACAATTTCTGTTGCTGAGAAATTTGAAGTCGTTTAGAGCGAGAATTCTGAGGAGATTTGGCTTGTTCATCTTGAATCAGGAACCAAAAAGTCAGTAGGCTGTTCTCTTTGCCTTCGTAATTCTGGTATCTTCTGCTGATAAGCTTCCAGAAATTTTCGTTGTGTTTTCTTTCAACGCTGTGTGCAACCTCATGGTAAATCACGTAGCCTACTAGCTCTTCTGGAAGGAATTTTAGCAACACATTAACCGTTAGGTTGTTGTTTTTGCTGTGGCTTGCCCATTTCGTTTTCATTTCTCGGAAGTAGATCTTGTTGATTTTGGTGTTGAGATCTTTTTGGGCTGTTTCAGCGTACCGGTTGACGAGTGTTCTTAGCATTTTCTCGGTGCGTGTGGTGACCAATTCTGTTTTTGAGGTTTGCTGAATGGCTATGTCTATCGCTTGTTGTTTCCGTTTGATCCAAGGGCTGTATTTCTCGAGTACTAGCTCAGGGCTCCACCCTTTTTTGGGAAGAATCATCAAGAGCTTGCCCGTTTTGAATTCTAGGCGTGGATGTTTCACTTTGCGGTATTCCACTGTGTACTCAGGGGGTTCAGGCATAGGTTTTCACGCTGTCCACTATCTTCTGGTAGAGCGTCTCCATGTCTGCGAGTGAGAGGTTGTTTTGGCGGATGTATTTTCGCAGGTACTTTCTGGTTTCTTTTTCGACGGTCTTGCGTGCGGTTTGTTGGTATTGCCATCCTTTGAATAGGTGTGGCTGCAGCAGCGTGGTCAGCTCTTGGGTGTCTTTTGTGAGTTCTGGGTTGGCGCCGAGGGTTTTCTCCATGTTCAGCAGCACCGCGTATTGCAGGTCTGAGAAGAGCAGCTGTTTCTGTCGGGCTTGGAGGTTTTGGATTTCCTGGTAGATTTGGGCGCTTTCGTTGTAGATTTTTTCGAAGTCTTTAGTTTTCTCTTTCCAGAGTTTGAGTATGCGCTCCACTTTTTCCGTTAGGCTCTCGTAGACTGGGTTGCGTTGTTTGTCGATGATGACGAACCGGTTGAGGGTGAAGAGGATGTTGGCGGCCTTCTCCTCTTTGGTCTTGAGCTTTTCTTGGAGGTTTTTGAGGTAGTCGGCGTTGAATTCGATGGTTGGGTATTGGCGGTCTATGTCGGTTAGCTCGGTGGTTTTGTAGATGTATTTGAGGGTCTTCTGGAAGTACTTGTGCGCGAGTGCGTTTTCGCGTGCGAGGTCCTGGCGAGTCTCGTGCAGGTAGTAGGCGTAGACTTGGGTGAGCCATGTGTAGTCTTTGAGTTTCTCGAGTTTGATGGGGTGGGGGCCGAGGAGTTCGAAGAGTTTTCTGAGGCGGCGGTAGTTGGTTTGGAATTTTTTTGTGTTTTTCTCGTCTGTGGTTATGGCTGTGAAGGCTTTGAGCATCGTCTGCCGGTCGTACTGGTCTTTCGGCACGTCAGCGAATAGGGCTGTGGTTTCGTCGAGTTTCTGCGTGAACTCCTTGACGAGGTCGTCTGTGTTGATGAGTATACCCGTTATGTCTTCTTTCGTGTAATTCTCGAACGCTCGGGTGAACTCTTTCAGTATGCCGACGTAGTCGATTATGAGTCCGGCTTCTTTCAGGTCCTTGTAAGGTCTGTTCGTACGCGCGATTGCCTGCAGCAACCGGTGTTCCTTCAGCGGTTTGTCGAGGTACATGGTTTGCAGGATGGGCGCGTCGAAGCCTGTTAGCAGCATGTCGGTTACTACGAGGATCTGGGGGTTTGGTTCTTCCTTGTATTTGGCGATGGTTTCTTTGCGTATGTCCTCGATCTCCTTGCCATGATTGCGCTGGATCTCCTCTTTCAGGTAGCTTTGGATTTCTTCTGGGTCATTCCGTGTGTAGGTCATGACGATTTCGCTGGCTTCCTTGGGCAGGAGCTTGTCGAGTTCCCGCTTGTATCGCACGCAAGCTAAGCGGTTGACGGCTACAACTATGGCTTTGAATCTGCCTTCGAGGTTTTCCTTGAAGTGCGCTGCGATGTCTTGGGCTACGAGTTTGATGCGGTCGTTGTTTTCGAGGAAGATCTTGATGGTGTTTAGCTTTTGTTTGATGCGTTCTTCGGTTTTTTCTCGGTATTCTTCTGGGATTTCGTCGAATTCGACTTGGATGAAGGTGTCTAGCATGTCTTTCTTGAGGTGCACGTCTTCCTCGAGCCTTGGCTGGTAGGCGATTTTGAGGGTGAAGCCGTCTTCTATGCTGTCGGTTATGAAGTACTTGTCCAGGTACGGCTCGCCTGGCGGATAGCTGAATTGGCTGTACGTGTCGTGACCGATTTTTCGAATGGGCGTGCCGGTGAAAGCGTAGGGCTGGGCGTTCTTGAGTATCTGGTTCATCTGAGGGAACTTGATGGATTCTGTGCGTTCTTCCTTCATAATTAGATTAGAAAACGAAGCAATTTAAACGCGTTTGCCATATGGAAGAATTAGAATGCGGAGGGTCGGATTCGAACCGACGAACGGACTAACCGGCAAGATTTCTTATATCATCTTTTTATCAACACTCAAAAGATTTTCTTG
>CAZQCX010000080.1:0-3231 GCA_964591705.1 uncultured Candidatus Bathyarchaeia archaeon | reverse complement strand
CAGATTTGCTCAAGTAGCTCTTTTTGTTTCGATGAGCGCAAGTCTCTGCAGAAGAGAATCGTATTCTTTCTCTTTAACCCAGCCTTCATTCTTCAAAAACGACAGACCGCTCTTGATTTCAACACCAATGTTTTCACGAGCCAGAACACTGTATTTCTTACCTATTTCTCTGATTTCAGATTCGAAAGCAGCGTTTTCCTGAGCCAGAAGCTGAATAGTATCCATCAAAGAAGAAACAACTCTGAAACGTGGAACGAGTAGCTGCTTAATCTTGGTCTTTCCCAATGCACCCTTGAGCTTCGTCGTCAATCCAATCGCGTTAACAAGCGACGGTGGCAGTAGGGAATAGCGCCTCTTCGTCTCCGTCGCGTAACTTGTAACATAGAATGGAACATAGTAGAGAGCATTCCCTTCAAAGCCCAATTCCTTCCTGATGCCGAGTTTCCCCAGATTAGCGATGTCGCTCTCTCTCAGTTTTGCTGCTTCTCCTACAAGATCACTTATTGACTTTGTTTGTTTCTCTAATTTCTCCATTTCCTGTTTGAGGATTACTATCTTGGCATCGCGAGCAGCCTCAAGGTCCAAAAGGTTTTTGCGGCTCTCCTTAACTCTGTCTTCCAGTTCATCCCTCAATTTGAAAATCTCAAGAGAACGCCGATCCTCCAAGTCCTTCAGAGCCTTTTCTGTCTGTTTCAGCTGATTTTCTATCGCAGAAACATCCTTTCTCACTGCATCGCACTTCTCTTTCCACTTTTGCTCGCCCACTTTGTCCCCGCTCTCGGCGTGGGTGTTGGCCTCGATTCTGCACCGCTCAATCTTCTCGTAGCCATGCTCTTTGGCTTTCTCGAGCTTCACTCTTTCCTTTTGAACCGGGAGACGCTGCGTTTCGAAGTTCTTGGCAACTTCAGTGATGCGCGCGTCGTAACCATCCTTGAGCATGTCAAGTTTTGGCGCCACATTCTCCTCTTCCGCTCTGATTTTGATGGCGAACTCGTCCTTGACGCCCTTAACCCTGCCACGAAGTATCCTTAAATGATGATTGGTTGCCTTGTTCAGGAACTTCATGCATCTATTCAGAAGGACCAAATCTTCCTTGAAGGTTGAAAGCAGAGTCTCGAGTTCCTGCGTTTCTACTTGAATCGTGGTATCATCTAGCTTGTTAGAGAGCAAGCCTGCTTCAGCGTTCTGGCGCCCAGTTTCCGAGGCTTCGCGGCGATAAACGTCAAATTCAGTCAGAAACTCGGTGTTTTTTATTAATCCGTCAATCATTAGGCTCCTTTCCTGACCCGAAATTTGAAAATAGTTCAGGTGGTCTCGTAGAAAAGCCAAATGTGTCTCGCGCGTTTTTGCACTTCGACGGAGGTTGGACACAAATACTTTAACATCTGGAATACGCGAGTACTGCACAGCGTAGTTGGATTTGCCAAGCCCGTCAAAAACAAGAACGGTTTCATTCCAAGAAGCCAGCCAAATCGGGTAGCCAACTTTAGCTATGAAGACAACTTTCTCTCCAGGCTGCTTCACAATTAATCCCCCGCCTTTATATCGCTCAATCTCAGCCAAGCTGAAAAGAGTAGCAACCTCAATATCTCGCGTGAATGGCTCCTTTCGTTTATCAGAGAGGACGGAAAACGGGAGCAGCAACTTCTTGGGAGTAATGGTGACAGATTCGGGCATGAGAATCCCCGATAATATTAGCCCCCATCATTTCTTAAAACTTGTTCTGTTGACTCAATCTTTGAAAAGAAATCAGTCAACTTCTTCTGGAAAAGCGCGTCTTTCAGTAGCGTGCTCTGCATCACCCACCGCCTCAAAGGTATTTCAAACCTTCCAGCGATGAATTTGAGGGAATCATCCAACGTCTTGAACATGCAAGGATTTTGTCTCATTGCATTCCTCACATTTTCCCGTACCTGCCAAACACCTACAGGCATGATGTAGCCAGGACGTGCCTCACGCAGAACTATGACAGTGGCTTGTCGCCTCTCCTTAGCAAGCAACTCGCAGACCGCCAATCGCGCAGAGTAATAGCAGCCGCCAATCGCGGCATAAGTCGACCGCCCATCGTTGCCCTCCCAGTCTGAAAAAATCAGTGTGCCCCTGCCGTTTGGATTCCAAACTGTGCCTGGGTACCAGGCTTCCATGCATTCATAACTCCAGCGTCCAGGGATCATGAGAACCTCAAACAAATTGTCCAAATACGCCGACTCGTAAACCCGAAACTCGTTGACCTCTGGAAAAGTTTTGACATTTTGCACAAGATCTTTCGAGATTAAGTCATCGACCGCCGTGATGCTCCATCGCGTCGGAACCAACCGTCTGTTCTTTTCCACTCCGAAGGCACCTACACTGAACGCTCGCTGGATTTTAGTGACCAAGACGCCTTTGCCATAGAGTTCACGCACGGCCTGACCGGCGCTCAGGTCCGTATCATTGTAGGCTTTTTCAATTCTGCGCTCAAAACGAGCGTTGCCCAAATGAAGATCCCTTATGGGCGCAGAAGGACCAAAAGGCTGGACGTCATCATCCAAAAATATGAACCCACGCGGCTTCTTGGAAAGATTCAACTCCATGTCAACACCGTTTTCAGCCAAAGCCAGCTCTCGAGTCAGATCCATAATTTTTCCACCCTCAGCGAACTTATGCACATGCACCCGGTGCTTGCCTCTAATCAGAAGAGAACGAAATCCAACTATCTCATCAATTGACTTGCCAAACCACCTCTCAGGCAAATCATACAAACTAGTGTCCTCGCTTACCGGCGGAACGAGGGGACCTGCAAACACATGAGGATACCCCATTCTGCCTATGAAAACACTAGGAGGCGAAACACCTGCAATATCTTCGCTTGCCATGAGCGGAGCACTGCGCATGTAGTAGCCGACTTTAACCATTATTGGACAACGAGTTTTTCCGCATAGGAAGCGGGCACCTTTGCATATGGCACAAAGGCTGTTTCGAGATGAACGTGTGGCGATCTGGCTGACTTCGGGTCCGACTGGACCACTATGTCGTATCAGATTCTTCAACCAGTTCTCTTTTGCCCAGTTGCCGCTACGTTCCGAGACTTGCGTCATTGCTGTCGTTGATCATGACGAATGAAGACTCATATGCTTTTCCTTACCCGTGAATGGCAAAAAGAGCTAAACAAAAGACGGAGGGTCAGGTAATGCTCAACAGCGGCATGTCAAAAACTGCTTGCAATGCAAATTCTCACTAAATTCAACCTCG
>CAZQCX010000079.1:0-3529 GCA_964591705.1 uncultured Candidatus Bathyarchaeia archaeon | reverse complement strand
CAATCTTGGTTATGGCGAAGAGGGCTACGTGAAGCAATTTACCATTCGGGTTCCTGAGAACTTGACTAAGATTGAGCGGGTGCAGAAGTTCTATCAGGAAAACGTTTCTGATACGCCATTGGAACTTTTTGGCATGCTGTATCTGCAGCGGGAGCGTCTCACTGAAGCCAGGACCAGGTTTGGGGATTATATTTCGCCGGAGAGTTTTGAGGTTTAGTAGCGCGAGGCGCTCTTGCTAATATTGATTTAGGATTCACAATGGTTAATTATTGTTGGCAGGCATCCATGGGCTATCGAGAACGAAGGTGAATGAGTTGGCGAAGAAAGACTTTGGATCTACAGATATGCCTTACTCTATTGATTTGGCAGCGATTGACGGTGATGGCGCTTTTGCCTGTCCGAAATGTGGGACAGTGATTTCTCCTGAAGATACAAATGAGGATGTATACAGGATAGTCAATACGACGGTGATGCACGATCAGCTTGTGGAGCTTGTCATAGAGTGCGGCAGCTGCAAAAGCAACATTGTTTTGACTGGATTTGAGGCTGCGATGGAAGGAGTTAAAAGCAGACATTAGCTTGCTTGCTTTTAATTTGTTTCTTGCGTTTCGTGGGGGCGGTTCGCGCCGCAACCTGGTCTTTTTCGGGACAGATATTGATCCCGTTTCTATCTCTGCTTCTCTTGTTTAGCGTGGTGCAGGGGCTCATTGTAAATGTCACCATGTGAAGCGGGAGATAGTTGGGGCGAGTGTTTTGGGCTGATTTAGTCAGTTTGTGGAAAGATATTGATTGAAACTTTTTTGCTTGAAAGCGCGTTTTTTCTTCTTTGACGACAGGAAATAGGGGTCTTATGTTCTGATCGGGAAGGAAAGCAGAAGAATCGCGATTAAAGCGATGGTTGCGAGTTTCCTTTTGTTTGATAAGCTGGAGACGTCGTCCAGTGGTCCTGGGTGTTTGAGGAAGGACATGAAAACTACTATGAACGCGAAGAATATGAATTCTGTGAGAACGAGGATGGCGACTGATGCGATGGTTAACAGGTATCGGTATTTGTCGGGCACCATGGATTTGGCTACGTGCCCTCCGTCTAGCATTGCGGCTGGCAGCAGGTTCAGCATTGTAACTACCATTCCTGCCCATCCTGCATAGGCAATTGGGTGCAGTGCCCAGGCGTTTTGTGGTGCTGTTAGTTGTGGGATTAGTTTGAGGCTGTCTAGGAGAGGTGTCAGGATTAGCCAGCTTGCTGGAACCAGAGGCAGGATGTTGCCGTTAGGAGGCATTTCTATTGGAACAAGCAGGGTTAAGCCTATCACGCTGAAGATTAGCGCCACTGAGAAACCGGCGATGGGACCGTTTGCTCCGATGTCGAATAGTGCGTCTCTGTTTGGGGGCAGCGTTTTCTGCATGATCACCGCGCCGAGGGTTCCTAATGGCGGCGGTCCGGGGATGAAGTAGGGGGCTGTGGCGTCGACTTTTCTTTTGTTTGCGGTTAGCTTGTGTCCCATTTCGTGTACCCCTAGGACTGTTATGATGGCTGCGGAGAAGACTGCGCCAGCTAGCATGGGATGCATTACGTTGGGTTGGAAGCTTAGGTAGCCGGTTATGAATGTTGTTGCGACTGTTGCTGCGAACAGGATCCAGTATGTTGTTGGTTTGCTGGGTTTGATTGGGGGCTTTGTGAATACCCGTAGGACGACTCGTTGGTCTTTTCTTCTTAGGAAGGCTGTTAGTTTCATTTGTTCGAGTCTTGAAAGCAGTCTGAGGAATGTTTGTTTGGTTTCCTGCGGCATCCTCAGGAAATAGGTTGGGACTCCCTGGTATAGGAGGGCTTCTTCTATTTGGAATTCTGCTGAAACGATTTGGGTTATTGTCTCAAAGTCTGTTTGCTGGAACTGGCTGGCTTCAGCTTTTCCATATAGGGTTTCAGTCATTTATTTTGTCTCTGTTTTGTAAGGATTCGGAATGCGGCTTATCCTAAAAACGTTGTGACCTTTTTCGGCTTGTCTATGAACGGGTGTCTGTTAGTCGTGCTTGGAGGGTTCCTTCACCGGCTGGTCCTTTTTTTAGGCAGCAAGGTTTCTGGTTGAAGGATGTTGTTTTGGTGGTTGATGTTGGAAAAATGTATGTGTGATAAGTTAAGCTCTTTTAGGAGGACACTCATAGTATCATAAAACTGCGTTCTAGACGAGGTTGGGTGTCTATGGCGAGTGGCAGACGGAAAATGCTGGCTGCAAGGGAAGATTTGGCTGACAAGATCGGTAAGATTGCGGCTGACAAGGGTTTCACCATTTTCGGGATGATTAACAACTTGTTGGAGCTGGCTATTCGTTCAGAGGAGATGGGGGTGAGCTTGGAGAAGGCGGTTGACAACTACGAGTTGATAAACGCTGTTAGGAAAGCGAGTTTCGCTCTTGTTCTGGAGAGTCTGCTTTATGATACGGCTGAAATAGCCTACGAAAGGGCAAAAGAGAAAACCCTGAGAACTTGGTTTGAGGCTGGGGTTTGGATAGGCAGGCAGTACAGTGGCAGGGGGCTTGAGGATCCTTTTGCGACTATTCGTAAGGACATGAAGGAGTTTAGCTGGAATATTCCTGAATTCACGTTGGAAAAGACGGGTAAGGATGTCTCGGTGCGGGTGCTTAGCCCGAGGTTTTCTGAGTCGTACACGTTTCTCTTCAACCGTTTCCTTGAAGGTGTTTTGGAGGCTCTCGGTTACGAAGTGACTTATAGAGAGGTTGGCAAAGGCAACATTCGGTTGGAAGGAGCCAAGAGGGGGATCGATGGCAAGAGGTAAAGGCAAGAAGCTTGTTTACGTTTCTGAGTCCATTGTTGAAGGGATTGTCAGGGTCTCTAGGGATAAGGGCGAGTCGATGACCAAGCTGGTTGAGGATGCTTTAGAGCAGTCGGTGAGGATTAATGAAGAAGGATATGATGTTGGGCAGGTTGCCGATTTCTTCAACGTTATGCAGGCTCACAGAGTTTTGGGCGGTGTCTTTGTGCCTTCGGATGTGCTGGATTTCATGGTCGAGGCAGTGTACCCAGACATGCGAGAGCAATTGCTGGCTAAGTGGTTTGAGAGTGGACGGTGGAATGGGAAGTATCTGAAGGAGAAGTCTGATAATCCTGTAGAGACTTTCGGGCGTTTCCTGGAGCTTAGCAGGTGGGATTTGAATGAGGTTGAAGTGAAGGATCTTGGCGACTCGGTTAAGGTGAGGTGTGTTTCAACTGTTTTGTCGAATGCTGGAACCGAGTTGCTTGCCAAGTTTATTGAGGGCGTAATGGACGGTCTGGGTTACAAGACCGAAAAGGCTGATTGTCTCAAAGGAATGATAATTTTGGAGTCCAAGCGCTAGATTCCGTTTCTCGCATAGTATGAAGATGTATATGTGGATTAATAGAGAAGTATACAGCAGCCTACCTTGTATACAAAGTGCTCTCAGAGAGATATTCTGTTTACAGAAAGATTATATAGCAATATACGCGATATTAGGGTACGCGATAAAAAAAATAGGAGATAAAGAAAAATGCA
>CAZQCX010000078.1:0-3719 GCA_964591705.1 uncultured Candidatus Bathyarchaeia archaeon | reverse complement strand
AACTTCTTTTCTTATGACTTCGAGATCTGAAAGCTCGCGGAGAGGCATCGCGCGCAGGTAGATCTTGCCTGCGCTTTCTTTTGAAGATTCAACAGAGGGGTTGGGGGGCTCTTCTTCGCTGACTCTCGATCTGGCCGTAGGCTCAGCAGGTTTCACAGGTTCTATATGCCCTTGTTTCTTGACTTTCTTGAATATTCCCAGGTTTGGCAATTTCTCCATCTTCTTCTACTATTATTCAGCTTTTAACAGTTAAGCGTTTCTTAATTATCATGTCAAGTTGCCAAAATTTCAATCATTCACGCAGTCGTTGCATACTTGTTTTGCGCATGAGTGACGTGAAGCCCCATTATTATTCAGGGAACCTCCAAGAATCTCCTGAAGAAAGAGGACGATAAAAGAATGCCTGTTTCTTCGAATAAACTGGGCAAACCATACGCTGGCGGTGCAAGCAGATAGGAAGAGAGGCGTTTCGAGACAGGTCACGGCAGCTCAAAGAAGGCATAACCACAGTGGAAGTTGAACTTACCATTCTCAGGACTTCGTTTTGGAGTTTTCTCGTGCCCATTCAAATAAACAATTTCCGCCAAATTCCCTCCATCCAGAAAAGGCGTCTCTTTATTCGGTTGTATGCTCCCTGATAATGTGGACATAGCTCTGCAGGTATTTTTCGCCCTCTGCAGTAATAGTATACACCCTTCGAGCTCTACCGTCTTGTTGCTGTCTCTGGCTTACGACGAACCCTCTCTTCTCAAGTTGATTTAGCGTTGGATATAATGCACCATGCCTGAGCTTGATGCTTAGGTCTGCCTCAACCTGCTTTTTGATCCGGTAACCCCACAGAGGCTGCGCTTGCAACATGCGAAGTAACTGCAGGTCTAACAGACTCTTTGTAATGCGTTGCACAATTTCTTTACGGTATGCTTCCGTCAACTTTTCGGTTTCCTTTGCGGGACTCCGCTCCATACGTTTACCTGTAAGCTTATTTAGGTTACGTAGCACTGACTCTTTGGGATCTCTCGCAGGCCCCTCGGCAATTACAAAGTCAAGTATGAATGTCTGTCTTGTTGTGCATTCTCCACAATGAACCCGCAGTGCCAAGTATTCTTTGCACCTAACGAAGACCCGACAGAGAAAGCATCTCAAGAAGCACGAGAATATAGAAATAGTTGCTTAGGAAAGGGCTTCAGGCCAAACTTGACAGACGCAAACTTGTGAATATCACGTAGGATTCGCCGCGTTGCAGTAACTAACAATAGGCAAAAGCCCCACTTAGAAGCGTACTCGCCCTCATTCGACTGCTCCATTGGAGAACAAACCACCAAGAGATCACCAACGGGCGCAAGCAAATTGTACGGTAACTAATATAGATCGAAACGCAGCCAGACAATAGAGACCTGCCACCTCGCAGAGGTCAGCATAGACGAGGTTGGGATCATGGAGAAAATCGCACGATAAATATATGACTGAAACCTTAACCCATAGTGTAGATTCTATCTGGTGAAAGAGCGATCCGTAGAAACATCAAGACTGACAGTAAACTGCAACACAGAATTCTGGATTTCTGCAGGCAAATAGCTGGTTCGATGCAGATCATCGCTGTGAACGCCTTCGATTGCTGCCCCGGAGACGAAGACTTTAAAGGAATAATTGAGGTTATCCTTGTCATCCTTGATTACCAGCCAAGACTGATGAGTCATGTAAAGACCATCGGCAAACTGAACGTAGTGATTGTTGCTGTTGACAAGTGGATCTTCGAGAAGGATATTCAACGAGGCTTCCTCGGAGAAGCTACTGTAGGAACGTTATTTTTTCCGCACATTTCAATAGCAGGGGAAAACTATCTGCTTTCACAGGAAATCAAGCTAAAAAAGCGTCTCATTCTAGAGTTCCTTGAGAGTCTCGCTATTGGTTTTCCTACGTTGGCTATGCAAATGCGAATAACACCTGAATATTTCATGTTTGAGGCAATGGTAAATAGAGTTAGATTGTTTCCACCTCTTGTTTACTCTACAGCTACGCTAATCGAAAATGTCAAGGACTATTCCTCAACAGTCTTAGATTCATACATAATAGCTCTAAGGGAGCTTGCGAATGAAAGAAAGATAGTCTTTTCTGATGGCTACGTCTTGATCCCAAAAAACTTTGGTTCAGCAAGCAGCAGACGCAAAATGAAGCTGACAAAAATCTCTAAGACCGCCCCCCGAGCAATTTTTACCTCACTGCTCGAAGTCTTCCCTCAACTTCTAAATTTCCTGGCTAAAAGCAAAGAGGGGATGCACAGGCTTCAAGCACTTACAGGCAAAGAAAACGAGGCGAAATCCCTCGTCGATCCACGGGAGTTTATTTTTGTGCCAACTGCAAGCGGGTTGGTTTCGTTAGCTGATAGGACAAGTGTGGATGATTTCGCTAGAAAGGTTCTCCTCAAACGTGGAAAAGGTGAAGTCTCAATCAAACCTGTTGGAGGGATGCTAAATGACGTTTATCTCGCGGAAGCGGGATCCAACGGCAACGTAGGAAGATTGTTAATAAAGCGGTTCAAGGATTGGTCTGGCATCAAATGGTTACCCCTCAATATTTGGGCTCTCGGAGCTAGATCCTTTGCGGTCTTGGGCAGAGCTAGGCTTGAGAGAGAGTGCGCAATAAACGAGTTGTTACGAAAAGAGGGGTTCAACACACCGCGAATTCTTCACATCAGTCATGGAAAGAGACTTGTTATCATGGAATATATCGAGGGGAAAAGTCTGACTTTCACTCTTCGGCAACTCGCAGCTTCAAAAGACGTGAGGGAAGCGGAGAGATATCTTCAGACTATATCAAAAGTTGGCCAGACTTTGAGCAGGGTGCACTCACTTGATATCGTCTTAGGCGACGCCAAACCAGAAAACATCATAGTTAGCGGAACGGGCGAAATTTACCTCCTGGATTTTGAACAAGCCTCCACTGATGGGGACAAGGCATGGGACGTTGCGGAATTACTGTATTATTCGGGGCATTATTTTTCGTCTTCGCAAGGAAACGATAGAGCTCGGGCATTCACAGTTGCCTTCATAAGTGGATACATAATGAGGGGGGGAGATCCAAGCGTCATTAGAAAGGCTGGCACAGCTAAGTATTCACGGGTCTTTAGCGTTTTCGTATTGCCTTCGATAATACTTACAATCTCAAAAGCATGCCGAAGTGTAGATTCCTTACTCGATGTTGATAGCCAAAACTGTGAGATCTTGAAGAGGCAGTAGACTGGGAAGGATCGTATTGAAGAAAAGATAGACGCATCTTTCCACATGAAATCCTTCGAAAACTGAGAGACTCCGCATTGATGATGAAGATATTGCGGAGCTGAAGAACACTGTGGCATGTCAAGAAACGAAGAAACAAGACCGACCCCCATAAGAAACGGAAATTATGAATATGTAGTTTAGATACTGCGTATTATTTCGCAAAACATATGCTCACGGCCAATCAGTATAGCTCTGACCAAAGATGAACCAATCGCCTGCAATCAATCGCGGGATCCGTGTTGTTTTTCATATGCTCGGACTAGGCTGTCTTGGAGGAGCCATCTTTCTGCAAGTTTTGGTCTTCGCGGGCATAGCCCAACAGGGATACTTTATGGCAGTTGAGCAAAACGCCATAATCCTTGTGGTCGAGGTAGTTTTGACTGCGTTCGCTGTTGGTTATTTTTTTTACATTTACCAATGGTTGATCAGATCGGTGAAATA
>CAZQCX010000077.1:0-3800 GCA_964591705.1 uncultured Candidatus Bathyarchaeia archaeon | reverse complement strand
ACGATTTGGCACGACTATTATAATTTATCCTACCAATTCCCTAATTTGGGACCAAGCACGCTCGTTGAGTAAACTTATAGATAAATTGGGAAAAAAAGCAAACGTAACACTAGAATCGAGAGCTGACATAGTGAAGGAAAAAGAGAGCAGGAACGCAGACGTTAATCTATACGTTCTTAACGGAGAAACACTTGCTGCTATTGCCCAAGAATCTAAGAGTACTGAAGGAAAAGCGCTCGTCGAACAGCTTCGCATGGATCCAGCAGAAGCTAGAATCATTCTTTCAAACCCTGAGATACTTTACTATATTTTTCTGTACAAGTTTGCCCGAAATGAGGAATTGCTTGATTCTATTTTTAATAGAAACCCGCCCAACTTGCTGATCTTTGACGAATTTCATCTTTACCATGGATACGCTCTTGCAACTGTAACATACATGCTATCATATATCAAACATTATTTTGATCAGATCATCTTTAGCAGTGCGACTCCTATCGATGTAGAATCTATAATTCATGAAAAAATTGAAGCAATAATCGCTGAACCATCAGATGAAGGTGATGTTGTTAAGCATCAGATGGATATTAACATTGAAGGCACCGCAGGAATTTTGGGCTCGCAAGATATCCCAAAAATAAAGAGTTTAGTTAACTCATATCTTGAGAAAAGTAAGAACATGCCTCAAGCTGTTAAAGTCCTCTTGATAGTAAATAGCGTAATAACATGTGCAAAAATCATAGAAGACTTGGAAAAGGATTATCCTAATCAAGTTACCGCCATCCATGGCCTTGTCCCTTCAAGTTCAAGGCCTAGAGACATCTTCGAATTCAAACCAATTGTAGCGGGGACAAGTGCTATCGAGGTAGGAATAGACTTTGACACAGCCTCTCTGATTTTTGAAGCTCATGATTCGTCGTCTTTCATGCAACGCATTGGCAGAGGCGCACGACACGGCAGATGTGAAACAACAGCGTTCATTCCGGCTCTTAATTTCCCCCTATTAAGCAAGGCTCTACCCAATGGAATGACTATAAAACCATCAAAACTCGAAAGTGACGTTCGAAGTTGCCTCCCTGATTTGCAATCATACTCAGAGTTTCCTTCGAGCCGACACGCAGCTCCTATAATGGCCGCAATACTTCTCGCTTGGACAATACAGCGTCCTGCGGGTGGAAGAAGACTCAATGATGGCCAAATATTAGCACAAACAAAGCTTCAGCTTGAGAGAGACGAATTCATGATTCCTAAGGGAATCAGCTACTCTAATGAACAATTGACTGAATTATGCGAGAAAGCTCCAAAGTACGGTATTTTGAAGATGGCGCAAAAAATGTCTTGCCGTAGTTCAATGGACTCAATACCCGCAGTTTTCAAAAGCACGGCTGAAAGCTCCGTCCAGTTTGACTATTTATCTTTGAATGAACTGCCTAGAGTCCAATTTGATGTTGCTACCAAAGAAGAACTAAAAGCGGAAGGGGTAAGGATACCTTGGCGAATGAGACTCGTGGAAGAATTTGTAAAGGTAATTGGTATAAAAACTGATTATGAGAGAGTGCGATTGAGTATTGAACAAAGCAGATTTGAAAAGAGACCAGAACCACTCACTCATTTCAGTGTGATCACAGATGATCATTATATCGAAGAACGCCTGTGGCAAATCTTGAAAGGGCAACCGGCTTACCTTCTATTCAGCAAAGAGGATTGGCGCCTGCCCGGCTTCTTGACAACACACGGAGATTCCCTTGTTGTAGGAGGAGACTCCTATCTAGCTTGGTTCTTATCGAATTTGCATGGTGTATAACTTTTAGGACCTGACAAACCAGAAAGCATAACTTGTCCGTATGCTGCTGTTTTGTTTCCGCCTGTGTTGGCGTATTCCGCGTAGTGTGCGGGCATGTGGGTGGTGTGTTTCGTGTCCTGCGCTGTGTTTGGCACTTCTTGATGTGGCGGAATCAAAGTTATTCTTTGCTTGAGCTTTTAAGTGTTTAGCTGTGTTTTGTTGGTGAGTGGTTTAGGGGGCTGGTGATGGGTGAGTTGCAGAAGGCTGTCGAAGGGTGTTTTGATTGGCAGGCTTTCTTCTGAGGATTGCAGGCTTTTCTTTAAGCTTTACCCGAACCTGCTGGTGTTTGCCTCTCAACGGCTTAACCCAGAATCTAATGTCAAGGCAAGCTGTATTCGATGATTTGGGTTTATTATCTGATCCTTATAATGCACTAATAATTTAAATATAAGTACATGTAGAAGTACAGATATGATTGATTTAAGAAGCCTGCAGAGATTCAACCAGCACTGGGGGACAAACAAAGTCTCAGAAGACCTAGCTAAACCTTTCAGGCGATCTTGCTACTTCCAAGTTTCCGACGAATTAGAAACCAGACAGGCCATAGTCATTACAGGATTAAGACGTGTCGGAAAAAGCACAATCATGTTTCAAATCATCCAGAGGCTGCTGTCAAGAGGCATTCAACCTAGAAACATCCTCTATTTTTCCTTCGACGAAGAAAAAGACAGCGTTGAAGAGATACTAGACTACTATGAAAAGAATGTCGTAATGAAGGACTTCTCGTCCTTACAGGAGAGAGTCTACGTTTTCTTGGATGAGGTGCAATATTCAGAAGGGTGGGAAGGAAAAATGAAAACCTTTTATGATCTCTACCCGAAGATCAAGTTCATTGTATCCGGCTCAGCATCTTTACTCGTCGAAAGGTCGGTTAGAGAAAAACTAGCCGGAAGATTCTTCTCAGTAGCCGTTGACCCGCTTGATTTCAAGGAATTCTTAGACATGAAAAATCTCCCTCTTGAGTCAGTTCAACTCGACTACTCAAAGCTCAAAGAAGCCTACCTAAAACAAGCTATTGTGTTACCGTTATTCATGGATTACATGCGGAAAGGAGGCTTCCCAGAGCTGACTGAAGAAAGCAACGAAAAATACATAGCCGAATACATCCGAAACAGCGTAACTGACAGGGTCATCTTCAGGGATTTTGCCTTTCTCATCGAAAAAAGAGATTTTGAACTTTTCCAAAAAATAATTCAGCTGGCATGCGCAAATCCCGGCATGCTTACCAACTACATTAGCATTTCAAACGATCTAAAGAGAGATCGAAGAACAATCTCAAACTATTTCCACCTTCTAAAGTACGCTCTGCTACTCTATCAAACATCAAACTACCGAAAAGGCGCACTCTCAATCCGAAAACTTCCCAAAACATACGTACGCTCAACCGGCATCATATTCTCGCTTGACCCCCAAAGCTTCCAAGAAAAAGAACTTCTGTCAAAAGTAGTTGAAGACCTAATAGTGCTATCCTGCAAAGCAAGGCATTATTGGCGACGAGGAAAAAACGAAGTAGATGCAGTCCTTGAAAACAACAAAACGCTTGTGCCCATAGAAGTCAAATACTCAAAAGAAATCGGAAAAAAAGACCTGAAGGGACTGCTCAGATTCATGAAGGAAAACAACACTAAGTTTGGCATCTTGATAAGCGAAGAATCCCTAACCGAATTCAAACAAGACGGCAAGTCAATATGGGTAATTCCCGCATGGCTCTTTCTTCTACTCAATTGGAAAAACACGACATACCCCGAGACGGACTCGCTTGGGTAAGCCCCAAAAATTCAGCAGTTGACCAGCGAATTCTGCAAAACAATCCTTGTTTGTCCGTATGCTGCTGTTTTATTTCCGCCTACGTTAGCGTATTCCGCGTAACGTGCCAGCATATACGTGGTTTTATTCCACGGGTTATCTTTATCTTTCAATTCATATGTGACGGTGCCTGTGAAGCCTGTAGCTTTCTTGT
>CAZQCX010000076.1:0-4091 GCA_964591705.1 uncultured Candidatus Bathyarchaeia archaeon | reverse complement strand
CGATTCGTGTCGCTAGGAAGTAGCGACAGTGTAACATTCTATCAGGATTTATTAATCTTTCTGAGCGTAGATCTTTGTTCAGAATCTCTAGTTGTTGCGTTTGCTCTTTCGGTGTTGACTTTCTGCGACTTCTGCTCTGACACGCAGCTCTTCAATATAGCAGACTCCATCTGTCTATGTATTCTTTGCGGGTCTCTCTTGCACTCGTACATTTCCTGCCGTGATTAGGGTGGTCGAGCAATTAGTCGCAAAATCCAAAAACGTGGGGAAGGCTTATCTACCTGTGGCTAAAAACTCGAAGCAAGGTTGACTGCCTATGCAGGACGGAATAGATGCCCAAATACGCAAAGACATAAGCATCGAGATTGCAGCGTTAGAGAAACGTTATCAAGCCATCAGAGCATATCTTGCGGGACGAGAAATGGAAGACTTTGAGGTTGTGGCTGCCCTTCGCGCATTCAAAGACAACCTGAGCATCGTGACCGCACACGTGTTGACTCTATATGAGCTTAAGGGGCAGAGGGCGAAAATCACTTGGGATTCTCTCTTCTGCAACATCGACGTGGCTTTGGACACAATGCGCAACTCAGCCCATCCAAAACCCAGAGCTGCCATAGAAACAGCCTTGAGTATGTCTGAACCCAAGATAGAGCAAGTGATGAGGTTTCTGGCAACCCTTAGCGAATCACTGCAAGGCTAAATCCGCAGAAGATGGAACAGCTGCGCAAGCAGCTTGCGGGTTAAAGGCTTGAACAACGCAGAAGAGTTTGCGTCAGGGTCTTCCATTACGCGAAAGCCATCTTTAGGGTATACTTCTGGCGATGACGCTTCTCTCCAATCTTCAGCACTCGTTTCTCCTCGGTTTCTCTACCCTCAGCAGTAAGATCCAGGTTTAGGCAAGCATGCCAATTGCATCCTGTATGCTTCTCGTCAGGAGCATGATCCAATGGAACAATCGATCCCTGCCTTCTGGATCATCCGTATTGACCCAACCATCTTTTCATCAGACAGGTTCAACCATCGTGGGGTTGCGTATCTGGGGACCAAATCTTGGTTTATTCCCTGTTTCCTAAACGCTAGCAAGCGTTTCCTCTCACTCTTGCTATACTATCAGTTCTCAAGCACTCACAACAGGAAAACGACTGTTTGAGGTTCACTTTGAGGAGCAAGCCATGGAGTTCCCTTTCTGGCTTGGTTATGCTATTGAGGCCTTTCAATGGATTTTCGAGCTAGTAGGAGGGCGGGTTGTCATAATTAGGTCTCTGGCAATTGTTCCATCAGTTCCGAGTCCTGCGTATTTGGCTTCAGGGTGGAAGAAAGTTACGAAAGCATCAAGACCATTTGACTCCAACAAGCATTTTGTCCCTGAGGGAAATACTGCTGATGTCACAGTAGTTTTCAGTTTGCCGTAGCCTTCGAACAGCACGCTCGCGGGGGGAAGAACATAGTTGGGTGGTAACAGCGGTATAGGCACTGTCCAACCTGCGAACATAGTGTTACCGTGCATTTGAATCTGGAGTTCGTCTTTCCTTAGTGTGATCACGTTTTTGCTGGCAGGTGTATTTGCCAGAAACGATTTTCGAACTTCCATACCTTCGGGATTGTCCCCCACGAAGGCTACTGGTACATACAAATGGCCCTTTGGTGTTTCGAGCCACAAGTGGACTTGGAAGCAATCTTCTGCGCCAAAGGTTGATTTCTTGTTTAGGTGAAAGAACATTAGAAGCATGCCCGGCAAGTTGAAGTTCTCGGGCGAATGAATTACTGCGGATGCAGCGCTCCCATAGAACTTTGCTGAATCCTTGAGGGGGTTTTTCAAGTGAGCTCTTTTGGCGTTTATTATTTTGTTTAGGACCTCCTGCTCAGTTATGCCTCCGGGTTTTTCATTAATGGAAACGACATCCTTCTGATAGGGACCGTCTTTCCTAGAAATGGTGTATTCGTTATCTTTTACTGGGGCAATTGCAGGCATTTGGGGTTTAGTGATGTCTTCCACCGTTACCGCTGATGGAGTCGATGCGTTTTTCCATGTATCCTCTAACATATCCTTTATTCTCTCGATGTATGCAGCATCGTTGGAGTAAAACGCGTTTTCAAAGCTCAATCCTTGGTTGAGTTCTTCGTTTTCTATTGGGGGATTCTTGAATTGAAAGAGAGTGGAACAATCAATAATTGTTGTTCTCAGATAAGTTGCTGGGACGTGTCGAACCTTGCAGCATTCAGAGAGTTGAAACGCGGTCGCAAGGTTATCTCTCGTCACTGGAGCCATTATCTTAACGGAAACGCCTTCTTCGACTCTTTCTTTTAGCCTCGCTCGGCTTTGACAAATGCTTGAGAGACCGGTTGAGGAAGTCATCATGATGATTTCGGTTTTGGCGGCTTCAATCGCTTGGTTATACTTCTTTTCTGCGGTTTCTGCATCGCTAATTATGTAAGTCCTTGGTGTTGGCTTGCCTGCTTCGACCTCGGCTACTCTTCTTCTAATGTCTTTGGAGTCCTGCCAAAGATCGTCGAATACTGCTTTGAATGAGTTCACGATGGTTTTGCTGTTTGTCCAGAGGCAAACGTCATCAGATCCTCCAGCGTCTTGACCGACGAAGAAGGCAGCTTCAGTATCATCTCTGATGAGCATTCTCGACATCAATTTGAGACCAAGTTCTGGCGTTCTTCCCTCAAACTTCATTCCTACTGGTATTATGTTTAGGACCAGCTTCATCGTCTTCAGGTCGTCTTGGGACAGTTCTGTAAGCAATTTGAATGCAGTGTTTGTCGTCTGCACACGATGAAAAACTGCGTCCAACAGACCGAACTGATCAGCCCGAATCAAGTCTGCAACAGTAAATGCAACCGAAAGCTGGCTTCTGGCGTCCTCAACCATTTGCTTGAGTCTGGAATAGATGTAGTTTCTACCTTCGATAACTGTGAATCTCGGAGATTGGTCCACCGCCTCTGTGATGGCGATTGACTGTCAATCCCTGAGGAGATCCCTTTTGCCCTTCTCGATTTGGTTAACTTCTTCTGTCTTGGCCTTGATGTAACGATCAACAATTTTTTCCAAGGGTAGGGCGCTGAACTTGGCGGGATGCTCAAGTGGTGAGATTATGATTCCTCTGCTTTGCAAGCTTCTTATTGTTGGATAGATTGTTTGCTTTGGTATTCTCAGGTTTTTTGCTATATCCCGGGCTTTTTGAGGGCCTTTTCTGCCTAAAAACACATAGACTTGGGCATCTGTCTTCGTGAGTCCCATGCTTTCGAGGGTTTTGGTTACTTTTTCCAAGCTCATATGAAACCCTGAACCATGCGCCTTAATCATTTGCGTCTAGAACTTGAGCGCAGGTATATTAGTTGAAGCTGCAAAGATAAGATTTTCTCCGGGTGCAGCGGAAAGAATGTTTGACTCTGCTATTGGCAGAATTCGTGGACCTGCTTTATTAGCTGTTGTCTTTAGCGGTAATAGTCCGCCAGCTCTTGGCAAGTTCTTGTTTTTCCTCATTGAGGGTTTTTGTCTTTTCTGCAGAGAGCTTCATGTAACGCTCTATCAGCTCTTCAAAAGCTAGAACCCGAAACAGCGCAGATCGCTCAGGTTTCTTTTTCACTATTCCTTTCTTTTTCAAACTTCTTAATGTTGGATATAGTTGTTGTTTTGCCATTCTTAGTCCGTCCCGCAGGTCTTTGGCTCTGCTGGGTCCAGCTTTCGCTAAATACACATACACTTCGGATTCAGTGCGTGAAAGACCGAAATTCTCAAGCGCTTTCAATACGCGTTCTAGACTCATTAATGTCACATCTCACGTTACAATTACCAAAAAAGGGAGAAGGAGTTATTGTTCATGGTTTTTCTATTTTGTCAGGCAGTACCCATGCCATGCCGCCTCTGCGTCAACATCCGAATCGTAAGATAGCATTAGTGTTTGTCCTTGGAAATCGCCGAAGCCTTGCATAACAAGGTGTACTGTTATCCTATCAAACTTGATAGGAGATGGATAGTAGTTGTATACCCTTGCCTTGACGTTTCCTGCGAACCCGCTGCTTATGTCGCCCAAAGCACCGACATACCAAATAGCGTCATACTGAATGTTCATGTTATGGGT
>CAZQCX010000075.1:0-4272 GCA_964591705.1 uncultured Candidatus Bathyarchaeia archaeon | reverse complement strand
AGTATGAGAGGAATACGAAAGATGTGTAAACTCGCAGCCAAAAAATCACTATAATCGTCAAGCCTTAAAGTAATTAATCTATATTGGGTTCCAAAAAATTTCAGGAAGATAAGCGCCTTGACTCAGGAAAATGTTTGGCACGCTCTGAGCGCTGAAGAAAGTTTCAAGAGGCTTAAGACAAGCGAAAGAGGATTAACAACCGCCGAAGTAGAGAAGAGACTGCAGACCTACGGCGCAAACGAGCTGGAAGAAGAAAAGAAAATAATCAAACTGGCTCTACTCGTACGTCAACTGAAAAGTCCGCTTGTCGGCGTCCTTGCTGCGGCAGCGCTAATTTCGTTCTTTGTTGGCAAATTAATCGACATGGCAGTCATTATAGTTGTCATAGCTTTGAACACTGCCATAGGCTTTTTCCAAGAATACAAGGCAGAATCAGCCCTCCAAGCCCTAAAAACAATGGCAGCACCAGAAGCAGAGGTAATTCGAGACTGCACTGAAACAGGCGGTTGCATCGAAATGCGCGTAAAAACAAGAGAAATCGTTCCAGGCGACATAATAGAATTAGACGCGGGGGATAAGGTTCCAGCTGACGCGCGCATTTTTGAGGCTATGAATCTTGAAATAGACGAATCCATGTTAACTGGCGAATCAACACCAGTGAGAAAAACAGTCATCGCCCTCAAGAAAGACTTGCCTGTAGCTGACAGAACAAACATGGCTTTTTCGGGCGCAATAGTTACTCGCGGAAGAGGAAAAGCCGTTGTTGTCACTACTGGAATGAAAACCGAAATAGGCAAAATAGCTAAACTGATAAAAGAGACTGAAAAAGCTGCAACTCCGATTCAAAAGCAAACAGCAGACCTGAGTAGAAAGCTCGGATTGTTTGCACTGTTGGCAAGCGGCTTAATATTAGTAATCAGTCTTCTTCGCGGCTTTGAATTCTTCGAAGCATTTTTGTTCGTTCTGGCAGCCGCAGTCTCAGCTATCCCTGAAGGGCTACCCATAGTGATAACAATAACCCTGGCAATCGGCGTACATAGAATGGCAAAACGAAATGCCATAATCCGAAAGTTACAGGCAGTTGACACATTAGGCTCCGCTACAGTAATTTGCACAGACAAAACTGGAACACTAACAACCAACCAGATGACCACCCAGAAAATATTCACGAACAACAAAATGGTTAAGGTCACAGGCGTAGGCTACGCTCCAGAAGGGCACTTTGAATTAGACAACAAGGCTGTAGATGCAGCAAAAGATGAATCGCTTAGTTTCTTGCTCCAAATAGCCACTCTTTGCAATGACGCAAGGCTAAGGAGCCACAAACTCGATGGAGAAAGTCGATGGGAAATTCACGGTGACCCAACAGAAGGAGCACTGGTTGTGGCAGCTGCAAAAGCAAACTTTCAGAAAGACGAACTTGAGAAGAAGTATCCTCGCGTAGACGAGATTCCGTTTGATTCAAAAGAAAGATACATGGCTACTTTCCACACAATTTCAAAGGAAAAGCTTGATGTCTACATTAAGGGTGCGCCAGAAATCATTTTGGAAATGTGCTCCGAAATTCTCGAAGACGGCAAAACAAAATTGCTAACCCGGCAAAAGAAAGAAGAGATTTTAGAAGCCAGCACACAAATGGCCAGCGAAGCATTAAGAGTGCTCGCCATGGCTTATGAGCCAATAGAAACAAACGAACTTGAAAAAGTCAAGATAGACATCCAACGCAGACACCCCAAACTAGTTTTTGTTGGTCTTGCAGGAATGATAGATCCGCCTAGACCTGAAGCCAAAGCCGCAGTTCAGCTCTGCAAAAAAGCTGGAATCAAAGTTATCATGGCTACAGGAGATCACAAACTAACCGCGGAGGCTATTGCCAAAGAAATAGGCATTATAGAGACAAACTCAAAGGTTCTCACAGGCGCCGACCTTGACGGTTTGTCTGATGACGAGTTGGACGCTGTAATAAACGAAACGTCAGTGTTTGCTCGTCTCTCTCCAACGCATAAATATCAGATTGTGGAATCCTTAAGGCGTAAAGGTCACATTGTGGCTATGACGGGTGACGGTGTCAATGATGCTCCCTCTTTAAAGGCGGCAGAAATAGGCGTTGCCATGGGCATTACAGGAACCGATGTCACAAAAGAGACGGCAGACATGGTTTTGACCGATGACAATTTTGCGAGCATCGTCAACGCGGTGGAAGAAGGCCGCGTAGTGTTTGAAAACATTAGGAAAGTCGTCAAATTCCTCATTTCAACTAACACGGGCGAAATAATCACGATACTGGCTGCTCTAATTCTTTTACCAGGCGTTCCCCTAATATTCACCCCAGTTCAGATATTGTGGGTGAACTTGGTAACTGACGGATTACTCGACAAGTTCCTAGCTATGGAGCCAAAAGAAAAAGGCGTTATGAATCAGCCTCCAAGGAAACCTAAAGAAAGAATAATCAACCGAGACATTATGTTAAACATCATCTACGTAGGCGTCTTTATGGCTGTTGGCACTCTGTGGCTTTTTATAAATGAATGGAATAGAGGCGATATTCAGAGAGCTCAGACGTTTGCCTTCGCCACCATAGCGATGTTCCAAGTGTTCAACGCGCTGAATTGTAGATCAAGCACGATATCAGTTTTCAAACTCGGCTTAACTACAAACAAATATCTACTTGCTGGACTTGCCTCTTCGGTTTCGCTGTTGGTGTTGTCTGTACTTTTGCCTCCGTTGCAGGGTGCATTAGGCACTACTGCACTTTCGGCTTGGGACTGGCTGATAATATTAATTGTTTCCAGTTCAGTTTTAGTTGCTGATGAGATGCGAAAATTCGTCAGCATTAAAGTGAAACGGTGACTGTTATGTCGTCAAAATATGAAGTTGAACCCAACTCGATAGATGCTGGCACTAACGGTTGGTTTAAGAACGCCATAAACCCCACCTATAAACGCGCACGTTAAAATCGTTTCAACTGAGAAGAAGCTGAAGTCAAAGTAACTGTTATTCCGTACTTTGGCTTTCTTCTACTTCTTGAACCAGCCAGTTCTCGTCAACCCATAAACCCACTATTGTGCCTTTGAAACCCCATGACCGAATTGTTTTTATTGATTTCCGGATTTGCTCAAGCTGTGTTTTTTTATCAACTGGGTTTCCAGCGCAATCATAGTGTGCTGCCACTGCTACGTGTTCTGAGCTATGTCTTTCCGTTGAAACCTTCAATCGATACTGAATAGCTTTCAGTTGCACCGCATTTTTACGTCCCGCAAGAACCTTGGCTGGAGCTACCTCAGTTATATTGTCGACGTAGTCAACTCCGTACTTTCTTTTCAGGTAATCAATCACTGGCAACTGCGTTCTTCCATCAATACAGTTGATGGCGGTCGCAAACTTTCCTTGACTCACGTTAACCACAACATCCTACAGATAACTAGACCTCCTACTATTCTTCTTCCATTTAGTCTTTTTGGGGCTAACGGTAAAATCGTCGCATTTTTATCAAATCTTGGCTACAAGAGATTTACCGTAATGAACACTTCAGGGAAGCAAGCAAAGCTTGCTGGAATAGCCTATTTTTGGGCAGTTGTACTCCTAAAAATTAATTAATGTGTCACCAGTTACTCTTATCGGTGTGAAATAATGAAGGGAAAAGCCGTAATTATTATGGGTTCAGAAAAAGACCTAGAATTTTGCCGCGAAATAACAAAATCCTTAAAAATTCTGAGAGTAGATTACGACCTCCGAGTTGCCTCTGCTCACAAGACACCTGAGAACGTATTGGCGATCCTTAAGGAATTTGAGAAAGAAAAAATCGTCTACGTGACGGTGGCAGGTCGTTCTAACGCTTTGAGCGCTTTTGTGGACGCAAACACATCGAAGCCCGTTATCGCGTGCCCGCCTTACTCTGAAAAGTTTGCTGGAGCAGATATCTATTCCTCGCTAAGGGTGCCAAGCGGCATTGGCTCGCTCGTTACGATCGAGGCTGAAGGCGCTGCTATCGCTGCTGCAAAAATATTAGCGTTAAGCGATGAGGACTTTGAGAAGTATGTGAAAGATTATCAGTTGGAAAAGAAGAAAGAACTCGAAAAAGCTAACGAGACCGTTAAAAAGTTAAAATAACCGTAAAACCCAATTGCATGAAAGGTTCTTACGTAAATCACGTGTTGGGGAGTTGTTCATGAGTCCCGAATTTGAAGAAAGAAAGATACCACGCACCATGTCTACTCAGCACCCGGACAACGCAAACGTTCCCGAGTGGTGTGGCGGCGAAATAATTGATGG
>CAZQCX010000074.1:0-4387 GCA_964591705.1 uncultured Candidatus Bathyarchaeia archaeon | reverse complement strand
GCATCATCGGGCCTCCGAAAATCCCTCGGGTAAGGCTTAGCATACCTCATTCCAATGCGCCTGAGAAGTCTGCTTACGCTTCGAAGCGAATACTTAACACCGAATCTCTCTTCAATTTCTGCTTTCACCTGCTTTGTAGACCAGTAACTTTGACTCTGAAGTATTTGTTTTAATTCTTGTTGCTTGTCTCTGGAAAGTTTTGGAGCTACGCCTTCTCTAGGCGTAGGTTTTAGGGAGCCTACGCCACCAGTGTTCCATCGCTCCAGCCACAGGTATCCTGTTGCCCTGCATCGGCCAAGCTTCTTTGCGGCAGTCTCCACTTTCTCGCCAGCATAGATGCTTCGGATGAAAACAATTCTCTCAACAAACCTCTTACTGCCCTCATGCTTAATCAAGCCCTCCAATTCGGCTTCAGAAAGGTGCCGTATCAACAAACAGTTCACCTCCCTACTGTTCAAGCAAAAGAGGGCTCAGTCTAATTAACATTGACCTAAACTATAATTGCGCCTTGTGGCATGAACTGTGGAATATGCAAAGCTTACCTTGCGTATTCGCGGGGAGTACCCTACAAGAAGGGCGAAATATCACATTGCACAGGTTGTCTGGTTCGAAACAAAAACTGCGCGTTCATAAAAAGAGACTGCGAAAAAGTTGGAAAGAAGCATATCCGATTCTGCTATGAATGTGCAGGTATGCCCTGCAAAAATCTATCCAAAATCGACGATTATTACAAGGCGCGTTTTGGGATGAGCATGGTTGAGAACCAAAAAGTGATGCGGGAAAAGGGATGGATGAATTCCTCAAAAGTCAAGCTGAAAAGTACAAGTGCCCAAACTGCGGGGACGCAATTTCAACGCATAATGGAAAATGCTATGCATGCGGCTATCAAGCAGGCACACCGAAACGATCCAATCCCAAGCTGAAGTGGATACCCAACGCGAAGTAGTGTCCTAAACCTGGATGCGACTGCCGGGCAAGAAAACGTACAAATGAAGTCAATCATGGAATCTTTGATTGTTTTGGTTTCCCACCATCACAACAACACCCAAAAAACAGCGGAAGCCATAGCAAAAGTGCTCGGAGCGCAAAAAAAGTGGCCTCGAGAAACCAATCCAGAGGAGCTGAGCCCTGATCGTGTTAGCTTCGGGTCAGGCACATGCAGTTATCAACACGACGCGTCTCTGTTTGACCTTGCTGACAAACTGCCGCAGGCTACCAACAGGAAAGCGTTTTTTTCTCGACCACTGGAGCACCAGCAACATTTGGAGAATCTGCGCTCACGAAAGCACTTGAACAGCACAAACCGCTCAAGGTTAAACTGCAATCCAAAGGCTACATATCGTCGATGAATTCATATGCGCAGGTTTTAACACCAACAGTTTCCTCAGATTGTTCGGAGGAATAAACAAGGGCAGACCTAACGCTGAAGACCTCAAACATGCGGAAGAGTTTGCCAGAAAACTGAAGCAAAACCTCGAGTACAACCTGATGTAGCGCGCCAGGCTTTGTGGAGTGCCCTTTGGCAGGGAAAGATATTGTTGAGTGTGAATCAACAGTGTAGCTTTGCACGGTTACGATACCAATAAATGCCCCATGATGTGATAGAGTTCGCTCACAGTTGGATGGTGAACACACATGCGAAAGTTAACCGTGCTACCGCACCGAGTCTGTGATTCCACATGTTTTTGGAACGGCCTAGAGGATATTTTCGCTTGGAAAGGTGTGTATTACTCTGATTTCTTGCTTCCATCTGTCGGCGGGATGCCGGGTTTTACCTACCTGAGTTTCGAAAAGGCAGATCCGCCGCGTCAAGTATACTGGGGTGCATGCCCTAAGTACTTGATAAGAGACCTGTCCAAAATCACCGGTTTTGTGGAGACCGTTATCGAGGGAAGGGCATTCAAAAGCATGTTCGCGAAACTCAAAGAATTCATTAACAATGAGCAACCGGTCATGGCGGGAGCACTCGACATGTATTATCTGCATTACTACCCTTACCTCCACAAGAGAGTTCATGTTCCAATTCACTATGTTCTCGTTGTAGGCTACGATGACGAAGAACGGGTTGTTTACGCGCTTGATTGTGGCTACAGGGATGTACAGAGGATACCATATGATGATTTCGAGAAATCTTTGAACGTAAGCACGCCGGGTTTAAGCAAGAAGAACACGTTTAGAGCCTTTGCTCTTCCAGAAAAGATACCTTCCGAGTTTGATGTAGGCACAAATGGCTTCCGTTTCAAAGCTCAGAAGTTCTTGAAGCCTCCAGTGAAACTCTTCGGAATACCTGCAATGCAAAAAGCAGCCAAGGAAGTTCTTGAATGGGACAATAAGAAGTGTTTCGAGCACTTGGTTGCCTACGCGACAACACCACCGATGTTGCCAAGGACTTACGAAAACAGCAACGGAATGCGCTTCAGGCAAGCAGACGTCCTTAGTCTATTAGGAGACAGATACAGCATAGCTAAATGGACGGAAGCGTCTAAAATGTTCAGAAAATCAGGAGAGAACATTATTAGACTCTGCGAGGCGGCTATGAAGCAGAACAGGAAGGAAGTATCAGACAGGTTGCTGGAAGTTGCCGAGATTGAGGATGAAGCATACAGATTATTGCTGTAGAGTTCTTGCCTCTTGATAGAAAGAGAAAAATGGATGGCGAAAGATGCCGCCACTGAGGACTGGGAGCAAATCCGCTCCGCGCGCTTGTTTTTCTTATCTCCGTTTTGTTAATCCATGGTTAGACAAAAAGTTCGTCATTGACAACTGTTAAATGAAGCCATCAGACTATTAGAATGCCCAAAGGTTAGTCAGCATGCAGAAGCTTGAGCTCCACGAACTCAGCGCGGGATACGGAGCAGAAGAAGTAATTCACAAGATCAGCCTTGAACTGACTGAACCGTCGATTTACGTTGTTCTCGGACCGAACGGCGCAGGAAAAACCACTCTCTTCCGAGCCATCAGCGGCATTCTAAAACCTTTTTCAGGTCAAGCAAAGTTTGACGGTATGGACCTCTTCAGTTCGAAAGAAGCGCGCAGGAGGATGGCTTACCTCTCTCATTTGAATGCGCTTCCAGAAGAGATGACTGTCTACAACGCTTTGAAGTACTATGCTGACGTTGAAGGAGGAGACGTTGAACACGTCATTAAACTTCTAAACCTAACCGAACTTCGAGACAAGAAATATTCTTCTCTCTCACAAGGGCAAAAGAAGAGAGTGTCAGTAGGCAAAATCTTCCTCAGAGAAAGAGACCTTTACCTGCTTGATGAGCCGACTTCAAATGTGGACCCAAAGATTTCCAAGGAAATCAGAGAACTGCTGATTCGGCTGAGCAAAAACAAGTTTGTCCTTTACTCTTCACATAATCTCTACGAAGCAAGAGAAATTGGCACATATCTGATTGTGATAAAAAACGGAGAACTCAAGTTCTTCGATAAGATAGAGAACGTTAAGACAAAGCAATATCGGGCAGGATTCAAAGCTCTCAATGACATTTCGAAGTTGCTACCCGAATCCAAGTTTGAAAACGGATATTACGTGGTAACTGTTGACGGCCCAAGCGAAGTCGCAAAAATCGTTAACAATCTGGTGAAACTGGGCGCTGAAATCGTAGAGATCCGCGAGCTAGACAATCCACTGCAGGAATTCTTCGAGGAGGGATGAAAATGAGCTTCTGGCAACTTACTATGAAGAGAAGCGTCAGACTCAGCCGAGCCTACTTCATCCTTGGCATAGTGATAACCATCTACGGAATTATCATATCAAATATAATGTCAATCATCCCAGCCGACTCTGTCAACCCTGCCCCAATTGACTTGTCGAACAACTTTCCCATTTTGTCAGTGGCACTTCTCTCGCTCTCAGGCCTTTTCTTCTCGTTACCAGTTGTGATGCTGTTCGTGTACGATAAGAACAACGGAGTGCTCGAATACCTTCTCTCGACTGGGCTTGACCAACTTGACATTTTCAAAGGCTACGTGAAGGCCTCACTGACGCTAGCAGCCTACTTGCTATTTTTCGCAATCATATTCAACACAACTCTGGGTTTCATCCTAGGAACCAGCCTAAGCTTGCTGACAAGCATGGCTGTTCTCACTTTCGCTATTGGCATTTCAGAAGTCTTTCTCGTCACTGTCTGCATGGTGGCCTTCAGTTCCCTTCAGAGAACGCCCATGGGTGCCAATCAGCCTCTCGGAGTCGTGATCGGCATTATTCCAATCTTTCCTGCACTGATACTTCCCCTCGCTTTTCCAGCCTACGCGATTGTCATTGACTTAGTAATCGCCGTCATAACCCTGCTTGTTTCTTTTGTATTACTCCTCTCTATTGGTCGTCTTATCTTGAGGGAAAAGCTTCTGCCCTAAAAAGTATCGAAATGGATCACGCGCT
>CAZQCX010000073.1:0-4411 GCA_964591705.1 uncultured Candidatus Bathyarchaeia archaeon | reverse complement strand
GATTGGTATGAGCGGATGCTAGAAATAAGTGTAACGTTAGCAACTTGACTTTACAATTTCACAAATTTTAAAAAGTCGTTTGAATATACATTCACAGCATGACGGTAAACAGGAAAGCTGTCTTTGTTGGGCTTTTTTTGCTTTCTCTATTAGTTGGGGCATGTTTTGTTAATGCTTATAACCAGCCTGAGGGACCGACCGCGTATCGTGCTGACTTGACTAAACCTCGAAAGGGTCACGAGCTTATTACGCGGCAGGCAGCAGTTATTCTGCGCAACGATGGATACGGAGAAATCGCCGATGCAGTTGAGCTAAACATACAAGCAATAATTGATGGTCATAAAGCAGCCGATGATGAATTTGGTCGAATTCGCCTCAATATTCTAGGTCTAATTGACGCTGACTGGAACGCCGCGGGGAATACCCACTATTACAATCCGAATGAACGTCATCGTGCGGTAAGAGGACTTAAAGTTGGAGTGCTTCATGTCCCTGACAGCGTCATTTATACCTTTTTCGGATGGAGTGGTGATTCTAACAAAGCGTTCGCGCTCCGCGGGCCACAGCCCTCAGCAGTTAGATTGGCGGACTGGTACTATGCGCTGGCAGTAAAAGCGATGCGCGAAAGGAGAACTTACGATGCCTACTTCAATTTGGGTAAAGCAATCCACATAGTTCAAGATTTAACTGTTCCTCAACATACGACTGACAGCTTTGGTCTTCCTCATCACAGACATCAGGATTTTGAGAACTACGCCGATGGCTACATGCTTCGAACGGATTATCTGGCAACCACTGCATACCCAGGCGCCCCCGAAAGAACCACTTATTTCCCTGACTTGCCCGCCTCTGCATTTGCTGAAGGCGCAGCGCAGAACTCCGCGGAAAAAATCAGCAAGGTAACCTGGTGGCACGGGAACGATTTCGACGGAGTTGAGCGGGAAATGCTTCAACTTGCACAACGATTAACAGCAGGGCTTCTCCATAAATTCCACCAAAAATGGCAAACCGAACCTTACTCAACCATAAAACTTACTGTTCACAGCGCAACAGCAATGGATGTCGAAAGACAACGTGCAGAAATAGGTGCCGCCGAGCTTTTTGTCACGCTTAATGTGCTTGAGCCTGGTGATACAACCCGCACCACCTATTCCTTCGACTACGAAGATTTCGTAACTGGTTATTTTGGTGATGAAAACGTGGTTCGCCCCGGATCATATCTTGGTTACGATGTTTGGACATTTCCCTATACCTCGGATGCTGTTCGGAGCAGCGAAGAAGTTAGGATGATCTTAGGTTTATGGGATGATGATGACATTGATGCATGGACAAACGGCGTAAGCGGTTGGCCCAGGGCATGGTTTCAACCTCATTGGCTTGATATCAACCCTGAAGTTGGCCCTTACCGATTAGAGTTGAAGGCAAACCTCAGGACCGGTGAGGTCAGCCGTTGGACCGGTAGAGCTTGGCTAGTGATAGGTCGGCTTGGTGAAAGAATCACATCAACTGGAACTGAAACCAAAACAGATTCTGCTCATGGTGGACGTGGTGGAGTCGAGTTTTCCATCGAGGGCATCTATGTTCCAGCGCGAGAGACTGTGCCTCACTCTCCGCAAAAGCCAGTCAACGCGTTTCCTGCCGCTAGCCAAGGGGGCATAGCATTAACCCCAACTCTTATGGCTTCCAGCTACGTTGATCTTGACGGTGACCCTCAGCGCGAGTCTGAATGGATGATTAGCGAGATACCCGGAGACGTTGTGTATCAAGCTTTGGGAGGCCCAAGAAACAGCCATACAATAACAACTCCTCTTACGTGGGGCAAAACCTACGGATGGATGGTTAGATACCAAGACAGCACAGGCAGATGGTCGAGTTGGAGCACGCCTACATTCTTTTTCACGAACAATCCGCCAGCTAAGCCAACGAATGAGTTACCTGCAAACGGAGCCACCAATGTCTCTGTAACACCTCATCTCACCGCGTCCGCCTACTCTGATTTTGAGAATCAGACACATGTAGCTTCGGAATGGAAGATTTACTATTGGGAAGATAGGAGAACAGATGGCTTGTTTATACGTGTTCCAGTAACTGCTTATGCACAGGTCTCAGCTCGAGCCACAGGTCATATTGTCCCTAGCGATAGTGCTTTACGCGGAAACACAACTTACTACTGGCAAGTCAGATACAAAGACGCTATCGGCGGATGGTCGGAGTGGAGCACGCCAACTTCGTTCACTACCGAACCTGCAGTGAGCGTTAACGTTGCTTCTCCAAAGACAGGCGAAACATTGTACGTTGGAAACACCCACAACATAGCTTGGCAAACCACAGGTCTAGGGATAGCCTCGATTGACATTGCTTACTCGATTGACGCTGGAAAAACATGGACTACAATTGCGCAAGAAGAGCCTAATGACGGCGTCTACTCGTGGACAATACCTAATAATCCATCAACGACATGTCGTGTTAGGATAATCGTACGGGATAGTAAAGGACAGGCTCTTGCAGAAGGCCATTCAGGGGGCTACTTCACCATTCTCAGGGGGCAGCAATAAGTATGGGCACGAAAAACAAGCTAATAATATCAACAGTCGCAGTTTTGATTTTAGTTGTGGTGGTTGCCTCTTTCTATTTTTTTATTCTAAAACCTTCTTCAAAACCAGAAATTAGCATAGGAAATGTGCCGCAGGGTTGGAGCAAGGTTCAAGACCTTAATGTCGCAACAGACGCTTTGGGCGTTCAATACCAAGGCACTGGAACGATAGAAGATGCAATATCAGCTTTTAAAAATGAAATGACAAAGGTTGGTTGGAGCCATGTGAGAGACGAAACTCCGCAAGAAGGTTTCAGTTTTTCCGTTCTAAAGAAGGATGGTTATGAAACAACGATTATGGCGGTAGAAACGGAACCTAACAAAATAATCGTTTCTATTGTAGCAACCAAATCAAAAGAAGCGCCGCTAAAAGAACCTGAACTGCCAAAGGAAGACGTGGAAGGCGAAGACTTAATAGATGTTCCTCGCTTTTCTGGTTCAATTAGAATCGCTTATGAGCCCTATTCTGAAAGTGTTTCTATCGCGTACTTGACCTCAGCAAACATTACAACGGTTACCGAATTCTATGCTGTTAAGCTACCAACCAATGGATGGGCGCTTGAGGGAATGACTGCTGAGGGCAAAAAAACAGAAATCTACGCGACCAAAATGAAAAGAGGATTCGTCACAATTAACATCGAAAACAGCAAGGATTACAATGGCTACGTAAACATAGAAGTAGTATTCACTCCTTGCTATTGACGAACCAATGAAAAATTTCGATGTTTGCCTAATTCTGCAACTTGATAAAAATATTAAAACCTGAATTTAGGCATCAGCCATGATTTTCAGTGCGCGAAAGAGATTTGAGCGCATATGCGAAAGGACAGTTTACTTTTCTTCAGAAAACGCAAGTAAAATTAGCTGTCTGAAACGACTACATGCCTACTCGCAACTTTAAGAGGTGGGCAATGTTGGCTTTCGCATCGATTTGTGGTATGATTTTGCCTGATGGCGACGTCATCAGGCTTGTGATTCCCGGCCCGTGACCTGCTGTGACGCCATTTGTATGTACTATTATGCCGACGGAAATGGCCCCCTGACGGTAAATTCTTCCAAAAGAGTGATCCGCGTCAATTATAGCCACCAAATCGCCAAGCCTCAAATCTTCCAGCCCATACTGTTCCATTACTTTTTCATCAAACAGTTGTATGTCATAGTCACCTGAGTGTACTTGGTTTGATCCTAACCCTGAACCCATTATAGCCGCGGGAACAATATGCGTTACAGGAACCTCCAGTTTTTCCCCATGCGGTTTCGGATTCAGCGCTTCCAGAAAGCGCGGGTCCATGTTCATCACTTTTACGTCGGGAAAATCCGTGAGCTTTAAGCCTACGCCGAAGGCTTTGACAAGTAGTTTGTCGCCCAGCATGAGCTTTTCTAATGTTTCTGGCTGAAAATCAACGAGAACGTGATCTATTCCGCCGTGCTTGCCTGTGACGACGCCCTTGGCGCCTTTCGCGTCACCGCTGACAACGGTTGCTTCGTTGCCCACACATGAGAGTACATTAAACGCAGCATTGGCGCCCTGCCCGTATCGCGGGTCGTTTTCCTTGTTTTCTACGCTGACGCTTGGCTCTACGTGGTCAGCTTCCCAACCGCACGCTGGGTCGCCGACTCTCAGATTGTAGGTTATTCCGCCGACCCCTGGTAAAATTGACGGCGTACCCGTGGCTGAAATGTTGTAAACCGATCTGCCTACCACAGGGCTGGCTACTTCGCCCATAACGGAGATTTTCACGAGTCGGTCAGCGTTTGTCCTCAACATGGCAATCGCACCTTTGATTATGCTGTCTATAACAAATAAAAACTTTCACC
>CAZQCX010000072.1:0-4899 GCA_964591705.1 uncultured Candidatus Bathyarchaeia archaeon | reverse complement strand
TAAAGCGTCCCTGGTTCGGCTGTAGCGGGCGTGGTGGGATTTGAACCCACGACCCCCAACTTAGGAGGCTGGTGCTCTGTCCGTGCTGAGCTACACGCCCAAAGCTTCTTTTCGCATTTTAGGGCACAGCCTCTGAGTTGCGAGTCATGGTTTGCAAATCCATGGGCTTGACCAACTTGACCTGCTGTGTCCTCTGCAGCTGTAACTGAGACTCCCTTGTTTGGTAATAAAGTTTTCAATGCGGTTGGGTTTGCTATTTTGCAGAGGGTGAATTGTGGCTTGCCTCGCTCTGGCGTACCTTACTTCAGCATTGTTGTTGATGAATAGCTGTATTGAGCCTGTAGTGTGGCAGATTGGGCATTCTGCTTTGACGCATTTGGTATTTCGCCATTTTGATTTTTCGCTTCCCTGCCTCATAGTGATTAGAGTCTTGGGTGCTTGACCCTGCTTAAAAAGGCCATTTAGGATCTCTTTTGGAGTGTCCTTGGCGCATGCTGTGGAAAGCAATCATTTTTTATCTTTGAATTGACTTCAGTGACTTGGTGGGCAGTAATTTTGAGAGTATTCATTTGGGTGCTCTTCGTTTTGCTCTTGTTTGCTCCAATGTTGGTTGAGTTTGTTTTTGTATCTGACATTCTTCCAATTGCGCAAAGGATATTTCCATTTTGGAAGGGCAAGTCTCCTTCAGTTTTTCTGAGCGATGTCCTCTTCATTGAGGCTGGATTGCTTATTCTGCTTGGGGCACTCGTTGCGGGTACAACTCTTTACAATGCTTGGGCTGCCTTAGATGTCAGAAAGGTGCAGTTTGCTGAATACATTTGGAACTGGAGGCAGATTAAGAAAGAAAGGGATTCTCCTGCTGGATTGACATTTGGATTGATGCTTTTAGCTGTTGGGCTTGCTTATGTTTTGGCTGCAATTTTTGTCCCTATGGGGATGATGCCTTGAGACGCAGAAAAACATCTTGAACACCTTAAATGCCTTGTTGTCTGCTTTAACCAAGTTTTTCTATGAACAGCAAGTTTCGCCTGTAGCTGCATCTCACCGCTTCAATAGTAAGTTTTCTCCATAATTTGCTTGTGATCATGGCGTGTCTTATGCCAAACTTGATATCTGTTTGCTTTTGTGTCATGCTGATTAATGCTGATAGTGTGGCTGATGAAAGGTGGCTCTTCCAAAAACCAATTAAGCTTATACTGGCAGAGTATATGCGGAAATGAAGATCTTTCTTGTTCTGATTTCACTCGTTGTTTTTGCAGTTCCCAGCGTTGTTTCTGCCTATCCTGGAGAGATGAATGGAACGGTGACTCGCATTGTTGATGGGGATACCTTTGACATTTTAGCCGTAAACAGCACCACTTTCAGGGTGAGAATGGCGGACATCAATGCCGATGAAACAGGTGAGGCGGGGTATGCTGAGGCAAAGGCAACTCTGGGATCCATGATTTCTGGAAGGACTGTTTACCTAGACGTTGATGACTTATACGTCTGGGACTACGGTGGGGCAGGAAGCAGGATTGTTGCCGTTGTCTATCTTGGGCACAATTCAACTCATTTCCTGAACGTGAATGAAGCTCTGTTCCTGGCCGGTCATGTTAGGAAAACAGATTATCAGAATGAGTTCAATCCGTATGTTTGGCTGCTGTACCAGCCTAGAGGAGATGTTGCCTCAGAGCTTCCGTCGACTCTGCTCTTGGCTTTACTAATGGTGCCCTTGCTTGCAGGTTTTCTGTTCCTGAGGAAAAGACGCCTGAGAATACGGAACTGAGCCTCAAGCAATGTAGAAGCTAATCGTTGATGCGCGTTCCATGTGCTTCTTCGAGGAGTTTCAGAGTTCTCTGTTTCCGTTTTGCCCACCGCCGCTTTCCGTCGCGGTCAGCTTGGAACCTGCGCATAACAAAATGCTGTCACCGTCATGCTCTGAGACGATATCGGTTTTCTTTTCATCGAGACCCTTCACTGTTTCTCATCGCCATCATGAGGATGCCAAAAGTCTTCAGCAGGTTCAGCCACCGTTCCGAATGGAAAACCGAAAAAATCGTCTATGGTTTCAGGCGTTTTTTGCAGAAGGGGCAGTACTCGTAGCCAGCCGGGATCAGTACTTCCTCATGAAGCTGCCTCCTGTATTCCTTCTTTTGTCTATCCGCAGCCTTTGTCTTGGTCCAACCGACCGCTGTTGCCGCGATGCCTAGGACTCCGAGGCCGAGCGCGATCAGGTGCATTCCACTGGCTTTCAGCCAGGTGAAAGACGCTTCTGTTGAAGCTATGATGTATAGTGAGAAGCATGTGACTGTCGCCATCAGGCAGAGGACGGTGATGAAGAATGCAATTGTCGCTTTGTTTCTCATCTGCCTTATTTTGGCTTGAAGCATGGCCATTCTTGCTCGGTCTGACAAATCATTTTCCCTCTTGTCGTTGTGTTCGGAGGCTACTCAGTAGACATACTGCAAATTCTTGTCTTGGTTGTCTTTTATCTCTTTCAGCGACTCGTACTGCGCCTCAACCAGGATTTTTAGTGCGTCTATGTTCTTTTTGATGCTTTCGATCTCCATGTGTTTCCCAAGGATTCCTGATTTCTCAAGCTGTTCGTTTATGTTGGCTACTTCGATTTCGAGTACTTTCACCTTGAAGGCGAAGATTTGAAGGATGTACAGCAGGCTCAGCTGGGCGGATAGTCTTTCCTGCCTGTCTAGCTCGAGTGCTTTGCCGAGCAGGGCTTTTGTTTTCTGTTCTTCTGCAGCTTCTTTAGAGCGGAGTGTCTGCTCGTAGATCGGTGCTTTCTTTGCTGCTGCTTCTTTGCTTTCTTCAAGTGTTTTCTGGATCCTTTTCGCTGTCCGGTCCAGCATCTCTAATACTTCATCCAACTGAGGGTGCCTCTTTTAGCCTTCTTTATTGCTGAGAAGGGTTATTTGAGATTTTCCAAGGTTTTTCCCTGTTCCAAGTTGAAACAGTCAGCCTGCGCAGGCATGCTGCACAAAACTTAAACGCCTCAAGCCGTGAAGTGTAGTGGCTGGTGCGAGGGTACCCGAGCCAGGTCTAAATAGGCGGCCAGATCAGTAGCCTAAGATAAGGGGGAGGACTTAAGATCCTCTGGTGAAGGCCTTCGTGGGTTCAAGTCCCACCCCTCGCACCTCTATGTTGAAAAGTACAGGGGCGCCATGGTTATAAGTAAGAAAGTTCTTACTATTGTATGGCGATGACATGGTTGAGGCGTCAACAACCAAGGTTTCCTCAAAAGGGCAAGTAGTAATTCCTGCAAACGTGCGAAAAGCAGCCAGCCTAAAGAAGGGCGAAAAAGTCTTAGCCATAGCCATAGACGATACTGTTGTGCTCAAAAAAATAGTTGACAAGTCTTTTGAAGAAACTATGAAGCCAGTTTGGAGCAGAATTCGGCAGATGGGTCTTGCAGAGGAAGACATAGATGCCCTCATCGAAGAGGCACGCACCCAAAATAGTTCTTGACACAAACGTTTGGGTTTCCGCTCTGCTCTGGGGTGGAAAACCTGCAGCGTTAATAAAGGCGGCTGAAGAGAGCAAGGTTAGCGTTTTTGCGTCTGAGAGCATTGTTGGGGAAATCAGCCATGTTTTGACTTACCCTAAACTTGCAAGAATCTATCAGGCTGAGGGGTTGCGCTGTGAAGAGCTAATTGCAGCCGTGCTCAAGGTAGTCAAGTTTGTCGAAGTAGCCAAGAAGGTCGATGTCGTGGCGGAGCATCCGGCTGATGACAAGTTTGTTGAGTGTGCTCTGACAGCTGGGGCAGAGTACGTTGTCAGCGGGGGCAAACACCTGCTTAACCTGGGCAACTACAGGAAGATACGGATAGTTTCTGTCCGCGAGTTTCTTCAAGTTATCCAATCAATGTAGTTCGCATCTTTCGTTTTTGATAGCGCGTGTTATGACGAGTTTTCTCTGGCAGAAGAATAACGTGGAAGAAAGGGGCTCGCGGGAAACGTATCCACTCAGCACAGAGTACAAGTCTCACCCCTTGCGCCTTCATAAGGAAATTGACTGCGGGTGGTAAACTTTGGATTTCTTATTCGCAAATTCGCTTGCTTATTGTCTTCTCCGATATCTCGTTTTAACTGGCATTTCAGTTACTTCTGTGTGACGTTTCGGAGAAGAAGAGAGTGTTTCCGATTGCTGGCGTGTGGAAGCAAAAAAGGGGGGATGTGTGGTGATGGTTTTCTAGGTTTACTGTCGTTTCCTGAACAGCAGTACGATTACTGCTCCGACCACTATGATGGCGGAGATTGTTGCGGCGAACCCGGCTAGGATGTATGTGTCAGTCATGCTTGGAGGTTCCGCTCGCGCTTGAGACAGCGGTGGAAGCGAGCATAACCAGCGCGTACATGAGCGAGAAAGTGAAAGGCTGAGGTCTAGCAGATTCTATAATCCTGTCTGCTGCAAAGAATTTGAGAGGAAAGGTTGTCACTGGAGACGAGCATTTTAGAGATGTGGACGAGGCGGTCTTCAGCAAGGACTGAAACACCTTTTCCTCAGGGGGGAAAGGCATGATTGTCCCATTCCATGGTCTTCCTTGGCTGGCGCAACGCAGGCTCCCTTTTTTGCTTGGGTTCGCTTGGCTTCGGGTTTGGTTGCGGTTTCTGTTTTGAGGTTTGTGAGGAAAGCGGTAGGGCGCACAAAAGTTTTCTGTATGCATTAGATGTCCGTTGTATGCAGTGTTTGTGTTGACGCTCATGCCACCGTCGGTCTGAGTCTCAGTAGAAGTGGACAAGCAGGTTGCGGGATATCGTTCAAGAAGAAAGGCTTGAAAAGGCGACTGTCGTGAGGAATCTTTTCGGAGTCAGCATCGGGGGGTCTCGCTGCATTTTGCACGGTTTGGGTTTCGCAAAAGCGGTGTGTTATTCTGTAAGTGGGTTGTCCACTTACAAGGTTTT
>CAZQCX010000071.1:0-5042 GCA_964591705.1 uncultured Candidatus Bathyarchaeia archaeon | reverse complement strand
CATCCCTCTGAACATGCACAAGCCTTATTGGTTGGATCAAATTGTTGCACGGAAACCTGCAAAAACATCTTTGATTGATTGAATCAAAGGATGCTTTATCTTTACCGGGGAACTTAGCCTTTCAAGACGATTTATCCTGAAATATATTGGCGGATGAGGATCCATGCCTATCCACTCTTGCAGCCTGAAAGACGGAGTGCGCTCGTAGAGAAGCCTTTGGAAACCGATCTTTTCAAGTGCACCCGCCAAAACTCTAGGCTGACCGATTTCGATCGCCGAAATGAGGTCAGATCTCGCTTCGAAGAACTTCGCTATGAAGAAAATCGAGCTCATAACGAGCCAGAAATAAGCGAAGAACAAAAAAGGACTAAGCATGAAGGGAAAAAAAGGAAACAGCACATAGAACCTAAACAGAAACTCCCCTGACGTCAAGCCGTAGAGCAACAGTGGATCGCGACCTTTCAAATGCCCAAACTCGTGACCCAGAACACTGTAGATCTCATCCTCCTCAAGCTGAACAAGCAACCCTGTTGTTACAAGAACAAGACCACGACTCGGACTAGGACCGGAAGCAGCCGCGTTAGGGACCATCGTGTTCGACACAACAATTTCAGGCACCGGATAACCAAACCTGTCCGCGGTCTTCTTCACAAGCTCATAAACATTAACTTTCTTAGATACCAAGTTCTCAGGTTTGCAGTCTATTCCATATTTCCCAAACACCCTACTCGCGGATTCACAATCGATTTCGCCACGTTCAGCCAGAAGCCCTTCGTAGATCTCTCTCTTGATTTGAAGCAGCTGCTCCGCGGTGTAAACCCTGCCTAAGTCAGCACCCTCCCTGAGAGGAAGGAAATACTTGAGAATATGTATTGTCGGATTGTCCTTGGTTATATGCCAGTCAGCAGATCGCGCGATGAATCTTGCTGAAAAAAAAACAAAAACGAGCTGCCCCCCGATAAGCACTAAGGGTGTTACCCACGTCAAATCAGGCAAATACGCAGAGAAAAAGGCGAAGAGGAAGATGGCAAAGCCTGTAAATAGGAGAAACAGCATCACCTGGGTCTCGAGAAAAACCCGTTGAAGCGACCTCTGCCCTCTGCTTGCGGCTTCAGGTACAATTTCTTCTCCCTCCTGCCAAGCAAAATAAAGAGTGGCTTTCCGCACATATTCCTCAAACATCTGCAAAGCAATTACCACGTCCTGCTTCGCCTCTTCGACACTGATATCAGAAATCTGATCAACAAGCGGCGTTATTTTCACTTCAACAGGAACAGAAGCCTTAACCTCAACCCCCAGCAACTCCTGGCCCTCAACACCATAAACAACGTAAGAAAGGCAACTTCCCTCCTTCTCAGACCAAGTTCTGACCACTTTGCCAAAACGTCGATTCTGAAGAAACAAAAACTTCGTTTTCAGGAACTCAAGTAGTTTTTCCATGTAGCTGAGTGGCAGTTCTGTGCCAATTCTATGCAAAACAGGGTCCATTTTAACGTATCAAAGCCCAAATGCGCTAGGTGCAAGTCATAACTCGACCTTCTCCATAATAACCATTTGCATCATTCAACAAAACTCCATGACGAAACAAAAATCATGCAGACAGCAAAACGCATCCGCAAACAACAAAGGAACTTTCGGCAATGCTCAGGTGACAAACAGGATCCCACGCAAACTTGGAAGATAAAATGTGGAAAACGGACGCAAACGCCAAGTTTCTCAATTGACGGTAGACCCTGAGAAAACGCTGAAAATCTACAGCTCCTTACTGAAGGGAAAACTCGACTATGTTGCAAGCATCTCTGCCAACTCCATCAGGTCAAAATCCAGAGGTTTTGATCCACAACATACCCTCTCAAGCTCCATGCTCGTTACAACACCTTCTCTAAGAACAGTCACCATGTTTCCTTTACCCTCGCACAGCAGGTCAACTGCCTTTCTTGCAAACAATCCAGCCAGCAGTCTGCTTCTTGCAGTTGGGCTTCCGCCTCGCTGGGCATAACCTATTATGCTGAGCCGCACTTCAGAACCAGTCTTTTCCTCAATTTCTCTAGCTATATCATACACATTTCCGCAACCTTCAGCAACAACAATTATTCCTGCTTTCTTACCCTTGCGAGCGTTCTCATTTATAACAGAGACAACACGATCCATCTCGCATTCTCTCTCCGGAACAAGAATCACTTCAGCACCCGCAGTTATCCCGACAGCCACAGCAAGAAAACCCCGCTTTCTCCCCATAACCTCAACCACGAAAACCCGCTCATGAGAGACTGCCGTGTCTCTGATCTTGTCAATCTCAGCCACCGCCGTGTTCACCGCAGTGTCAAAACCGATAGTTTCATCAGTCCCATACACATCATTGTCGATTGTCGCGGGTATACCAACAACCAACACATTGCTTTTTCTGCTCAGGTCCAGAGCGCCCCTAAAAGACCCCTCCCCCCCAATTACCACTAGCCCTTCAACACCAAGAGACGCCAAATTGCTTGCCGCCTGCTCCAGACACTCATCCTTTCTGAAGTCAAGGCTTCTGGAAGTATGAAGTATTGTGCCTCCAAGTTGAATTATTCCCCCAACTGATCGGGGGGTCAAATGACGGTACTTATTCATGATTACTCCTTCCCACCCCTTCTCGAAGCCAATCACATTCAGGTTTTTGCCGTGCGCGATGCGTGTGACAGCTCTGATCGCAGCGTTCATGCCTGGAGCGTCTCCACCTGAAGTTACCACTCCAATCGATTTCATCAATCAAGATCTCCATGATAGCAGATTACCTAATCGTATGTGTTGTTTGTGAAATAAAGATTCCGAGGAAACAACAATAACAGTCATTACTGCCAGAAAGCTACTGAAAGCGAAACCTCAAAGTTCAGGGATAGTAGAAGAGACATGTTTCATGTGAGGCTTGGATATTTTCAAGTTTGTTTCCGTTTTCTGAGCAGAATAGGCAGCAGAATGAGTCCAATGAGAAGGAATGTCGCTTGCTGGACCCACACAATTGGGAAGCCTTTTTATTATTACAAAACACAGCCCTAAGACGGAGAGTACAAGCTTGAAAACGCCATATATCGTTGTATTAGCAACGACTGCGAACAAACAAGAAGCCGAGACCATTGTTAACAGCTTGCTAGAAGCGAAGCTCATTGCCTGCGGCAACATAGTAAGCAACGTTGCATCCCTGTTTAGCTGGGGTGGAAAAAACGAGAGAGCAGAAGAGTGTTTGATACTGTTGAAATCGCGCAAGGATCTGTTCGAAAAAATATCCAATAAAGTGAAAGCACTACACAGTTATGAAGTGCCCGAGATCATTGCACTTGAAATATCGCAGGGATCAGACAAGTACTTGGAATGGATAGAAAACTCCCTCTAGCAATCGAAAAAGTGAAAATGAATCGTGAATAGTCGTTTCAGGTCCTCATTAGTCGCCGAATCGACTATATTGTTGCTACAACGGATGCTACTACGAAAGCTACTGCCAGAAGAAAAAAAACCGCCACTGATTATCGCATTGTTGGATTCAGCTACCACATAGGCTGCAGAAATTGGATCATGCTCCACCCAGAAGTCAACATGCTCGGGATAAACAGTAATGTGGCAGTAAATGGCTCTGCTCATGTCCGAAACTGTTGAAACGGCTTTCTGGAAGAACGCAGACGCATATGCATGACGATGAGCAGCAAGAATCGCATAAGCCCAAGGAATAGGTAACCAAACCGCCATTTCCTGCAAAGCCTTGGATTGCTAGGGTGCAAGTTGTTGAATGATATTCCCCGCACGCTGGCAGCTACACCCCCAAAGGATATCAACCGCAACAAACTCCAAACCGCTAACCATAATAGCACCAGTTCACACGCTATTGTAGAAAGGGAATCCTAAGTTTAGAGCGCACACACCATTCTCACGGGAAAACGGAAGACCAGACGGGCAATTGAAAGACTTCAATTGTTGATGCTTTGCCTGAGTGTCGCGCACTATCTCGGAAACCCCAAACAGACAACCGCCCAATCGACGACGAGGAAAAAGAGTACAAATGCGCAGCAAACTCTCCCCAAGCGAATACGTAGCCTTACTCACTGCAAAGTATGATATTGAAGTGGAAAGATTTTTCAACGCCCTGATGGCGGCTGTGAGAAATGGAAGCTCTCAATGTGAAGACCTCTCAGTCGAATGCCGCGAGAGAAGGAGCAACAAAGTCGTTTTGCTGATAACACGGGAATCAAGAGTTGTCGCCCAATTCCAGCTGCCAGAGGAGTTTTTCAAGGAAACAAGCCACAGCCTCAGAGAGGTAACTAAAGCTCGAGTAGGCGAAGCACAGAACAAAAGGAAACACGTTCTCCCACAAGCCCTCCAGATTAAAGACCTGCGCATAGGGATGAAAAAAGTAAACCTGAAGGCCAAAGTCGTGGAAGTTTCGAAGCCAACTTTTGTTGTCACGAGATTTGGCAACTATGCCAATGTTGCTAACGCCATGGTTTCGGATGATACAGGACAGATAAAACTCTGCCTTTGGAACGACCAGATAAAAACTATCTCGGTCGGCGACACGCTTCAAATCGAAAACGCTAGGATTGCAGCTTTCCGAAACGAGAAACAGCTTAGAGTTGGAAAAACAGGGCTTTTGCGGGTAACACAGCCACAACTCAGCCCCATGCAAAGCTAAAGCTGTTCACCTGATTCTGCATGATTGTTGACCTTCCTTCCAGAATGACGAACACACTTCGCAAAAATCCGCACCCCCGCCCCATCAGACCACCAGCTGGCAAGAAGAGGAAACGCAGCCACACACAAAAGATCAAATCAGCTACGCGGCAACCCAACAAAACAGCTCACAATACAGAAGTATCAATCCTCTTTTCCCCATTCTCAGCAGGTCGCATGGCAGACCAGACTCCATCGCCAAACCCAAACTATTGACTAGCTACCGCTGTCTAAACTCTTCGATCTCTCGTACACAAGGTTCAGGGCTGAACTCACTATTCCAGAAATAACCTTGAAGACAATCTCCCTAGTTTTCCTCTTTTCTAGCCAGACACGTAAACTAA
>CAZQCX010000070.1:0-5180 GCA_964591705.1 uncultured Candidatus Bathyarchaeia archaeon | reverse complement strand
GTAAACAGGGAAAACTTTTGCATTTACAAAATCGAGCACTTTGTTTTTGACAGGGACAACTTCTCTTTATTTTCGTTTTACTTCCTAGGAGCTTATCCAAATACATGACTGTTCACTTTTTCGGTTTTCAAAACATATTTTCGTAAAACCGAAAACAAGCGTTTCGGTTTCTGGTCTCCCTCAAGGGGATCAGCCTTCGCCACCGGTACATAGTCTTACAGCAGGTATACGACAGGGCGCACGTTTTTACTCATACGCATCACCAGTATATCCACACATTCCAACACGAGGCGAGTTAACCACAGGCAGAAGCACATCTTCACCACACTTGTGACTCTTGGCACATCTATCGCATAACCAGCCTTTGCCATCCCAAATGCATTGAGCACAAACCTGCACAGCGGGTTTCCCACACCTATCACAAGCCATAAGCGGCGGTTCATTTCTAGCCATAACCTGAACAGGTCTGCTAACAGGCTTACCTTCGCGTTCAGACAACACTTTCAAGGCAAGCTCAGTGGTTGTGCCAAAATCGTACTCATAGATGAAACTTGAGCCAGGTCTAAGCACAGAGCCAATCCTGTAATTCATGCTTTTGTCTTTAAACCCAAAGGAGAAATTTCGATCTACCTGTGACACGTAACTTTGTCCTTCAATCTTGAAGGCGCTAAGATGCCCACAACATTCCAGCCAGATGTCTCTGAGGAAACTATCAAGCGCTTTAAGCTTCGCATCGGCTACAACCTCAAGGTGTATCCAGTACTGACGTGCATAACGGCCTTGAACAACGATGTGAAATAGCTTTGTCCTCGAATTCCCAGAGGCTTCCGCAAAAGACTTTCTCTCCACGCATTTGTCAAGATGTCTACTCATAGCCGCCTTGCTGAATATACCATTGCAAAACCTACACTTCCCCGAAGTCATTAACCGCTTCATATGTTCTCATAACCTTAGTAGCGACTTGTATTGTCTATATATAAAAATTATGAGATAACCCGTTTAGCACATTACGCTCTAATACATGTGGCTATTTCTTCAGTCTCTCCTAAAAGCTAATCACTTAATTGAAACAGCTTCTTTGACATTCTTGAAGTGCAAATCACCAGTCAAAATCTTCGAGTCAAGCCTTCTCGCAGTTGCCAACACGTACGCGTCCGCCAAACCAAAATCCTTCACGCTCTTTCGCATCTCACAATGCAACAGGCCAGCGTGCTTAGAAAGTTCCTCATTAACATTGATAACCTGCGAATTGTTCAAAAGCAGGGCATACGCAGCCTCAACGTCTCTTCCTTCCCTGGCAACTTTACTTATCACTTCGCCAAGAGTTATAGCACACGTGTAAACCTCGCTGCCGTCTTCATCCAAAACATCCCTGAGCCTGGCTCCGAACTCGCTGCCTACTAGGTACTCTACCCAAGCCCACGCATCCACAACGTATTTACTCAAGCGTTTTCAGCTCGTCTTCAACAGTGAACGGCGCCATACCTTTCAAGATGCCAAAACCATCTTTTCGACATTTCTTAACAGTAATCTCCACAACCTCGTTTTCCCTAATCTTCTGAGTTTCCACTAACTCCTTGGGCAAGGTAACCACAATTGAACCGCCCACTTTCCTAGTTTTTGCCAAGCACCCAACCATTGACAATCACCAACGTTATATTAAATTATACATAAGTTATATTTAACAATTTCCGAAAATAAACCAAAAAATACCCAACTATCGCCATATCCGCAATTCAACACCTCTTCGCTCTGAATCCTTACAGTTTCTCCAAAACTTCCATGATCTTGGCGTAGCTCTCCACGCTGCACCGCCAACCCACAGAAACCATATCATTAACCGCTTGCTTAGCCCTCGCTTTGGAAATAAGCCCTTCACACACAGCACGCATCAAAACATAAGGCGAACCCACATAATCAACACCATAAACCTTCGCAGTCTTCCTCGCCACCTCATCATCAACAACCGCAATTCCCGCATGTTCACGGGCAAGAGCCAAAACCTCAGCATCAGCCAAGTTAAGCCCCCGAGTCTCCAACAACCGCGACAAAAACCGCTTACCGCTTGGCTCACAAACCTTGAAGACCCCATTCGCAAACAGCTTATCCAAAACAACCGCGTCGGGAACACCTTTACTTTTGCCTTCGCCAACAACCTCCCGCTTCACAACAGGCGACGTCAACTTCTCACCCTGCAAACCCTCAAAAACCCTGCCAAGCCCAGCCTTCGTCAAGTAAATCAAAGGAGTAGAATTAAACACTAAAGGCTTCACTTACACTTCGCCGCCGACGCTTCCCTAAACTCCCTCTCCACATCCTCAGGCGCAAGCCTAACCCATTCAACATTGCGCTGCTTAACCAGATCAGCAAACTCCCAAAGCGAAAGCTTCGCAATCTCCGCCGCCTTCGCAAAAGTGACCTTGCCCTTCTGCAAAAGCTCCAGCGCAGTCTGCTTACGCCACTCCGCTATACCGATTTCAAGAAGGTTTCGCACTACTGTGGCTTTATCGAGCCTTTCTTCCTCAATGATTTCACGGATCTCCTTGTCTACTTCTTCAGGCACTCTAACAGCTAAAGGTTTAAGCGTCAACACGACCACCGTATACAATAGATACCACATGCATACATAAACATTTTGCAAAACTCAAGCAACACCAACTCAAAAATACGCAAGCTTATCCTTCTCTTCCTTAAACTCATACTTCTTCGGCTTCCCAACTTCCTTCTTCCCCCTCAAGCAGCTGTCACACATGGGAAAAAGCTGCACATTCTCAACCAAATCCTTAATCAAATTCCGCAAATCCACAAGCAAACTGTTCAACTCGTCACGCCGAAGATCACCCATAAACCCACTGTACTGAATCCGCTGTAAACCGTAATCTTTGAGTGTTTCAGCCACAAGTGCGCGAAGGTTGTCATCGCTGATATCATATATTACAACATACCGCAAAAACAATCACCTGAAAATTGCACAGAAAAAAATTTCTTTCTTTAACGTGCGCTCACCATCCTAAACAGAACGGTGCATAATCAGTCTCCTTCAAAAGGTAGCGAACTACACACCGAGGTTGCGAATGAATAAAGCTCTTCAATGACCCCTTTTGCCCATTAAACATCACTTCGCTGTCCAAGCGTTCCTGAAAACTAGCCAACAAAACCTTAATCACCTCTCTACTTAGAACCTTGCCTTCCTCAACAGCTTCCGCAGCCAAAATTTCATCAGGCTTTATCATGCTCTTAGTAATCAGACCAATCAACGTTCTATCAACAAGTTGCTGACGAAATTCCTCCATCAAATCCAGAACAAGCGAAGGCTTCCCAGACCTGTCAGCATGCAAATACCCCGCATAAAAATCAAGCCCAGCGTAGCTCACAGCCTTCCACACCTCAGGAAAAAGAACTGTCTGATAACCAAAATTCAGCATAGCATTAAACGGGTCACGAGCGCCACGGGTCTCCCTCCCCGTAAACCCCAACTCCGAAGGCAAAATCTGCCGAATCGAATCCCAATAATAACGTGCAGCCTCAGCCTCCAAATTCATAAGCTGCAAACGCTTCTCATCAATATTACTGCCTTGCTCTCTGCTAATCCGCTCGTTTGCCTCATCAATCAGCTTACCAGAATCATACAGTCTTTCAGCTAAACGCGGATCAGTCTGCCGCCTATTCTTAGCCATAAGCTTCAGAAAATTGGCCTGATTCACAAGCTTACCAGCAATAAACTTCTTAGCAAGAACAACGCTCCGCTCATCATTATAAGCGAGGAACTGCTCTCGTCTCGCCCTCACCGAACCAGTCATCGACGCAGGCATCAAAACGGCATAAGGCCATCCCCTGTACCGAGCAAAAACAACCTGAATATTATTCTCCACAGCCAAATCCAAAGCACTTGACGAGAAGGCAACACCTGAAGAACAGCAGATTATTGATTCAACATCGTCCGCCACAATCTCTTTAGCTTCATTGTTCTTCTTGACTATGAACCGATTTCTTTTCCGCCCCAAGAAAATGCCAAAATCATCCAGAAAAACATTCATAACAAACCACCCACGAGCAGCTTATCCATAACAGACATTATAGTACGGGCAATACTCCTTGCATTGTGAGCATTCAGGTTTTCCAGGGTCTTTCCTTTCAGCCACAATCTCCAGTTTCCTGTCCCTTTCCTCAATCCACCATTGCCTCAACTCATCATTGGCAAAAAACAAATCCTTCTGTACGCCTATCCTGCCGTTATCAACACCCAAATAAACCGTGCAACAGACATCCACAGGCACCTCATGAACACTCTCAAACACAAGCGCATAACCCAAAGAATAAAGCCTATGCCACTCATCTCTAGTGCTGGTCACCTTCAAGTCAAACATTATGGTCCTAAGATAATCAAAACAATCCACACTAAGCACATCACTCAACCCCAACAACCCGCCAGAAATCTTGTGCTCAATAAGAAACGGAACCGCCGTAGCCATCAAGTCCATCTCAGAAGCATACGGCTGGCTACACGAAAGCTCAGCCAACTCTGCCGCACACATTTTCTGCGTAAAATCCCACACTTGCCTACAACGATCAATGACGTTCTCAGGCTTTTCAGAAATCTCCTGCCACCTGATTTTCCGCCACCAATCTTCAAAACTCAAATTCTGCCGCTGCCGAAAAGCCAGCAAACAATCACTAACCACACCGTGAAATAGTTTGCCAAGAGCCATCCGCGAGCTTGGAGCAACATACTTCTTCTCCACATGCCGCAAAAACACATCACGGCTCGTGGGACAATACTTGGAACAGACTTCATACATCGGCAACTTCACATTATCAAAATAGGGCTTCAACGGCGGCTGATGCCAATTCCAGCCCCTCAACTCTTTATTGACGCTTACTTCCCTCGCCGTGGGCAGAAGCTGATAGAGGAGCTGCTTCTGTTCGATGTCAGACAGAAAGTACACTATAGTCGACCATCAAAACGACGTTTATCCGATTATCTTTATAAATTGAATTACATTCTAGTAAGAATCGAGGCTACATATCCAGAATCATGTATGAAATAGCCTCCAATCGTCGAACTAAGCCAAAATCGGCTCGGGATGCATGGAGAAATCCCAAGTAACGGGAATTGAAAGTTGCGATCTTGTGCGGTGTTGTTCCAAAGTTACCGGTTGATGCATGGAGAAATCCCAAGT
>CAZQCX010000069.1:0-5522 GCA_964591705.1 uncultured Candidatus Bathyarchaeia archaeon | reverse complement strand
CCGGCGACCTTCTGCACGTCAAGCAGATGTCCTAACCGAGCTAGACTACCGGCCCCTGAATTAGATTACTACTTACTTTTCCGATATATAGCTACTTCGTCTCTCTCACCGTAGCGGACAAATTCAAAGCCTTCCGCTACCCACATAGATACTCACCCGACATCTCGTCAGCTACGTGCAATCAGTCGTTTCCGAAATCCAGCAACTACGGGAGAAAAGCGGCGTTCCTAATCCTTTCTTTTGTCCCATCATGGTTATGCTTATTCCTTTTTTTCGTTGGCGCTCTTGTGTCGCCCGCCAATCGCAAAATGTTAGTTGACAGTCTGTCATGGTGTGGGGCTTCCAGACAAAACCAGTGTACCACTTAGGTCATTCCCTGTCGAAGGAAACGCACGATTTCAAAGGTGAAATGCTTAGATTGTGACTTCTGTTTCCCCCTTTTTTCTGAAAGCGGCGCAAGCAACGCCTGGTCTGTGGTCTTTTTCACATATTTAGATGTCATCTACATTTTAGTAACTAGCGCAGTTTAGGCAGAACCTATCGTAGAACTTGTTCTCATCGATTTGATCGTTTTGCGGCTTGAATTCTTGGCAGCAAACTGACGGTCCATGATACATTGCACATAATGCCACTTTCTCCGTGCATCTGCGATCTTCAAAATTTGCGCAATCCCTACAACTCTCGATATCCATATCGCTTTACTTGAGCGCGGTTCTTGTCCTAATGTACCAATTTCTGGCAGCGGCCTAATTTAGATTTGTTAATTACTTTGCTGCGGAAAACGTAGCTACGCGGCAGCTTTCATTCTCAAAAGGGTTCAATGATAAGGTTTTCTGCACTTTCAGCACGAAAACTTTCAGAAAAACATGAAACAGAATTAACAAATCTAAAATGGGACAAGGCCCAATTTCTTTATTCTGCATGACTGATTGATAAGTATTTTTGGCTTTGTGTTGGACAAATGTCCACCTAAGCATCTTTTCTGGCATCTGGGAGACGCCGGGGAGACCATGGGAGCCCTAGAGGCAGCAGTCAACATGGACCTATAGGTGTCCATTCTAACATTGACACAATCGATTCAAACTAAACATAGCCATTAACAGAGACCGCCTCATCATCAACATATGACAACAATTTGTGGCTCAGGTAACAATCATGGGTTTTGCAAGATCCCCCAACGGCTGAGTGAACTGCCCAGTTGGAATATGGCAACAGCTAAACTCAAGCGACCTCAGGAATTTGAACCTTGCTCCATGTGTAGGAAAAAAGAAAAGGGAAATTGCTTTTCAGGCGTCTATTGCTTTTTTCTGAGCAGCACGACAGTTATTGCCCCAACTATTGCTATCGCGATGATTATGGCTATGCCTATGCCTATAACATAGGTGTCGGTCATCGATGGCGGTTCGGGTTCTGGCTCAGCTGGAGGCGGGAGAGCTTCGTCAACGCTAAAGGCGGTTTCTGCATTAGATGGCCAGTAGGCTTCAGAGCCTGCGAATGAAGCATATACAGTGTATTTTCCAGGGATGTCAGGAATCCAGCGGAAGCTGTAGAAACCGCTTGCGTCGCTCGTGGCTCTGCCAATCTCGCGGTAGTTGCCGTTGGAATCGATCACGTTCAATACCACTTCAACGCCCTCAGTGTCTGTAGGCTTCGCCATTTGCATGTAGACGTATTCCATCCATTTGGTCATGCTCGCGTCTGAAACAGCCGGAACCCCATGCGGAAACCTAGCCCTCAAAGCATAATCCTCAGTCCCAGGCGAAATATCAACGACTCTGCCCTTAATTGTCACCGAAGAGCCGAATGGCACTCCTGCGTCAGGGGCGGAAACACTAGTTGCGGTTGGACCTTTCCCGAAGCTGTATATGCGGTTGTCATATGTGTTCAACAGCGTCAGATAGCCGTCTGCGATTGCCGGATCAGATCCCCAATAGGTTTCCCGGAACGACAGTCTCCACACTTCTTTTCCAGTTTCAACGTCAATGACTGATAAGGGTGACCCGCGAGCTTTGGGCTCATTGGCTGAATGCTCCATGTGATACAACACTACCTTTCCGTCAGCGATAGCGCCTATGTGGATTGGCCAGTTGTTGCTCCATTTGATTTCCGAGTAGAAGTCTTTAGCCTCGTAAGTCCACAGTCTCGCGCCTGTCTTAGCATCATACGCGTAGAGAACACCGTCGTATCCGCTTGAGAATAGTTTGCCATAAGCCATGCGTGGAACGGTGCCAACCCATATGTTCAGCTGCCCCTCAGGTTCGGTTGGACCCCAAATTCGCTGTCCAGTGTCGAGGCTGAAGCCATAGTATGCCGTGGTCTCTCTCGCTCTAAGGACGAAGACGCCAGATGCTAAATCCGCACCCACCCAGACTATGCTCTGATTACCAGGCGGAGGCGTCCACGTAGTGTCAAAGAGGAGTTGCCCTCTCTGACCTGGTTTCAAGCTAAGTCCCCACATTCTGCAACTGCTACTACTGATGCTTGCGCCAATTATTCTGTCACTGAGAACCGCCTGAGCAGATCCAGTCAAGCCTAAAGGTATGGATGCGTTCCACGAAAAGCCAGATAAACCAAGAGGAGTCTCCGAAGTCACAGGACACGTGCCTGTGGCGTTGACTGTCTTTCCCCAAGGTCTCCATGTGTGCCAGAGGTAGATGTTGGTTGGATCCGAGCTTCCGAACAACGCTGGAATCGCAGTCGAGTTCCACATACGCATCCAACCTTGCGCCGTATTGAGCGTGTAGGCTAATATTTCACCGTTTGGACCTCTCACAGTAGTTGCACCAAAAGCTCCGAAGGTGAAGGTGGCAGGCACATTTGTCATGCTGAACATCCAGTCACCCGTGAAGGGGTGATATGCATGCCAAGTAGTACCAACGACCCGCCACAAGTATGCTATGTTGCCCATTTGGTTCTGATTGTCGTACTGCAGAATTTGCCCAACATCTATTCGGGTGTCGTTTCGAGACCAGACTTCCTTTCCTGTGCGCAGATCCACGGCGCGAACAATTTGTATGCTATAGGTCGCTGGGAACTGATTGTAGTATAGTATTCCATTAATAATCACAGGTGAAGCTCGCGTCATCATCAAGCCTTCATATGCGTCCCCAGTGAAGAAGCCGTGGCCTTCAAATTCTCCGCCGGTAAGACCGCCTGTAATTAGCTCCTTAGCCCACATTACGTGCGCGGTTCCCGGAGCCTCAGTGTACGGCGCGAACAGCTGTGGAACGGAGCCAAGCCAGTTGCCTGAAACGGCAGACCATTCTCTCAGCTGAGTGTTTATGGGTCGACTCCAATATTCGGACGGCAACGGAGAAGCTTGATAGAACTCTATCGGGGCTGCTTGAACGACAAGCGTCATTTTCGGGCTGCTGCTTGCAAGCATTGTTGCATTTGCAGGTGTGCCTTGGGCGGAATATAGCAGCTTCTGTTCAGGGAAATGAGTCTGGAAAGTATAGTTGCCAACCACGGTAGGTACATATATTGTTCCTGTTGAACCAGTGGTGTCCGTGTTGAAAGGTCCCAGTGTTTGAGTTGTACCGTCGGGTTTCGTGACTGTCACTGTCAAACCAGTCCATCCAGGCTGGGGCCAGCTTGTCGCATGTGAAATTCCAAGCCAGATGAGCGTCTCTTGGCTGACCCCTACTGGGTTAGGTGTAATGCCGCATAAAGCGTAAGTTTTCATTGTTGCTTGTGCATTAGCAGTTGGTAAAGCTAGAATCGAAGCAACGAAAGCCAACGTCAGAATCATGCCGATTGCTCTATAAAGTTTTCTTCTCACTATTTCTTTCTCCTGTTTTATAGTACAATTTGCTTGTACGTTGCATCTTTTTGGCGGCGTGGTTATTTAAGGTTTTTTTGAACAGGTACTGCGGGGGTTTTCCTCGTAGTCAAGGCTGAAATGTGTAGCGAATATTTTGATTTACGCTACATATCGATTTCAGCAATATCGCAATTAAATCGCTGCGACCCGAAAACAACAATATCTTTAGAGCTTGCTGGTGACTAACCATGATCGCAGCAAAAACAGCCCCAAGCCTTCTCGTCCTCATGGGATCACTAGATTGGCTAACCACTATTGTAGGCATTGCTTACTTTGGAGCCCTTGAAGCCAATCCCTTCGTCGCAACATTCGCAAACGCGAATTGGCTCGCCTTCACGGGGATGAAACTGGGAGCAGCATTCTTGGTCGCCTTTCTCTTCTATCAAGCTGAAATAGCCCTTGGTGAAAAACAAAACTGCAAAAAAATGGGGTTCAAAGGAAGACGTTGCCTGCTGAGAGGGGCACAGGCAATTTCACTATGTGTATTGTTGGTTGCCGTATTGAACAATTTGACAGTGATAGCTGCCACGAGAGGCTGGAGCTAAGTTCACATATTCCCCAATTAACTTCTGAATCCATAGTGGAGTCGTTAGTTTACGAGAATAAGGCTTCTGGGAAAGCGTTAAGGCGTTCTGAGCGGCTGATAATGTAAGTACTACAAGAAGACAGAAGGGAGCTTGGCAAACCAGCTCACACGTTGAAACCCAGAAAAGGTAGAAAGTGAACAAGGCTTATCAGAATAGTAATGCATAACTTGAATACTGGAAAAGAAGACAGATAGCCTGGACCAAAACATAAGAGCCTGAACTAAGAGGTGGTCTACCATGCCTTGCGAAGACTTGCAGAAGTCAACGATTGTTCAGCTCATACTGGACAAAAAAACAGAGGAGGCATTGAACACGCTCGCAAAACACTATAGGCTAAGTGCGCCAAAGATTAGAATCGGTCTACCAAAAGGGCACAAGAACAAAATACTCGGTTGCTACTCGCCAAAGACCCAGACAATCGCACTAGTAAACAGCGATGTTCTCGGCAACCCCTTCGTAATACTTCACGAGTTCTACCATCACACAAGAACAGCAATAGACAAAAGGCACAAGGGCACAGAGAGGAACGCGGACAAATTCGCAAACGAATTCATCAGAGAGTACAAAGCCACCTTGAATCGTTAACCTCTCACAACATGTAAAGGCATTTTTTCGCCCTTGGAACCATAAACAGAAACATTCGTCTCGTCAGCAAACGGAAACCCAACAATCATCAAAATTGAGCCAAACAGGTGATTGCAATCCTCCACAGAGGGAGTAAGGTCTCCTGAAGGATGCGAATGCACCGTGCCCACAATTGAGAAATCGATGGGCAACATGTGAAGAGGCAGACTGGCAAACCCGTTCCCATAAGTCGCCAGAGGCGGAACAACAAGCTCAGTCAACTCAACGGAATCCCGAGTTTTCCTGCCACGAAGAAGCAAAATCGCCTCTTTTGGAAAAAGCCTTCTACCGCTTTCAAGAATCGCCTCTAAGAGCTCGCCACTCATAACTACAGCTCTACGCTTCATAACATAAATCTCGTCATCAAGCTTAATTGACATTCCGCTCCAGAAAGAGAAAACACAAATACCTTGGCAGCCCAATTACTCCGAATGCCGGGATGGCAGAGTGGTTAACGCGCGGGCCTTGAGAGCCCGTGGATCGCAAGG
>CAZQCX010000068.1:0-6410 GCA_964591705.1 uncultured Candidatus Bathyarchaeia archaeon | reverse complement strand
GGATGGGAACTTTTTTATATGTTTCACAGTTATGCTTTTCTAGACTAAAGGAGAGACAGTTTTTTTCGCAGCATCAAAACTGTGTGGATCTATGTTGTAGCCTCTTCAGTCCTGATAGTTGTTGGTGCCTTTCTTCTCTACTTCTCTTTGTCTGCGACAGAAACTGATAGCGGAGTTTTGGTATCCGATTCGACTTTCATGTCTCTAGGATCTAGAGAGTGGGCTGGATATGTGGCCATGTCTAACTTGTTGCTGAGACAGGCATCAGTGACGGGCGTCAGTGGTTCTTGGGTTGTCCCTGCCGTGAACACCTCGCAAGGCGATGTGTATTCTGCAGTGTGGATAGGGATAGGAGGATATAGAGAAAGCAGCCTGGTCCAAACAGGTACTCTTCAAGGTGTCAGAGATGGCAAAGTCTTCTACTATGCGTGGTATCAATTCCTGCCGAATCCCTCCGTCAGAATCAAGTCACTTATTGTGGAGCCTGGAGACAGGATGACAGCCTCTGTTTCTTTGGTTGACAAAGACAAGAACCTTTGGCTGGTCCAGATTCGCGATGTAACCAAGGGCGAGAGTTACAATGGGACCTTCAGTTACAGGTCATCCCGTCTGTCTGCCGAATGGATAGTTGAGCGACCTTCGCTCTCAGGCAGAATCACCACCCTCGCTGATTTTGGAGGGGTAACCTTCACGGAATGCTCTGCAACAATCGACAACGTGACTGGAGGCATAAGGAGTTTTCCAGGGTATCAACTCATCATGTACGATGATGAAGCCCAATTAGTCAAGGTTTCGTCGCTTAGTGCTGATGGGTCAAGCTTCACAGTCACTTATTTGGGGGCCGCAGACAACCAGCCGCACTCAACATCTTTCAGATAGCGTTAAATGCAATAAGAATTAAGCATTCAAAGAGGATGCCTCAATTGGCTGGAGATATCTGTTGTGAAGCTGCTGTTCGTGGTCATTGATGGTATGGGTGATCTTCCCATTGAGGAACTTGGGAATAGGACTCCACTCGAAGTAGCTGAGACGCCCAACTTGGATTTTTTGGCTAGAAACGGTCAGACTGGGTTGATGTATACGGTGGGTAAGGGTGTTGCACCAGAGAGTGATGCCGCTGTCATTTCGCTACTGGGTTATGATCCCTTTAGGTATAGTACTGGTAGAGGTGTCATTGAAGCCGTTGGTGCAGGGTTATCTTTCTCTAATGGTGATTTGGCGCTTAGAGGCAACTTCGCCACGTTGGGGGCTGGTGGGAAGATAATTGACAGGCGAGTTGCTAGGTCACTTACATCGGAGGAAGCTGCAACCTTGGCAAAAGTTGCTAATGAACAGGTCAAGTTGTCATCTTGTCATGCTCGCTTCGATTTCATGAATACGGAAGGGCATCGGGCAGTTCTCGTTATTAGGGACAAGAGTTGCCCTCTTTCGAGCAAAATAACAAACAGTGACCCAGCTTACTCTGTGGTGAATGGAATTGGGATAGCTACTCCTAATGTTGAGATGGTTCTTAGAAAGTGTGAAGCAACGGAGGACTCGGAGAGTGCTCGGACTTCTGCTTTGCTTGTGAATGAATTCATCAGCAAGGCTCATGAGGTATGGGAGAACCATGAAGTAAATGTCAAACGTGCTGCAGATGGCAGGCTCAAGGCAAATGTGTTGCTCACGAGAGACGCGGCGCATCTGTTGCCCAGTCTCTTTAACATAAATGAAAGATACAGAGTTAGTTTTGCGGCGCTCGTGGATATGCATGCAGAAAGCGGAATCGCCCGGCTCGCGGGAATGACTGCTTCTTTGCTGCCGCCTCCATCAGGGGATCTTAGGCTGGATTGCGAAATCAGGGTGAAGCGGATCCTTGAGATTTTGCCCAAACATGATTGCTTCTATATTCATCTCAAAGGACCAGATGAGCCGGGTCACGATGGCAATTGTAATCTTAAGGCTGCTGTTATTTCGGCTATTGACGATTACTTTTTTGGGCGCCTAATGGAGGAAATCGATCTGGAAGACTTTGTTGTCTGCGTGACATCGGATCATGCTACTCCATGTGAGCTGAAAGTTCATAGTGACACGCCGGTTCCCCTTCTGATAACGGGGAATGGTGCTGCCGATGGGACTGGGAAGTTTTGTGAGAGGGAGTGTCAGAAAGGGAGTTTGGGGGTCTTGAGCCATGGGTATTGGCTCATGCCACGGTTGATGGAGAGACTCAAGAACTAGGCACGCCGGCTTTTTTCGGGATTTCTGGGGGTTCGTTTCTTAGGCTTTTCCTGCGCTTCCGAATAGGTGCATTTTGCTCTTGGCGATTGCTTTCATGGCGTCTTTGGCTGGACCTAGAATCTTGCGGGGGTCGAACTCTTTCGGAGAGTTAGCCAGGACCTCGCGGACCGTTGCGGTGAATGCTAGCCGCAGGTCTGTGTCTATGTTGATTTTCGCTATGCCTAGGGCGATGGCTTTTTTGTATTCGTCTTCGGGTATGCCTTTTGCTCCGCCGAGTGAAGCGCCGTATTTGGTTGCTTTTTCGACGAGCCATTGTGGGACGCTTGAGGCTCCGTGTAGTACAAGCGGGATGCTGGTTTTCTCGCTGATCGCCTTCAGTCTTTCTAGGTCGAGTTTCGCTTCGGTTTTGAATTTGTAGGCGCCGTGTGATGTTCCTATTGCTACGGCTAGGGTGTCGACTTTGGTTTTTTTCACGAATTCGGCTGCGGTGTCGGGATCTGTGAGTATGGCTTCTTTCTCTTCTACGCTTCGCTCTTCGATTCCTGCCAGTTTGCCGAGTTCAGCCTCTACTGAGGCTCCTTTTGGGTGTGCCATGTTGACAACTTGTCTGGCCAGTTCGATGTTGTCTTCGAATTTTAGGAATGAGCCGTCGATCATTACTGAGGTGAAGCCTGCTTCTACGCATTTGGCAGCTGTTTCGAAGTCTTCTCCGTGGTCAAGGTGCATTGACATGTGGATGGGTGTAAATTGCGCAGCTGTCTTGACGATTGCAGAGATGTAGGTTAAACCGGCGTATTTTATGACGCTTGGAGTTATTTGGAGGATGACAGGTGATTTTTCTTCTGCCGCAGCTTCAGTGATGGCTAGTGTGCTTTCGAGGTTTTGAACATTAAATGCTGGAATGGCGTAATGGTTTTCTCTCGCAGGAACCATTAGTTTCTTGTTAGTAACGAGCATGATTTTCCCTTTCTTTTCTGAATCTAATGCGGGCTGACGCTATTACGGATTGTCATGATATTTAACGTTTCTCGATCGGTCAAGCGCTTCATGATCGTGTCCCTTTGGGTTGAATAGACGGGCAACTCTGGTTTTGAGCGGAAGTGAGTGTTGAATCGAGGTTCTTCTCACCATAACTTTTTTCTTGTGACGTGAAATAACGTAACAGGAATGGGGCAGTGTCATGAGTGAGGATTTTCCAGATTTGAAATGGAGCTGGCAAGAGTTGTTGAGGGGAGGCTTGGTTATGCTGTCGGTTTTCGTTGTCATGTATTCGCTTGTTGTTGTCGAGGTTGCGCTGTCGTTCCGTTATCCGCCTGACGGTCCGATCTTGAGGCTCTTTCAGCTTCGCTTTTCGTCTCAGGAAGCAGGGTACTATATGGTTCTGACTTTAGCTGTGCTGAGTATTGTCGGAGCTGTTTTCTGCTCTTACGCGTTTAAGTGGATTAGACGTGGTCTTTGCGAGAGGCGCGGTTAGTTTTCTTTTTGGGTGAGAGCAAAATAGTCAGAAAGAGACGGTGATGTGGAGTGGTGAAGCGTTTGACGATTTATTCTGATGGCGGCGCGAGAGGCAACCCGGGACCCGCAGCGGCTGCCTATCTGTCTGTTTCGGATAACGGTCAGGTTTTGCACAGAGGGCGTTTTTTCTTGGGTTGTCGTACGAATAATCAGGCTGAGTATTTGGCGGTAGTTGAGGCTTTGCAGTACGCGGCTTCATTGGGAGTCGATGAGGTAACCTGTTATCTTGATAGCGAACTGGTGGTTAAACAGTTGAGGGGTGAGTTTGCTGTGAGGAGTGTTGGGCTTTTGGAGCTGTGGAAGAGGGCTTGGGAGTTGAGGTCGCGGTTCAGAAAAGCTGTTTTTGTGAGTGTGCCTAGGACTGATCGTTACATTCGGGAAGCTGACAGTCTCGTTAATGAAGCGTTAGATGAGGAATTCAGAAAGAACCGCGTCAAAACTTAGTTGCGCTGAGAGGGGTTTTCACTGGTCTTTCTTTTTTCAAAACAAGGTGTTGGTACCGTGTTCTTTTATGGTCTGTTGGGTTCGATTATGACTTTTAGGGATTTGTCTGCTTCAGTCATCAGCTTGAATCCTTCAGTGATCTCGTTGAGACTCAGCTTGTGAGTTATCATGTCTTCTACCGTGATCTCTTTTCTTGAGAGTATGGTGAGGGCTTGTTCTAGGTCCTGTGGTGCTGCTCCGTAGGAGGTTTTTATGGTTATTTCGTTTCTCCAGAATTGGGTTATGGGTACTGGAACCTTGACTGTTGGCGGCGGTACTGCGAAAAACAGTATTGTTCCTCCTTTGTCCAAGCATTCTAATGCTGTCAGTGCCGCTTCGGTTGCGCCAGTACAGACTGTGACTTGGTCTGCGAGTCTGCCGTCGTTCATTTCTTTGAGTTTCTGGGGAAGGTTTTCTTTCGCGTGTATTGTGTGGTGGGCGCCGAAGTTCTTTGCCATTGATAAGCGATGCTGGTTAATGTCGGTGACTATTATTTTTTTGATGCCATGGCGTTTGGCGAGTTTTACATGGAGCAATCCTGATATTCCGGCTCCGAAAATCAGTATTGTGTCGTCTTTTCTGATTTTGGCTAGTCTTTGTCCGCGGACTGCGCAAGCTAATGGTTCGATGAATGTTCCTGTGTCGAAGCTCATGTCCGGGGGCAGTTTGTATATGCCTTGTTCAACGTTTGTTTGAGGGACTTGTATGTACTGTGAGAATCCTCCTGGGTGGTAGTTGGTTGTGTGCAGTGTTTCGCAAGCCGTGTGTTGTCCTCGTCTGCAGTAGCGGCATTTGTTGCATGGAACGTGGTGTGAGACGAAGACTCTTTCGCCTGCTTTGAATTGTTTGACTTTGTTTCCGGTTTTTTCGATGGTGCCTGCGGTTTCATGACCCAGGACTCTTGGTGCTTTTGGGAGGCGGTACCATTCGGCTACGTCGCTTCCGCATATTCCTGAAGCCATCACTTTGAGGAGGATTTCGTAGTCGGTGATTTCTGGTGTGGGCTGCTCTTGGATTCTTACGTCTTGGTTATTGTAGTAGACGGCAACCCGCATTGGTTCACCTGTTTCTTTTGTGCGTTTAGGCTTTTCCGTTTTTAATCTGTTCGAATAGCTCCCCTGCTTCTTTTGCGGTGTGGTTTTCGTGGATGATAGCCTTGATGGCGCGGATCGCTGCGACTGGGTGTTCGGTTTGCCATATGTTTCTTCCGAGGTTGACGCCTATGGCGCCTTTTTGCATGCCGTCGTAGACGAAGTCGAATACTTCTTGCTGGGTTTGTGTTTTGGGTCCGCCTGCGATTACGACTGGGACGGGGCAGCCGTTGATGATCTTTTCGAATTTTTCTGCGCAGTAGTATGTTTTAACTACTCGGGCGCCTATTTCTGCGGCGACTCTTGCGCATAAAGCTAGGTATCTTGCTTCTCGTTTTTCGAGTTCTCTTCCCACTGCTGTTACCGCCATCACGGGTATGCCGTAGTCTTCGCATTGGTCGACGAGCTTTGCGAGGTTGGAGAGGCTTTGGTGTTCGTATTTGCTTCCTATGAAAATGGACATAGAGACTGCTGCGGCGTTGAGACGTATGATTTCTTGGATCGAGGTGACTAGGTTTTCGTTGGCTAAATCTTCGCCGACAACGGTTGCTGCGCCGGAGACTCTTAGTATGATTGGCTTTGTTATTGTTGGGTCAATGCAGTTCCGCAGGATGCCCCGAGTCATCATCAAAGCGTCAGCGTAAGGCCATAATGGTTTTACTGTTTCTCCTGGTTTTTCGAGCATGGTGGTTGGTCCTTGGAAGTATCCGTGGTCGATTGGCAAGAATAGGGCTTTGCCGTCTTTCTGGATTAGTTGGGATAGTCTGTTTTTCATTCCCCACTCCATATTCTAACGCTCCGCTGAGCTTTTTGGTTTGAGGATTAAGTATCCTTTTGGATTATAGGGAAAGGTTATAGCTAGGTTTTTTTGCTCATTTGGGCGCATACTCAGTCATGCCACCGCCTCAGGAATACTCCATCACAGATAAAAAAGCTTTGGAGTGGGGAGTGGGCGCAGAGTCGGCTCGTCGTTATCAATTGTTTGGGGAAGATGACTGCTCAGAAGGCTTGTGCGTCTCAGGGCATTCACCTGTTTTGCGAGTGGGGCAAGAAACCGCTCAGGGGCTTCTGGCGTTGAAGATGACTGCACTGCAATCGAGGCTG
>CAZQCX010000067.1:0-6538 GCA_964591705.1 uncultured Candidatus Bathyarchaeia archaeon | reverse complement strand
AATTTGGCTAGCTTCCGAAGGATATCCAAGAGAGGGTTCTTGAGGCATTAGAGAAAATTGCTGAGAACCCGCATTCCGGAACGAGGCTGCAGGGACGGCTTGCAGGGCTCTGGCGGCACCGGTTGGGCAAGTACCGAGTAATCTAGTTCATAGAGGAGCAAGAGTCCTCGATAGTCTTCCTTGACGTGGGGCTTGGAAAGTCAATTTACGAATAGGCAAAACCTCGTGTTTTGCACCTAGACTTTCGCTTATGTGCTTGGCTTTCATGAATGTGAACGCTTCGATCTCGAAGCCGATCTTGCTGAGCCTGGGCACAGCCGTGTAGCCGTCGAGGCAAGCCTTCTCCAACAGTCTTCGTCTTCGCGTGACCGTGGGTTGCGAAACGCCAAATGCTTTTGCGATCTGTCTATCATACCGCTTTGAGTCCTTGAGAAACGCTGCAAGGATCTTATGGTCAATAGGCTTCAGAGGTTTCATTCTTAAACTGCCTTCTTCTTAGACGGTTTTGTCCTTTCAAACGTATGTTCAACAGGAAAAAGCAGGAGTGTGATTCTACGTCGAACAAGAAAGGGAAATCCTAATCGTTGATGAGGTGATTTCTTATGATTTCGGCGGCTGTCTTGGCGCCGTTTGTGCTGATGGTCTTCCACTGAGGTTTCTTGTTCATACTTGCTTTGATTGTTGCTGCGAGGGATTCGGGAGTTGTCTCAAAGTATCGCATCCGTATGCCAGCCCCGAGTCGGGCGAGTCGCGCTGTCACGTAGAGTTGCTGGTCAAATTGGTTTTCGAGCGGGAAAAAGATGAACGGACGACGCAAAGCTGCCAACTCGATCGTCGTAGTCATTCCCCCAACCACGACTGCCAAATCGCAAGCAGCATAGTGTTCATAGAGATTAGGGATTAGATTGTGAACTTCCACTCCTGAAGGTAACTCGGGCGGTTTCCTTCCGTAAAGTTCCCCGCAGACGCAGATCATTCGCAAGTCGGGCATGTCTTTTCTGAGGAGGCTGTATGCTTTTCCGCATTTGTCGAGTATTTCCATGCCAGTCGCCGTTCCGCCTGTGGCGCAGATGATCAGAGGCATATTCCCGTAGCCAAGTTTAGCTCTTATTTTGGCTTTGTTAGCATACTCGGATGGGTCAAAGCGAACGATGTAGCCCAAGAACTGATAGTATTGTTTTGCGAACTCGCGTTGGTTTGGCAACATGAAGCCAAAGTTACTGTCAGGTACGTCTTCAGGTTCTCCGACGAAAGTATGTGTTAGCCGCAGGTCCGAGGAACGGGGCATGCGACTGACTTTGCGCCGGTTCAGTCGGTACACGCCGAGTTTTTCGAGCGGATTCTTGGACAGGGTAGCCATGGCTATGAAGTCTTCAATCATAATCATGTCGCAGTCCAGTTGAGCCTTTCCGTCGGAAACTGCCATGACGATTTCGAAGGATTCATCGCCAACGACCAAGTCAAAATCGTACTTTGGAGCCACATCTCTGAAGAAGAGCGCGGCGTTTTGCTTGAACATGCTATCAGACAACCGCACAAACCTCATCAAATTCAGTCTAAAACCGACAGTGGCTAGAGCAGCCGCCTCATTATAATCCGCACTGAGTCGGGATTCCGGCAGGAGTGATTCTCCAGTATCTTCAATCAGTTTGGCTGCAATCGGGTGAGCCAGCCACGACACATTCACGTCGGGGCTTTGCCTACGCAGTTCTCTGACGATGGCTATGTCCCTGGTTGCGTGTCCCAATCCGCCTTGCCAACTCACGAAGAGTATCTTCTTCTTGGTCAGACTCATCTCTCCTTTTCTCGTTGTGGTGGAGTGGTTATCATAATGCAGTCGGTGGTTAAAGCTCCGTCTGTGGCTGGTCCCGCGTATCTCCACGTTAGGTTCACGAAAGTCGCAAATGCTTGATATTCATTGTTTCTGGCTGACGACACGTAGCCAGATGGCCAGTTCACCACGTATTTTCGAAGTTTGGGGCTGCCATGCGCCTCAAGCATCAAACTTGAAGGAGGCAGACTGTAAGGTAGCGGAAAAAGCGGAATCGGCACTGTCCATCCGGCGAAGAGGTTGTTGCTTTGGCTCCAGATCTCAAGTTCGTTTTCAGCCACCGTCTTTATGTTTTGTTCCGCAGGAAGACCCACAGATACGGCTTTGTGCAGGGCGCCAGATTTTGGGTTGTCTTGGACGATGGCAACGGGAACGAAGGCATTCCCTTTTTGAGTTTGCAGAAGCAAGTTGATTATTAGGTTGTCTCCTTTTTCTCCAAAGGTGGACTGGTCGATACGAAACGCTTGGATAAGAATAGGGGGCATGTTGAGATCAGACGGGGGATGGATTATGGCTTGTCCCCATATGCCGCGTGCAAAGGTGGCGCCGCTCTCAAGCGAATCTCTGTCGTTTATAGACTGAAGCGTCATGTCAAAGTTTTCTTTTGTTGTTAAGGATGACTGTGGTGTGTTGATTTCCGTCATGGTTGGGTGAACAAACAGGTTCTTGTTCTGCAACGTCTTCAAAGCAGCCTCAACTGAGCTTTGAAAGTCGTTTGAGGATGCCGGTGCGGTCGACATGCTCAACGGAGCATTTGGTTTGGCTGAAGCGCCTTTCCACATGTTGTCAAGCATACTTTTCGTTTTGTTCACGAAATCTGGGTCGCTCGTGTAGAATGTGTCTTTGTATTTTGGTATCTCTCGCTGCTTTGATGGAGCTTTGAATTGGAAAAGGTGTTGTCCATCAATGATTGTTGTTTCTAAGTAAGCCTTCGGGACGTGTCTAACCTCGGCGTACTTTGAGAGCTGATGGGCTGCCTCTGAGTTTTCAGTGGTGATTGGAGCCATTATTTTGATGCTTACTCCTCTTTCTCGCCATTCCTTGAACGACTTGAGAGTTTTCCATAAAGAGAGTAGTCCCTCAGGTGAGGTCATCAAGATTGTCTCTTTCGTGGCCAAGTGCATGGTTTCATTGTAGGTCTTCTCGGCCGCTTCTGCGACGTCGATGTAGAATGTTTTTTGTGGGGCTTTGCCTTTTTCCATCTCGGTTATTGTCTGTCTTACGTCGGTGGCGTTGCGCCAATAGTCCTCGAAGACCTCCGAGAATGCTTGAACGAGTTCTTTGCAGTTGGTCCATAGGCATACGTCATCCAGTTCTGTAGCTGACAGGTCGGTTCTGGACTTAGTGAAAAAAAGAATTTCGTCTTTGTCGCGTATTACCATGCGAGGGAAGAGCGTCAGGCCCAAATCTGGATTTCTTCCTTCGAAGTCTAGTTTTGCTTCTGCGATTTCCTTGAGGAGAGTCTTCATCCCGGGCACGTTGTGTTTTGGCAACTCGGTTAGAAACCTAAACTTAATTTTGGGCTTCAGAGGGGTTTTCAACCCCTCATCAAAGAGTCCGAATTGGTCAGCGCGAATTAGACTTGGCACCGTCGTCATCGTTAATATTTCTGCGTGTGTCTCAGCAATCATCTGTTGGATTCTTGCATAGATGTTGTTCCTGCCCTCTATGATCATGAATTTCTCGGACTTATCAGCTTGGTCGCCCATGTTGAGAGCCTGCCAATTAGCCAAAATGGTCGCTCTTTCTTCTTGAATACGCTGCGCTTCTTCTAGCGCTTGCTTCATTTTGGCTTTCGCAAGCAAGTCCAAAGCCTTGCCGAACTGTAAGGCTGAAAATCTGGCTGGATGTTCAAGTGTTGCACTCACGATGCCTTTGGCTTCTAAGTTCTTGAGGCTTCGGTAGAGTTGCGGCTTGCTCATCTTGAAGGCTTTGCTGATTTCTATCGCCTTTTTGGGGCCCTTCTTCGCCAAGAGAATATAGATTTGAGCGTCCATACGTGTGAGTCCGAAACCCGTGAGCGTATTGAGCACCTGTTCTTGACTCAACCCTGCCGCCTCTCCCGTCGCCTTACTAACGTGCAATAGTTAGTAACTTTGTGAGACTAACTAGAGAACATTAGGCTCTTAGTAAATAACATTTTCCACAGAAGAAAGGAGAAGCAGAAAAATGAACAAAGCACTAAAAATCGAAACAACCGCATTGATTGCTTTCCTGGCCGCTTCATTTATGATTGCTGCAATCCCCATGTCCATAGCAGCGGACGGGTGGAGTTTAGTCTATGATGGCAGGAGCGTCAAGGGGTATCCTGACCTGCGCGAGTATGTCTGGCAAAAAATCCCGGTTGCACCTCCACACGGCACCTACGACAGAATAGGCTTGCATAGACTGGTGAAAACAGGCATCACGCCTAAAGGCGTCGTGTTCATGAATCACTACCCTGGGTTCACACCCGAGCAACTGATGAATTGGCCTGAGGCCAACTGGACCAGATACGAGAACTCCAGTCAAGCCATCTACTGGGCGAACCGAGGCTTCGACGTTTACACCGTAGATTACCGAAATGGTTTCGTGCCGCCAACTCTGAACGCCAGCCAACTCTTATTCATGGCAGACTGGGGCATGGACATATTCATGAGCGACTTGAGAGAAGCCATTCTCAAGACAAAAGAGGTTTCGGGGGCACAAAAAATATTCATTGCAGACACAGGCTTGTCTTACGGGGCAATGAACTACGCCGTCAAGTACGGAAAAGAAGACTTAAGGGGCATAATAATGCTTGGGATAGACACTTCAAACCTCGGATCAGCGCCCATAGGAGCAAGAATTGGAAATCAAACCAACACTTACAACGCGACCAAGCTAATGAGCGACGCGAACTCAAAAGGCAATTGGTCAGACGAATCTGCGGGGTGGTACAATTATCTATACGCCGCTAACAACCCTGGAGCTCCCAATATAAATCCGCTGACCGGACAGTCCATGGGACCACCGCTAAATCCAGTAACCAACAAAACGTGGACCAACATAACCGAGTTCCAGGCAACTGCTCTGTATATGGCATACGGTCCTGGTGGGTTAACAAATATCTACGGAGGATACGCAGATCCCACGACAATTGTACAATTTTACGCGGGTCGAGATCGCTATCGTCCCTGGACAGACCAGATCGAACGCAGAGCCATGTGGGACTGGATCAACTGCCCCTACATTGCGTATGATTATGACGACCATTGGAGCGAAATCAGCGTCCCCATGCTTGTCTTTGCCAGTGAGCTATTGGACAACAGGACTGGCCAACTACGACTGACCAATGGCATCAGCACTACTGACTTTACTGGGATATATCTGAAAAACTACGGATGGCTAGACGTCTACTGCGGTACATACTCAGCGAGAGACGTCAGCGAACCATCACTCCAATGGATGCTAGGCCAGATGGCAGGGCTCAAAGCCACAGCGTTCTGCAACGTCACCGTCATGCCCGGGTGGACGTGGAACTTCTTCACACACAGCACCGGAGGCACAGGCTCACACACCTACCAGTGGTACGAAGGCGCAACAATGCTCCAGGGACAGACATCCATGGTGCTGCCAGTAACCAAGACGACACGAGGAACTTACACGTTCTACTGCAAAGTCACCGATTCAGAAGGCGCAACAGCGTACAGCAACCCCGTCACACTAGCCGTCCTCGGATAATCACAAACAGAAAAGGAAGCCGCAAACACCTTCCCCTCTTTTTTCTCTGTATTGAAGAAATCCGTCAGTTCACTAAGAGCTGGTGATGGCGAGGCGTCGTCTGTTTGAGTCTAGAACGAGTGCTCGAAACCCTTGCAAGCTTCAGACTTAAATCATCAGACGCCAGAATCTACGTTTACCTCGCCAAACAGGGACCCCGCACAGGAAAAGACCTCAGCGCAGTGCTAGGAATGGCGAAAGCGCAGCTTTATCCTTGCCTCGAAAACCTCAAAAACAAGCAACTCGTCACCGCCACATCACAACGTCCAGCCTTATTCTCAGCAGTGCCCTTCGAAAAAGCCTTGGAACTATTGATCGAAAACAAAATCGAGGAGGCAAAGCGGGATCAAGCAAGCATAGGTCAAGCAATGCTGTACTGGGAAAAGATGCTTAGAGAAGATTCAGACTCACCGCCAGAGCTTCAAACCAATGGAGAGGAGTTGAAAAAACGAATGGCAAAATGAGAGTTGCGTTCAGTTGTTCTCATCCTTGGAATTGTGACTATTTGGTTTGCCAACGCTCCTCCATGAACCCTGAAAGAGTGCAATATGGTGTATTGGACCTCTGCCAATCCTGTTGTCGAGGAAGTATCAGGGAACCAGGTGTCAGACTTCAAGCTGGCTCTTTATGGCACCCAAATACGTGGCATTTCTCGACAGAAAATCCATCAAACCCACTTCCTAGAGGAAGGATACTGCATGTTCCGGTTGCCGTCTCCAATAAAATGAAGCCCAGAATCATCAAGCAGATTCTCAAGCAAATCAGCAAATACATTGGCTTAGAAGTAACCTACTGTAAAAGCCTGACCAGAAGGCTGCGTTGACTGGAAGAGACAAGATACATTAGAAAAGCCAAAACAGCGAAGACAGGCATCAGAGGACAGAAAAGCTACGAGCCGCGGGCCAAAGTCCACCTCGCCTTGTTTCTCAAAGAAAAACGCCTTCAGGTCAGAATAGACCACGCCAC
>CAZQCX010000066.1:0-6838 GCA_964591705.1 uncultured Candidatus Bathyarchaeia archaeon | reverse complement strand
ACAGGCTTCCATAATAGAACATGCTCAGAAGCCTTTAAAATTCTGCACACCCCTAATAACCATATTGTGTTTCCCGCAGCTGCAATAGGTATTCAATGAAAAGTGGTAATCTTCTTTCTCGCTCTTGCCTCTTTTGCCTTTCTCTATATTTCCTTTCAGTCCGGGAGGACCCAATTTGGCAAGCGCTCACGCTTAAACCCAGCTTCTTCTCATTCTATCGAGTACGAAGTCTTACTCTTTTGTTTTTCTGTCAACGATTTCAACTTGTGACGTAGCTTGCCGAGTTCACTGACTATACACTAGAAGGATTTTCTGTTCATCGAAAAACAGACGGTAGCCTGAAATCTGACGAAAACAAAAAAGGAGTGAGTGTTGGACAACGGTCACTTGTTTATGCACGTTTCCGCAGTATCAGCGCGAGTACTGCGCCGACAATGACGACAGCGATTATTATTGCGATGCCCATGCCCAGAACGTATGTGTCAGTCATTGATGGTGGTTCTGGTTCAGGCTCAGCAGGTGGCGGCGGTGCTGGATCAACTGTGAATGCGCTTGTTGCATGTGAGGGGTAGTATGAGGCAGAGCCGGGGAATGAAGCGTATACTGTGTATTCTCCTTCTATGTCGGGTGTCCACTTGAGCTTGAAGAAGCCGTCAGAGTCAGCCGTAGTAGTGCCAATATCCCTGTAGTTTCCGTTTGAGTCTAACACGCTAATAGTAACGTCAACACCTTTAACATCCTTCGGACGTTCGAACTGAGCGTAGACATATTTCATCCATTCGCCTTGGCTTTCGTCAGACACTGCTGGAACCCCGTTTGGAAAGCGCAGAGTCACAGAAGTCTGCTTTGTGCCAGGGGATACATCAGTTACTTTGCCGCGGATCACAACACTTGACCCCAGCGTGATTGCAGCCATCGGTGCTTCCACAGTCATAGCGCTTGGTCCCTTGCCAATAGCGTATACCCGCTGGTCGTAGCTGTTGTACATTGCAATGACACTATCACCCATGATTGGGCTTCCACCCCAGTCGGTTTTGCGGAACAGCCCATCCACACGCCATATTTCCGTTCCGTCATTAGCGTTAAGGCAGATTGCTGGTGCACCGCGGAACAATGGATTCACAGGCGAGTGCTCGCTATGGAACAGGTAGATTTTGCCCCCTTGAATAAACAGAAGGTCTTGGGACCAGTGAGGACCCCATAAGAATTCTGAGTAGGGGTCGGTGGCACCGTAGGTCCAGAGGAGCTTGCCGTTCGTGGCATCCCAGCAGTATAGAATGCCTGCCTGACCAACTGAGTACATCTTGCCATACTCGATGCGGCGACCGATGCTGTATATGTCCAAGTAGTTCTGCGGTACCTCAGTTTTCCATAGGTAGTCTCCTGTTGTGAGATCGTAGGCCCAATGTGTTAACGCCTCTTTGCTCCATACGAGCCCAATGTTCGCGGCTAATTGCGTAGACCAACTCAAGCTTTGGTTGCCTGCATACCATTCAGCGGGTGCCGCCAAAGCTTTATTGTACAGCAATTGTCCCTCTTGCCCTGGTTTCAAGCTGAAAGCCCAATTGATAACGTGCGTTTGGTTAAAGGTACCGCCGATGACTTTGTCGCCAAGTGTAACTGCGCGGACGCTTCCCGCTAAGCCCGTTGGGAACGTAAAGTTCAACGCCGTTGCACGCGCCACACGCGCTGCCGCTGTTGTATTTGTTGCGGCTGTATAGGATATTGCCCCTAAAGTTCCATTTGTTAACACTGTCTGTACATGTCCAGATGACGCGTCAAACTGTCTTAGCGTGAACGCACTTCCAAAACTACCTGCCATTGAGACAAAAGCACTCATATTCCACAGAGTCATCCTGGCTGTCGTTAGGCTAATCGAGTATATGTATTGCTCACCTAGTGGACCCTCTATTCTGGTACCCGAAGGCATGTTCGTGAAGGTAGTCACCCATTCTCCAGTGAAGGCGTCAAACGCTGTCCAAGTAGTGCCAACAGTCACCCACAAGTATGCGAAAGTGCCGTGATAGTTGTATGAGGTCCAATGAAATAGTTGACCGAACGCTATCGATTGGTTGTCTAGAAAGGTTTTAGACCATAGCAGTTCACCGGTACGTAGGTCTACACAATGCCACAACCTCGGGCGGTCGTAGGCGCCGGCTTGGTAGTAAAGTTTTCCAGCGAGGATTAGTCGACCTGCATATTTGCCTTCGTATGCATCTCCGTGTTCGAATGAGTAAATGCTAGCCTCTCCTGAATTACCAAGTTCTCCTCCGACGAGTCCTCCTGTCGTTAGCGGTCTTGTCCACAGTATATGCGGACTCTCTGGTGCCTCATTGAACGTATCATCATGCCAAGAACTTCCTGCAATCTGCGACCATTCTCTGAGCTGTGCGTTTATGGGGCGAGTCCAGTATTCAGATGGAAGTGGCACGCCAGGATAATACTGCCGTTGTTCTTCTGTTACGATGAGCGTCAGTTTCGGGCTACTGCTTGCTAACATCGTCGTGTTCGCGGGAACAGTAAGGAAGTTGAAAGTTCCTGCCGACACTGTAGTCGGCATGCGTTGTTCAGGGAAGTGAGTCTGCAAAGTGTAGTTGCCGGCCATCGTAGGCACGTATACTCGGCCTGTTCCACCCGTTGAATCAGTCGTGATGTCGCTTATGGTGTCTACTTTGCCGTCAGGTCTTTCAATAGTCACGCTTAAACTGTACCAGCCTAGAGCTGCGCTCGCTAGCTGCTGCGTTATTCCAATGTGAAGAAGCACTTCTTGACCAACGCCCACCGGATTTGGAGTAGCGCCAATGAAGGCATAAGTCTTCTGCTTGCCAGTGCTTACATACGGGACATTTAGTTGTGCGTTAGCAGCTGGTAAGGCAATGAGCGTTAAAGCAATAGTTGATACTAGTAACATTGCAATTGTTGTAGCTGTCTTGTTTCTTGATTTTTGCATTCTTCTTTTTTACTCCTTTAATTTTTCTTACACATTTCAGTGTATGACCGAACATTAGCATTCGTTCGCAATTTAAGATTTTTGGGTAGTGTGCCAATCCGAGTAGTTAATTCAAATGAGCACAATTCGCTCCGTTTCCATACGTGAAAGGGAGGCAATAAACAATAACTATTCTAAACTGGAACACTACCCGAATTTTCTTCATTCCTTTTTTCCCTCCTTCTTTCATTCTGATCCTTCAAGTGTTAGTTTTGTAAACGAAACTCAAAGAAAGAAAAGGGGCAAAGGTCTTCTTATCTCTCAGTTCCTTATGGGTCAAAATGCACCTGTCCCTCGTATTCAAGACCAGTGAATCCTGTTTTTGAATGCCACCACGTTCCTTGTCCATGAAGATTCGCTAATCCTCCAGTTCCGCTAATAATTACCCATGTCCCCTCCAAGTCATAACACGCTGGCCCTCTCAGAGTATTGCCATAACCCTTAGCTTCAAGCCGTATCGTAAGACCACCAGGGACTCCAAGAACTGTTCCTGTGAAGACACGCTCCATTTTAATCCAATTGAAATCTGCGTCGGGTCTCTGCGGAATCGGAATCGTCTCTATATTCTTCGCAATTTCTGGGTCGCCGTAATGCACAACTGCCGTGAAGGTTTGCTCAAAACTGCCAAGTATGTCGCCTGAAACATATGGTCCTTTGTTATATACGTCCAGAAAGACGTTACCGCCAGCAATCTTTATGTTTGAAAAGATAGCGGAACCGGGGGTTCCAACCCATCTTCCGCTTACTGGCGTGGATGGCGTTGCATTTGCCAGCGATAAAGATGTTGAAAGCAATCCTGCAACAATTAGAATAGCAACCGCTACAACTGCTGCTTTCTTCACTCTTCTTTCACCTCCTTTCTCGTTTCACTCACCGAAAAGCAGTTTAGCCAGTTTGCAGTATTAAGAATGAGCTAGCAACAAAAGTTGTTGCACCCTCTGGAAGCAACAGGCAATGGGTGAAGAGACAATCGAAGGCATTCTCGGAAGTTTAGGGCTCTCAGATAGAGAGGCAGAACTGTACCTTTTCCTCGCAAAGCACGGAGTCCTCAAATGCGGGAAAATCGCCAAGGGCATGAAACGGCACACAGCGCAAATCTACCGTCTTATGAAGACCCTAATGAGCAAGGGCTTAGTCGAGGCAACTTTAGAAACTCCTGGCCCGTTTTGCTGTGGTTCCCCTTGAAACAGTCATAGACCAACACGACAAGACCAAGCGTGATGAAGCTGCTCTGATAGAGAGTACCAGAAACGAAGTGCTCACTTACTGGAAAAGCATCCAAAAACCTATTCTCGAGGCTTTTTCCGAGAAGTTTATGGTAATCGAAGGCAACAGCAAGATTTAGCCAAGATTTCGCAGATGGTGAAAGAAGCTAGAAACCAGTTGTCCACCGTAACAACTGCCGCAGGAATTTCACGTGCTGAGCAGTTTGGCGTTTTTGATGTCGCGTCTGAGCATCCGTTGAATTCTAAGGTTCAATTCCGTTTACTCACTGAGCTGTCAAGCCAAAACGTCAAGGCGGCGAGGGGGCTCTTCTCAGGAGAATTCCTACGACCAAAATCAATTTCAAAGTAAGAAACCTCAACTTGGGATTAAAAGTTCTGCCTCAAATGATGATGAGAGATGAGGATGAGACGCTTTTCTTCATCACGCCGAAGCCTACTGCGCCTGTACTTGGGAAAGACGACGTCTGCCTCTGGACAAACTGCAAAGCGCTTGTGCAAGCATTCTCTATGGTGTTTGAAGATTTGTGGCGGAACTCGACGGAAATAGAGGAGAAACTTGTTGAGCTCGAAGCAGGTGGGGCAGCGCCAACAGTCCATGCTGGTTGGGATGCGGAAATGACCAAGAAGAAATACGAGAAGGCGATGCGTTCGGCAAGAGAAAAAAATCCTAATGCTGACGACTTCGGAGGGGCTTACTGAATTATATAGCAAACCTCTGCATCTTAAGAAACACGCTGCCAAAGGCGTCTCCGTAAAGATAATGGCACCAATTGTGAAGGAGAATTGGGAGGCCGCGAAGCAGCTTTCGAAATTTTGCGCAGTCAGGCATGTTCCAACAAACTATCTGGCAACAACAATTGTTGACGGGAAACACCTCTTCCAATTCAGATCGCAAGACCAGGATGAAAGCGAGCCAATAGAGCGTTTTGACAACGTTTTCCACAGTGCTGATCGGGGATATGTTGAGATGATGCAGACTGCGCTGAACAATATCTGGGAAAACTCTCAGGAGCCATCAACCATTACTTTGGAATCGATAATCGGATCCAATGGGCCTGCGGCTTTTCCGCTTCCCATAAATGACCAATTGAATCAAATGCTGGGAAACGTTACCGTCATCGACGTGAAGCCTCCAGGAACAATAACGGAGACAGACGTTCTTAGCAAGATCATTAACGCCAATCGAATTGCTGCAGCGAATCCTGCAAAGGACGTCTCAAGAAGGTACGCCAGTGTCGGAGTTGCTCTCATTCATCCACATAGCTGCTTTGGCCTTCCTGACATGATGATTGAAGCCGTGCATGCGTACAAACAATCTTCATTCGGGCCAGATGAGTATATTGTAGTCTATCTTTGGCTTGAAACTCCTAAGGGTCACGCTTACGTTCCGGTGGCTGTTATGGGAAAACCTCTGAACGCTCAGGAAATTATGAGGAGAGCTTATGAAGGAACCCCTGCGGCGAATAATATCCAATTGGTCAAGAAAGACGAAATCGAGGTTCGCGTACACGGCAATATTTTTTTCGCAGGATGGACTGTGCCAATAAAACTCTTTCCTGATCAGCTCATTCTACCGCCTGGGTGTATACTAATCGAAGGATACGGCGGTGTCAAAACCAGAGCTTACACAATCCTCACGTCTGCAGGTTTCAGGCACACGATTGAGACAAACTACTTCGATGCCCTTCTTACCTTTATTCACCCTTCGTCGAAATATTCTGGTCCTAGAACTGATGCGTTATTTTGCAGGGATCATATCTTGACGCGCTATCCACCCTGATGAAGTGCAACGCGCTTAAAGTCCAGTTTATCAACGTCTGTTATCCTATTTCAATGGTTATCCATTGTGGACCGAGAAAAAAATTGCCTATATCAAGGATTTTGCCAGAACAAGTAGACCTTTGTCTGCAAGAGCATCCCTACAAGCTTGATGAGTTTGACCATTTTTTCGGAGTCAGCGTTTTCAATGCACTTCACATAGTCGGCTGTTTTCCAAAATGGTTAATGTCTACTGACAGCAAACTCCTTTTCAAAACGTGGATGCTTGTTCTTGATGAATAGTTCCTTGAGTTTGGCTCTATCCGAAGAGCTTAAACAACCGAGTTTCTGCGATACATAGCGTTCACTGCTTAGGAGCTGCAGATTGAAACCGAGCTCAGACAGCAACGCTGCAATCGCCAAAATGCTCTTGGTGGGTTTTTGCTCGGTTACTTTTTGAAGCCCTGCTTTTTCCGCGAAGGGGTTGTACTTTGCCATGGCTGCAACCATCTCAACGCAAGGTGTTCCAGCCAACGGTAACGTTTCGCGTATTATTTTACTGCCTAGACCGATGGTGCGGTATTTTGGGTGTATGACTACGCGGTTGATTATGCTGAGCTTCTGGTTGAGCTCTTTCATGCTCATGTGCGGCAAAACGAGCCTTCGCCCGTAGCAGGTTGGCGGGGGATAGCAGTACACGATGACGCCGCACAGCTCATCTTTGTGTATCAGGCAAAAGATACTTCGTGAACAGCATTCTCGATCTAAGTGCAAGTCGGAAGCGAGTTGCGCGATGAAAAAAAGAAATAATAGGGGTGTGCAGAATTTTAAAGGCTTCTGAGCATGTTCTATTATGGAAGCCTGT
>CAZQCX010000065.1:0-7017 GCA_964591705.1 uncultured Candidatus Bathyarchaeia archaeon | reverse complement strand
CACCAGTTTTTTGATAAAGTCAAGAAAAAAGATTTGACCCCAAAACCTGACCCCACAATGTAGAGGAAAATACCTTGCCGGGAAGCGCCGCCCTGTGGGCGGGAAGCTTCATATGTCGGCGATATCAGAGACACCCTCCAACTCTGGCTCGTCGAACGATATAAGATTATTGATGAGTTGAAGTTTTATCCGTGATCTAAATCAACCCAATTGGGGTTGTATAGATCTTGAGAGAAGAATGAATGCTTTATGTATGAAAATAGTTTTTCCCGGATGCTGTTTGTAATGTCCCAAGAAAATAATCAGAATTCATTCCTCATTTTGGTAGTAATTCCGAATCCGTTATGATCTATCTTGATTATAATGCTACGACGCCAGTGCTACCGGAGGTGCTGGAGGCGATGATGCCTTACCTGACCTCGGAATGGGGCAATCCATCCAGTTCATACAAGTTTGGCTCAAAACTAAAGACAATAAACGAGGCGGCGCGAGCGCAGGTGGCGGAACTGATAAGAGCAAATGCCTCGGAAATAATCTTCACTTCATGCGCAACAGAGAGCAATAATTCGGCAATCCACGCGGCCCTGAAGGCTAATCCTAAGAAAAGGCACATTATCACATCGGTAGTGGAACATTCGTCAGTACTAAATTATTGCATGGCATTAGAAAAGGAAGGGTATCGAGTTACGCACCTACCTGTTGATCGGGAAGGTTTGCTAAAGCTGGCCGATTTGGAAAATGCAATTTCAGATGCAACTGCTGTTGTTTCGTTGATGTGGGCAAACAATGAGACGGGAGTGCTTTTCCCTGTTAGGGATATCGGAGAGATTTGTCACTCACGAGGAGTACTGTTTCACTGTGACGCTGTACAGGCAGCGGGGAAGGTCGAGATTGATGTGCGGAATGTCTATGCCGATTACCTGTCGTTAACCGGCCATAAGTTAGGAGCACCTAAAGGGATTGGAGTGCTTTACGTGCGGAAGAAAGCGCCATTCTCGCCACTGATTTATGGTGGTCATCAGGAACGCAACAGGCGCGGTGGCACGGAGAGCGTACCGTTGATCGTCGGCATGGGAAAAGCTGCTGAGTTGGCCCGTAAACATTTGCCAAGCTATGACGAGAAGTTACACCCACTGCGGGATACTCTTGAGGAAGGCATTCTATCCTCGATTCCAAACACCGAACTGAACGGTCACAAGACCCTGCGTCTGGCCAACACAACCAACATTGCCTTCCAAGGGATAGAATCAGAAGCTTTGCTAATCTTGCTGGATAAAGAAGGTATCTGCGCTTCGTCTGGTTCAGCCTGTCTTGCTGATTCTGATGAACCATCTCATGTCATTAAAGCCATGAAGCCCGATACGGCAGCGTCACGACAAATGATTCGTTTTTCGCTAGGGATAGAAAGCAACAGGGAAGAAGTCGAGTTTTTTTTAAGGGCACTTCGTGAAGCCACGATTTGTCTCAAAAGTTAATCTTCACGTGAATTAATTGCAGGATAATTATGTTTGCGTCCTCGGCACTTGTATGCCAGATTTCGGTGGGAGCCTGTAGTTAGGGTTTTCTGTCACATCTATCAGTGACGTTAGAAGAGCCTGCTCCTCGTCAGGAGCAAGCTCGTCGAGCAAATACAGGCATAATCTTACGGCGGCGTTCCGTGCTTTGGCGGAAGGTTTTATTCGACCCCGAAACCAGAGAATACCATCAAAAATACCCCCCGGATTCTGGAAGCGGAGTTGTTGCAAAGCTTGTGCAAACATTGGCAAGTGCCCATGGATAAAAAAGTGAGTGTATAGTCTGGCCAGTACCTCTAATCCAATGGGTCGGAAGAAAAGACTTCGATTATTAGCACGCTCGGCTTGCGGTGTTGTCCGGCGTTGCTTAAGGTAACGGTTTAGTGATGGTTCGTGCTCTATGATGAAGTCGAAGAAGCTCGATACGGCTTGCTGGAATGCATGAATGTTTTCAGGATCGTTGTCGAGAGTCCCCCTGGGTTTGTGAAATGTTTTTCTTAAGCACTTACTCACTGTATAGAGAGCGAGCAAATTCGTGAACCGCTCCTTCCTATCCTGCACCAACTGCTCCTTCTTGTCAGTGACTGCGACTTCTTTACCACCTTTAAAGAGAGGGTACTCTGCATAGACACGCCGGGTGACAATGGCGCTGAGATCATCTTCATCAATAACAACTTTATCTCCACCAGAAACTGGCACAGCGTTCTTATTGATGTCCGAGAACAAACGCCTAGTTCGCACCTTGCCTTCCTTATCGTCAACGTGTGCCAGGAAAATGACCGGGTACTGATCCGTTCTGATTTGCTCTGGAAACTTCTCTTGCGCTTGCTTGATGGCTGAGACTCTATGCTGACCATCGAGTGCGAACATCTTCTCGCTACCGGTGAACATCAGGATGCCAAGCGATGTGGCGACTTCATTGGCACTTGTTATTTTTTGTTTTTTCCCGATTGCTTCGAGATTGAACTCAAGCCACTGGGGCAAGGCGTCAAATACACCAACAATGATCGAGTTGAAGAAACGAGTGTCTCTAGTTTTCAGATACCGGACAATCTTTTTCACCCGAGGCTGCAAGTGGCGCTGCAAGTGGTCATCTAATGCCTTTGCTTCCCGTATCTCCTTTGCGGTCATTACTCGCGAAGCAATCTGGTCTGCAGACATCAGTGCTGGGTAGAAAACCCACGTTCCAAGGACGCCTCTAAGACATGGGACCTGCCAAGGTGTGCTCATTAGTCCTGAAACCTCCTACGTTGGGTTTGAATATCCCTGGGGAAGTCACGGCGACTGTAGCAAGGATATACGAACCCATGAAGCTTCTTCTCTATCTCCACCAATTCAGAACTACGACGCGCTGCTAGGGCATATGCAACCCAGAGCACGCCGTAGTACATCTGGAGCATTTGATCGATATTATCACGTTTCAGCTTGGCTGTGATTCTTGTAGGGAGGTAGTCCTTCAACCTTTCCCGTAAGGGGCGGTCCGTACCACGCTCATTTGAGATGCCTATGTATAAAGCGAATTGTGGAAACCGGTAAATTATTCTTGTTGGTCTCACGTAGAATATGTAAACACCTGGTTCATCACTTTCAATTTTAGCGTCCACATCGGCAGGGGAGTTGACATCAGCATATCGATATTCGTTCCAAGTAAGTGCAAAGGCCCAGTTATTTGGCTGATGACGTTCCCAAAAGACTGGGTCTGTAAGAAAGTGTTTACGATAGTTCTCAAAACGGACGTTGTCTGGAAATTGGCGCCATTGTTCATACTTATCCGGGGTAGGTATCGCTGCATCGAGCAAGTCGAGTGTGGCTCGCGTGACCACAGAGTTATCTCCCTTGATCTTTCCAAAACTGTCGGGCTGTACCTGTTAGCAGTTTCCCCTGTAGGCGTAAGGCACCTTCGGTTTTCTTTAACTTTTGGTGAACTACACCACCAAGGATCATCCGTTGTTCCGGGTCGGTTAACGTGTGCGGGGAAAAATGGATTCCGCACTCAGCTAACTCAGCGAAGTTGGTTTCATTGGTACCTTTTGTAAGAAACTTATCTGCATCCTGCGAAGCCATCCACACCGGGAATCCCCAAGAGCGCCCTTGTCTTGCCAATAAACTGAGAAGGCCAGCCTTGTGTTCCTTGGGCAGTAACAAATGTGCTTCGTCCACGAACAACACCATCTTGAGTGGTTGAATATCGTTCTTAACTGCAAGTTGCTGATTCAGTTTCTTAATCAAGAAGTTCAGAATGAGAGCAACAGCCAGGGCCTTTGTTTCGTTATCATTTCCAAATTCCTTGAAATCAATAATTAAAGAGTTACTTAACCATTCTTCGGGGCTGATGGCTGCCTGAGAACTGGCAAATAAGTTAAACCTTTCGATCTTTTGTATTACCGCAAGGTCAACACCATTCGCACCACTGTTTTCCAACTCTGTTGCTAACGTTTGGAAATCAGGAGCTATTAGATGCTGATAGGCGTCGCAAATATTTCGTTCCTGTTTCGCACCAAGTTGTGGTGCAAAACACCGAATTAGGCTGGCAATTTCATAAGCAATCTGAGTGTTCTGGGTTGGATTTTCATGCCGTAAGAGTGGGTTGATTGGTAACCCTTGTTGGATGAGTCGGACGTATTGTGCCCCAGTTTGCTCCAGAAAATGTGTGCGGTTTTTCCGTTGTTGTTGGTTTCTCGGATCATCCTCGAGCTCGCCTTTCATATCGAAGAATACAAAGCGGGCACCAAAATTTGTAAGTTGTGCCAACAAGTCGAGTGCAAGCTGGCTCTTGCCACTCCCGGGTTGGCCCGAGATGACAAGCAATCCATTTTGGGTTCCGGGGCCATTCACCGACCACTCAGGGGCATCCAACAGCACCTTAAGTTTAACTTCGGTTTCAACTAAGTGCATGATTTGTTGAGACGGTTTTATACTAGGGACGAATTCAATTCCACCACCAATCAATTTGAACAAGGCGGAAACGAAGCGAGTTTGATCATTGCTGGATTCCGTCCATATTTGCCGAAGACGTTGGCATCCATACTCAAAATATCTGCGAAATTCCTGACGATAACCCCCTTCGTCGAGCGTCCGACCAACGCGGTGATTTAAAGCAGCTCGGACTAAATCTTTCAGTTCATCCCCTACAACTTGCTCATCGTTTAAAGTAACGCCTTTTGAATCTTTGGGTTTAAACTCACCTGGTACACCTTCACCTAAGGCGAGGAAAAGAGCAGCACGTCCCAAAATCGCCTGATTCCGCGCACCAACTCGCGGGAAAACATTCTCTATAAATTCATGGGCTTCGCTGCTTGTATCAAATTTCATGCTGCTTTTCTCCTCATACGTCGTGCCCGAAATAGTCGCTCGTTATCCTTACCTCATAGTCCACACTGTCACGCTTGCCGTGTGGATGAAGTGTATATACGCGGGCGAGCCTATTGCGAATCCGGTCAAATAGCATTCCTTCGGGATCAATCTCCGCATTTGTACTCAGGATAATAGATTGGTGTCCATTGAGATAAAGTAGGTCGAGCACATTCGCACGGACCTCTTTGTCCAACCGAGCCAACGGTGTGTCCACAACTAATGGCGGCACGAGTCTTGCGAGCCGGCGCAAGGCCTCATAAAATGCCAACATTCGGACTTGTCGTTGACCAGCAGACGTATTTGTCTCTTCCCACGACACCTTCTTCCCATCACGACGAATAAGCCAGCACTGCCAATAGCTGTCAAACTCCATCCCGTCAAATTCACGTTCACGTTCAGTAATTTCAACCCATAATCTGCCCACTTCTTCTGAGATTTGCCTGCGCATTTGAATTGCAGCACGACTCCGAATTTCTCCCGCCGCCTCACGATAACGGGTTGCAAGGGCTGCTAAACTCTCACCACGATCGGCTTTTTTAGCAATCTCTTGTTGGATGGATTCCTGGCGTTTCAGATCGCCTAACTCTACCTCTTTGCTTGTGGTTTCGGCCTCGATTTCTTTCAGTCTCTTACTGAGACGATCTCGGTCAGCAAGTAGTTTTCCACGTTTTTCATGGAGCTCCGCACCTCTTTTGAATGCAGCACTGCTTTGCTGCATTTGCTTTAATTTCTGGTTCAACTCCCTAATTTCAACATCCATCTTCTCAATATTTAAACATATTTCAGCGAGGTCACCCAATTCTTTCTGGCTCTCTGTAAGATACATACGAATCTTAGTGCTCACATCATTACGGTCAACCATGTAGATATGATCGGGCATACCTTCTGGCGGTGGATGAAATAGCTTATGCAAAGCATCTTCTAGGCGCGTCATATAGAAGGACTTGATATCTGGTTCAAGAGTAAATTCTTTTGGTGAGCTTCCAAACACATCTTGCTTCACCTGAGGAATTTTGGGCTCAACAGTGGATTTTGCACTTTCCCATTCACGTCTGGACTCTTCTCTTTTTAGAGCATTATATAATTCCCTTTGATAGCCCCCAAGCAACGAAACTGGTAGAGAAAGCTCCCATGCCTCCGTCAGCTTTGATTCCAATTTACTCTTCTCTTTTGTAAGCTCGACATGGCGCTCCTGTGCCCTCTGAAGTTCATCGGGGTCAACAGCTCCAAGTGTTTTTAAGTCGTCTTCGACTTCAAGGAGTTCGATCTCAATTTCATGCAAGTCACGTTCAAGTATCTCATGTTCTTTTTGTCTTGCCTTAAGAATACCCTCAATAGTGATGATCTTTCCATTCAACTCGGCAAGAATGGTTTCAGGGTTAGGACCGCCACCTGTACTGAAGACTCGTGGAATTTTAGAGTTTATCAATTGACGGAGATCAGTTTCAAGTTCGCTATACGTCCATAGACCAAGTATGCGACTCACACCTTCTATGATGTCTTGCTGTCCCAAGTTAATGCTTTGGCTGCGCTCAGCATCGAAAAAGAAGAACCTCGCCAAATGACGTGGTAAGAATGCGTCTCGTAGCTTTTGAATCACCTGCTCGTCATCAATGCGTCCTGGTGTGTCAGAACGCACAGCATAATGTTCCCATACTGGTGATGAATTAGGGCGGAAACGGATCTCCCGATGAAGCTCAACCTTTCGGCTACCAACTTTGTCGTCGCGAAGCGTGACAATGGCTTTCAACCGAATCGTATCTTGTCCTTCGGTAAAAGCACGCCGATTCAAGGACTTCTCAAAAACGAATCGTGTCGCATCAGAACCAGTTTCGACCCTCTTTAAGTCGCCAACGCCGCTTTCGCCTACCACCGCAAGATACAGTGCGCGCAGGACGTGGGTCTTTCCAGCCCCGTTTTTTCCGCCAACCAAAATCCCGCATTTACCCTCAAGGCTACGGAAATCAAGCGTGTGTTCTCCATAGAAAGGACCGAAATTCTCCAGCGTCAGCGAATCAATATAGACTTCTGGCATACTCAGATCCTCTTACTGGTTGACTGCGCTTCCAAATCATCCTTCAGGATGTTGAGGAGATCGTCTGGTAGGCCGTGAGCACGGTGACTTTCACTGTATTCCTCCACCTTGGCA
>CAZQCX010000064.1:0-7122 GCA_964591705.1 uncultured Candidatus Bathyarchaeia archaeon | reverse complement strand
TAATGTTCACTTCCGAGGAGTTGCAGGCTGAAACCAACACTGGTCAGTAGACTGGCTGTCTTCAGGATGCCTAGCAGTGGCTGCTGCTCGGCGATCTTCTTGAGTCCTGCTTTCTCTGCGAAAGGATTGTATTTCGTCATGACCGCAACCATCTCCACGAAGGGCGTTCCAGCCAGCGGTAGGGTTTCGCGTATGATGTTGGTGCCTAAGCCTATGGTGCGGTATTTTGGGTGTATGACTACGCGGTTTATGATACTTAGTTTTTGGTTGAGTTCGCGTATGGTCATGTGGGGCAGCACGAGCCTTCGCCCGTAGCAGGCAGGGGGCGGATAGCAGTAGACGATGGCGCCGCAGAGCTCGTCTTTGCGCATCAGGCGGAATATGCTGCGAGGACCAGCTATGCATCACAATAAAACAGGCGAGGATACATCATCGCGCTCTCGACTTGACCCTCGGTTCAAGCAATGTCCAGAGCCAATCTACGAACTCTCGGAGATTTTTGGTTTGAACATAAACTTCTCCTGGTCCACTTATTTCTGTCACTAGACCTTCCCCGCTCAAGAGAGTCTCCTTCAAACCTCCCATTCGTTTGACCCTATAGGCACAGGTATTGCTGAAAGCAACAAGATGAAAGTTGTCCACAACTAGTGTCTGACCCGCATCCAGAACATGTTTGTCTATTGCACCAAATGTGTTTATGAAAAGCATTCCGTCACCCGTTGTTCTCAACATGAACAATCCTTGACCAAACAATCCCCTTGTGAACCCCTCCCATTTCACATCCAGCTCCACATCCTGGGTCGACGCAATGTAAGCTGATTTCTGTATGATGTATCCCTTGTCAGGCTTAATGTCTATGGTTTCAATGTCTCCAACCGGAGCTGAAGCAAAAGCCGCTTTCCCTGAACCTGCTGTGGCAGTATAATCGTTGACCCAGAAGGATTGGCCTCCAATAATTGAAAGCCCGACGCTCTGAAGGAGCCCCCTTTCCCTCTTGCGTGTGCGAACTTCAATGGTTGGGTCCATGTATGTCATCGCTCCTGCCTCAGCGGTTATAGTTTCTCCCTCGAGCAAGTTAACAACAAGCATGGCGTAGGAAGGTTTGTATTTGATTTCGTAGTTCAAATCCTGAACCTCAAGCTCAGAACTATTGTGGGATCATAATTTAGGCTTATCCGTTGTCTCTTCCACAGTGCAAAGTGCCATAGCAGAAAACTACCTGCAATCCAAAACTGCTGTTTAAGGCGCGTATGCTTGCTCCAAGGTTTCTATATAGGATGCGAAGATTTTGCACCAACTAAAGCAAAATGAGGCTAATAATTCCGCTCTTGGCCAGGCTAAGCAAGCCTAGGAAACTCAGCTTAGCCCCTTAGTCTGATGTTTTTATGGTAGGAGATTGTTAAGATTCAGAAGAATTTGCGCTTTTTTCTATCTTGATCTGGTGTTAGTTCGATTTCTTCTTCGATCGCTGCTACTGTAACGTTCTCTTCTGCTTCGTCAGTATCTTCTTGCTGAGCCTCAGTTGTCTGCCTTCTCTGCTGGGAATCGCCTTCATCCTCGCCAACCACTTCTTGAACAGCGTTGACCGAAAGCTTTTCCAATTGAGCCTCTAGGTTGCCGATTTTCCCCTGAAGTTGACTCACCATCTGCTGCTTTTCATTGTTCCTTTTCCGCAATTCCTGATTCAATTTCTCGCAAAGAAGCTTGGCCTTCAATGACAGTTTCTTCTGTTCATCATCCAAGCGGCGCGATTCATCTTCTAAACCAGACTTTTCCTTCATCAAATGCTCAAGTTCAGTTGTTTTACTCAACATCTATCGCCTGATCAAGTCATTACTCAAACCTTAGAATAACTGTTTTATGAAAACCGAGTCTTAAGCAACAATATTGATTCGCGGTACATTCGATTCTCAGAGGTGTTTAGCCAAGTGCTTAGGAACGAGTCTGACTTCTATTACGGGAATATGATGACACAGAGGTAGACCCACGTATGTGCCCCTCCTGTCAATCTAAGGCAATTCTCCACAGAAGGAGGAGGCATACAAACCGTGATTTTCGAATCCAATGATAGGACGTATATAAGTCTCCGTTCTATCAATTTTGCTTGAAGCTGAAAGCAAAGGAGAAACAAGGGAAAGAACTTCTGACAAAGCAGCTTCATCGTACAGCGCCAATCCAATAAACCATCAGGTTACTAAAGGACCCAAAATAGATCGTTTCAGAATTTAGGTTTGCATCCTTCTTTGGCTTACCGCAGCGTATACAACCTTTCAAAAACAGGGCAGCGACTGAGGAACTTGAATTTGCCGTCTATGGATGTATCCTACACGCTCTTAACAGCAGACACAGATCGCCTCAACAGAAGCACTGCTGCCTCCTGTGATGGCCAACTTCCAAGTCCGCAGTCTGGCCCAGTAAACGAAAGCGTATCTCCATATTTTTCCTTTACGATGTTGAATCGTCTCCTAATCGTTTCCACGTTCTCAACCAAGTGTTCAATCGATGGAGAAGCCACTCCAGCAGCATGCAACTCGGCCATAATCGAATCGATATCCGTTCTAGCTGTTCCAACTCTTATTCTCTTGTTTGCATTATCCAGCATTTTCCGGGTGACCGTTTCGATGTTTCTTGGCGAGGCAGCATACTCGAAAGATAATACGTCAATGTTCTTGACTTCTAGGAGATCAAGCAACCGTGAAGGAGAGTGAATATGAATCTGCCTGAGAGCACCTCTAATATCGAACGCCCTTTCCAAAACGCTGAGAATAGTTTCTTTGGGAGCTCCCAAGTCGAGAAAGCCAAAACTCGGCTCGTCAATTGAAACGACTTCTGTCTTGATATGTTCGAGATTCAAGACTGAATGATTTGCAAACCGTCTTATAGTCTCTGCATATTCTTTCAGCACGTCATCGTAGACGACGGTACCCATCTCCCTAAGATACTGCTCCATGGGACCAAACAGGGAGACGCGCAACTTGATCTTTTGCCCAAGTTCTTCACTGAGACGCCTAGCCTCGTCCCTAATCAGGCAAACTTCAGGCAGAATTGCATGCTGAGAGTCCACTAGGAATGTACCTTTCTCCATAGCCAAATGAATAACGTCACTGACTTGCCTGATGCCATCATACTGTTGTGGATAGTTTACCACATCCAAACCACTACTGTATTTCTGTTTGAAAGCATCAATCGTAACATCACAGAAATTTTTCAGCACAAACGGATCCTTACGAGGATCTCGCCCGCTGGTATAAGCCTCTCTGGCTCTCCGGTATGCCTCATCAAAGACTGCCCTATTGACTGTGGCTGAAAGGGGAAAACTCCCCACATCGTCAACCTGCGTGCGCATAGACAGAGAGTACCGTGGAGATCTTTTAAACATTCACAACTCCACCTGCTTGAAACCGTCGAATTTCCAAGCTTTACCCTCAGCAAGAAACGAAATTGCGTAACAGTTAGAACCCATCAGAGGGTATCGAACCTCATATATCAGGGCACATGTATAAAAGCAACGAAACCAATCAGCATACATTCCCAGAAGCTTGAGAAAATATGACCGAAGAACCAGGCAACACAGAACAGAAACAAATAGAAAAACTTCAGCTTGACGACCAAACGAATTTCCAGTTTCACGCTGCTTACCTCGTATATTCAGATCTTTTCGATCATGCAAGCACTGTTGAAGCGAAGAATGAATTGAACAGCAACATAGAAGCGCTTAAACTTGGACAAATAGACTGCGAGATATTCTACCGGAACATCGCCCCTCATAGAAAAATGGCGCCAGTGCCTCGACTGGACAAGTTCAGCGTTCAGACTCAACGGAAGCGAGACTGGCGTGAGAAAGAGCAACGCTCAGAAAGGATTCGAAGACACAAGAAATAGCTAGTGAGAAACCCAAGCGGCAGTTAATCCAACGATCCATGGATCTCCTGCAGAATAGCGGTCTTTTTCCAAAACCTTAATTGACAAAACAATAAACATAGTCACTGGGACTCGGTATGAAGCTTGGTTCAAGAGGAGTTGCGGTTGTTAGTATCTGTGCAGCACTCTATGCGGTCATTGGACGCCTAACGGATATGAGCGTGACTGTTGGCGGTGTTGCATTTTATCCCGCAGTTTTCATCCCGGCAGTTTTTGCTGTGCTCTTTGGTCCGTGGGTTGGGGGAATAGGAGGGAGAATCGGTATATTTATTCGAGATATGTTGTTTCATGGTGATGCTCTCCTCAGTCTTTCTGCCGGCGTGACATCGAATTTTGTGCTTTTCTTCGTAATTGGATACGTGTACAGAAGTGCATTCGACTGGAAGAAACTTGGGACCAGCTTAGCATTGGCAAGCATTGTTATGGCATCAGGTCTTTTGTTGCTGACACACATTCTTCCATCACAGTCTGCAGCCTTCACAGGACTGTCAACGATTCCTGCGTTGATTCTGTTCGTTGCAGCAGTTGTTTTCAGTCTGGTTTCTATCGCAATCGTTTCATGGCATTTTCGTGAATGGCGCAACTTTGTTGTTGGTTCAATAATTGGTCAGGGGGTGGGTGCAGCCATCATTGCAATAACCGTGTGGGCTTACAGTCAAATGTTTTTCTCCCCGACGAATTACTTCAAAGCAGCAATACCTGCCGAGTTCATGCCCATAATCTTCGTCTGGACGTTTGCCACTGGGATACCTTGGATCGTCCTGCTCAGCCCACCAATAATCAAGGCTAGTTACGCTGCTTTTCCATTCCTCAAGTCCAAACCAAAACCAGAAAGAGTGAGGAATAAATGAAGACGAGAAAAGCCAAAGCCTTTTGTCCAGCAGGAATCTCGAGCTTTTTTGAAATTTGTGACAAAACGAGCTCGGGAAAGCCCATGGAAGATTTGAGCCGAGTGGGTGCCAGAGGCGGGGGGTTCGTCATTAGTAGAGGGGTCCAAACGATTGCTGAGGTTGAGCCTTCAGAAGGCAATGATATTCGGGTTTTCATAAACGGAAGGTTGGCACCTGAGGCGGAAACAACAAGGACTGTGGCGAAAGTGCTTTTGGCGAAAGTAAAAGAAAAGTTCAAGGTCAAAATCCTTCATGAAGTGGGGGTGATCATCGGTGCGGGTTTTGGCTCGAGCGCTGGAGGGGCTTTGGGAACCGCGCTCAGCTTGTCTCACGCATTGGACTTGAAACTTACTTACAATCATCTGGGAAGGATTGCTCATGAGGCTGAGGTGAAATGCAAGACAGGGTTGGGAACAGTTGGACCGATAATGATAGGAGGATGCATACTAACGGTTGAGCCAGGGGCTCCAGGAATTAGCGTAATTGATCGCTTGCCCTTATCCCAAGACTATTTGGTAGTTGCTGGAACCTTTGAGCCGATACCGACCAGAAGCCTGCTGCTGTCCTCCCCAGAGAACAGAGAGAGATTGAGCAGTTGCGGACGAAAAACACTCAATGAGATTTTGGACGAACCATCAGTGGAGAATTTCTTTTCGCAATGTTTGAGATTTTCCGAGGAGACAGGGCTGATTACCCAGCGGTCACGGGACTTAGTAAAGGTCGCCATGAAGGCGGGTGCTATAGGAGCAGCTCAAAACATGATCGGCGAAGCAGTCCACGCTTTAGCTCGAGTAGAAGACGCTGAGAATTTGGCAGAAGCTTTTAAGCAAGTCCTCCCAGAGGAAAAGGTCATCTGCGCTCGAATTGATTTTCAAGGCGCTAGGCTGCTGGAGAAATGAGTAAGTTCAGGAAAGTGGCCGTAGGGGGAACTTTCGACGAGTTTCACAGAGGGCATAAGGTCTTGCTTCAAAGAGCATTCGAGATAGGATACTACGTGGTTATTGGTCTGTGCAGTGACGAGTTTGTCATGAAACTCGCCAAGCCTCATGTGACAGCACCATACGGAGAGAGGTTAGAGGGACTGAAAGCCTTTCTGGAGCACCTCAATCATTCAGGCAGAGCGGAGATAATTCCTCTAAACGATCCCTATGGCCCAACTATTGCAGACACTTGTATCGAGGCTCTGGTTGTAAGCGAAGAAACAAAACGAAATGCTGAAAGAATCAACGAACTTCGAAAAGAGAAGGGGCTGAAACCACTATTCATTGTTGTCGTTACGATGGTCCCTTCTGAAAATTGTGCGCCCATTTCAACTACGAGAATTCGCTGGGGAGAAATTGATCGGGAAGGGCGCCTAACCAAGAAATAGAAAATGTGCAGTTTCTCAGGTTTCCTTTTCCGGGGGAAGTTTATACGCCAAACCGGAGAAAGTCGCTATGAGTTTAGTCTCCCTATAGATCGCCACATTGTAAAGGGCGAAGGTTTTTCCCTCTGAAACTCTGCATGCCTCAGCGACTAGGGTATCGCCCTCCGAGCTTGGTTTTAGGTAGTTTATGCTCACCTGAACCGCAACTGCTTTGTTGTCTCCGAAGTTGCATGCTTCGGCGAAAGCGCAGTCCGCCAAGGCGAAGATTGCCCCACCATGCGTCAAACCCGCGAAGTTTAGGTGTTTATTAGTTGTTCTCATAATCATATTGGCGAAGCCATCTCTAACTTCAATAACCTCAATGCCTAGAAGATCTCTGAAACGGTCATTGCGGGGCATTTGATTTTCCCTTCTTCGGTTCTTCCCGCAGGAAAGCATAGACTCTTGGAAGGAGAGAAGCTATACCTTTGGGAAGGAATATTACCACCAGTATCAGGAATATGCCCAATCCTAGAAAGCGAAGTGGAGGACCAACTGCGCTCACAGCCGGAAACAGAGGGTGCAGAACAGGTTGGAGGATCTTATCGACGTTGGGCAAAAATGAATCTATCGCCACTATGATTGCGCTCCCGATTATTGGACCTTCAATTGTTCCCAAACCGCCTATTACGGTCATCATTAATGGTTTGAATGAATTGTCTGCTGAGAAAACTGAGGAGTCGACGTAGCCTTGCGTCTGAACGTACAAGCTTCCTGCAATGCCTGCTAAGAATGTGCTGATCACAAACGCCAGGAGCTTATACCTAGTTGTGTGTATGCCGATCATTTTCGCTTCCATTTCGTTTTCACGGATGGCTTTGAAGGCAAGACCTAGTTTAGAATTCATTCTCAGGGGGTTTCTAATCAGCTTTTTGATTTGAATGAGGTAGGGTTCTCTACATATAT
>CAZQCX010000063.1:0-7351 GCA_964591705.1 uncultured Candidatus Bathyarchaeia archaeon | reverse complement strand
GGCATTCCCCGTTGTTAAAGGAGGCGCAAACCTTCAAGTTATTTCTCATTCAAGTTACTACACGGAAAACAAACACTCGTATTTCATAATTGGCGAAGTGCAAAACATAGGAGACCAAGCTGCAAGAGTAACTAGCATAATTGCCACGGTATTCAATTCAAAAAAAGAAGTAATGGCCACGCTGACCGCATACGAGGCGAGCAGTCTATACATACTCCTTCCTGGACAAAAATCTCCCTTCAGTATGGGTATCCATCACTACGACATTCCAATAGAAAACTACAGACAATTTGATCATTACAGCATTGGTGCAGAATTCACGCTTGTTCCCATGCCTGCCAAAGGACTGAAAATCTTAACTCACAAGGGAGAACTGTTGCAGGTTGGAGACGTAAAAGGGGATTACAAGATAAGCGGGGTACTCCAGTACACTGGCACGGAAAAAGCCTATTGGATACGGATTCTGGCAACCGCGTACGATAGTTCAGGTCAGATTGTAGGCACGTCTTCAGCAAGCAACGTGTATCGAGAGAATGCCCAAACGGGTTTGCGTGATACAAGATTTGAGCCTAACCAGATAGGCAATTTCGAAATATACATACCGCAAGGCAGGGCTAGTCTGGTTGCCAGCTATAGCTTAACCGGGGAGATTCCACAATATGAGACCATGGATGGCAAAGTGTTCCCTCATTATGCCTTAGACACTGGTCAAGCTACTGCGCCCTCACCTTCGCCTTCTCCGGTATTGCCTAACAGTGCGGCTAGGGTTGACCGTTCAAATATCACTCCTGTTAATCAGATTGAAGATGTGCCTACGGGTCAGCCGCATGTTTTTGAGTATAAGAATCTCACGTTGGTTTTTGAAACAAAGGGGGCTCCTGTGACTTTGAATTTAACAGCTGTTGAAATCAACAGTCAAACGCTCAAGCTTTTTGTGGAGCTTGAAGAAGCAACAAGGCTTAACGTCGCCTTGGCGCGTGAGGCAGCCATAGATCAGCAGGAAGCAATGGCGAAGCAAGCTCTTGCATCCATAGGTTTCTATATGGATTTAGAGCAGCATTCTTCGCCCAACATGAAAGCGACGTTTGGATTACACATCGACCAATCTAAACTCAATGAAGAGCTTGGCAGAATAGTCGATGCTTCGTGTTTGTCGTGGTTCTATTGGAATGCGGCTGAGCAGGCTTGGATCCCGGTTGCTAGCCATATTGATCAAGACGGGTATTTGGTTTGCGAGACGAATCATTTTTCAATTTGGGCGGTGGCTGAGCTTCAATCTGAAAGCTATTCAGTTACGGCTGTGCCATTAGAATACCTTGTTGCCACAACAGCAATAATCATTGTGATTATGGGGATCTTTGTGGTCAAGAAACGAAAGTGAGACCATTCACAAATAGGGGCCGCTGGGATTTGCTCCCAGCCCTCAATGGCGACATCTCCCGCCGCCCATTTTTTTCTTCTGAGGAAGAGCATACTTGGCGAACAAAAAGGGAGAATGAAAAAATGGAAGAGAAGGCTGTGATCTGCCCGTACTGCGGCAACCTAAGAAACTACAAAGATGGAATCCGGCATACTCAGAAAGGTGAAATTCAGCGTTTTCTATGCCGTGACTGCAGCTACAGGTTTTCATCCAGATAAGACTGGCCAACTCGGGGGTTCTTCAGCTTCGCGGGTGACACGCAAGCGGGGCGACTTACAAGACTTTCTTCTAAAGGGACTTGAGAGCTTTTTCTACGGTTACTATCTTTGTTTCTTCATAGTTTTCCAGCTCTAGAAGATGCCTGTCTCCAGTTACAATTAGATCAGCATGTCCATCATAAGCCGTTTCGATGACCATATTATCCTTAGAATCTTCCTCAACAACTTTTAATTTTGATTTTACGTCAACTACTTCGGCTGAATTGATCAGGGCAAGAGTTATTCTCCGGATTTCGCTTGGGCTGGTTTTGAATTTTGGCCTGCGAAGCACACGGGTAAGCTCCTTAAGCATCAGGTCCGATGATACAATTATGAACTGATTTTCTATTCCTTTTCTGAAGAGTATCCTTGGCTTACCGTCCGAAATGATGGCGCTGACTAAGACGTTGGTGTCGAGGACAACTCTAAGCATCTGATCATCTGTGGAGTTTTCTGACTTCAGCTATTTCGTTCTGAATTTCGCTTTCGGAGAGCTTGAGGTTTTTCTTGTCCATTGCTTTGAAGATTTCGTTCCATTCTTTCTTCATGTCGGGGAGGTTGAGTTTCTTCATGATGACTGTGTCGCCTTTGCCGTAGACCAGAAACTTTGTTTTTGGCTTTATCCCGAGTTCTCTCCGTATAGACTGGGGGATGACTATTTGCCCTTTTTCGCTGATGGTGGTGACTTGGGGGTCTTCTGACATAACTCATCAGTAAAACTATTTTACTTTCTTACTATTAACGGTTTCGTCCAAAACAATCAGGAATTCTCAAAAATTGATTTCCATATGCTCTCAGCCCCCAATGGCGACATCTCTCGGCATCCACTTTCTTGTTCCAGAACAAGTAAGTTTTTGTCTGGAGCAGCATCCCAGCGGGCTTCCCATTTTGCGAGCTCGCATAGATTTGCGTTCTCGATACGTTTGGGGTTTCCTTCTGTTCTGCCAAATGGCTAGTGCCCTGCCTACTGTTCTTGCTATGAGATAGCCCACGGGTACTGTGTACATCACCAGCGTTAAGTCGAAGATTGTAAGAAGAAAAAGAAGTGTTAGCATTGCGGGTTCTGGCATTGGCGGGCCGAAAATCATGAGTGCGTAGCTAATGGAAACATAGTTGAGAGATCTCATTACTGCATTTCGTAGCAGCATACCAAAGGCAGTGGCTAGTGCGACCAGTTTTCTTTCGCTTGTTGGTTTTTCGTGTTGCATTCTTCGGGTCACGAGCTTTTGCGCCAAATGCACTCCCAGCAGCATGCTTGATATGGCTACCAGATTAGGCAAGGGGCGGATGAAGGGAGAATCCGGAAAGACCGCTTGCATGACTGCGGCGTTCAATACTGTGATGAGAAACCCGCACCTTGCGCCTACTAAGAGGAAAGCGACTACGATGGGAATTTCGTAAATGTGGTAGTTAACGATTGGAATGAATGGTGCTGGAATTGCGGGTCCTATGAAGGCAGGGTTTAGGACTATTGTGAAAGCTGCAAGGGTTGCGGCTAACGCGATTGTTTTTGAATTCTGCGGCACTGTTAAGTCAACTTTCTAACTTTACAGGCTTTTATCCATAGTCGAACATAACTGCTTGTCTGGTGTGATGGTGTGAGGCTGTCTCCTGATATTAGGGGAGCCTTCAGAAAGCTTGTAAAGGCCAATCAAACAGTCACCAGCATCGCAAGGGCGTTCAACATCACCAGACAAACCGTCTACAACTGGCTGAAAAGAGGCAAACATCGGGGAACGGAAACATTCCAAGACAAGCCACGGCAGCCCCGAGAAAGCAAAGTCACGCTGGAGATTGAGCTGTCCATTCTCAAGCTGAGAGCTGCTTTTAAATGGGGAACCGCACGCATACAACAAGGACTCTGCTGTCCACCGTTTTTCGTGCTTGAATCAGTGAATTGTGTTCAAGTCGTATTCGTTACAGCCGTTGGAAGTCCATTGGATAACGTGTTTTCTCACCCTGCAACAAACCATGAGCAGTCTCTTGAATAATTTAGGAACAGAGACTGTGTGAAAATTCAAGCATAGTTTGCTTTGGGCTCAGAAGTTTTCTCGAAAATGTTGCAGCATACCGGAAGAGGCTCTTTCTTTCTGTTTCCCTTCTTCCCCAAACTCAATGGAAAACCCACATGAACCCTGGTCCAAGAATGTTCAAAACCCGCCCCATATTATAAGCCAACATAGTAAAGCCGACTTCCCCGCTCACTTTCCCAAGTCCCTTGAGCAAAAGATAACCTTGATTGAAGGCTCGCTTCATGGGTCCAAACGGATGCTCCACAAGCTTCTTCCTCAATGCCAGCTTCTCGGGCTCACGCAACATTCTCGCCCTCATTTCATCCAGCACTTCAGCGTGCTCCCAACGCCACAACGTTCTACCATGCTTGTTCGTCGTACACCTTGCCATGAAATGCTCACACGAAAAACACGCATCAGTGCGGTAGACCCGTATGTTCTTTTGATGAGCATGGTCCAAATAATGAAACGTTAGCTTATTCCCAGAAGGGCAAACAAAAGTATCAGACAGGCCGTCATAGGCGAATTTGTCATTGTGGAATTCACGAGTTGGAACGCCCTTCTTCTTGACAAAGCCAACTCCATACCTGTTCTGTTCAGGAACATAGGGAGTGATGCCGTTGTCAACGCAGTCTTTGATTTGCACAAAACTAAAGTATCCCTTATCCGCGACAGCATCCAAGCGTTCAGCTTCCAGCGTCTCTTTGGCACTCTTTGCGATGCTGCTGAGTTGGCAGTTGTCAGCCGGAGCATTCGTCACGTTATAATCAACGATCAAATGATTCTTATCATCAACTGCAACATGACCGTTGTAGCAAGGCTCAATCCTGCCCCGATTCTTCATCAACCTGCAATCAGGGTCAACGAGGGATACCTCATTCTGCTTGGACTCTTTGAGCTTGCGAAGAAGCTCTGAGTACTCTTCTTTTCGCTTCATGAGTTTCTGGAGTTTTTCTTGAAGAATGTCTGCATGCTTAGAGTTGGCTTGCTCTTCTCTGCGGTCTTCCTCTTCAATCTCGGCCAAATATTTTGAAACGTGTTCGTCTATCGTTTTCATTCGGTAGACCAAATTCTTACGGTTGAAGTTGCTATCGAGCGAGTTTACTGCCTTGAATTTTGCGCCGTCTACTGCTATGGACTTGGCACCGTATAGATCTAAGCTAATGCAGAGCTTGACGAATTCTTTGAAGACGCCTTTGACGCAGTGGATGTTGTCTTTGCGGAAGTCGGCGATGGTTTTGAAGTCTGGGGTCAGCTTTTTCATGAGCCACATGACCTCAACGTTTCGGTGGCATTCGCGTTCGAGTTTTCTGCTTGAGCGGACCTGATTCAAGTAGCCATAGACGTAGAGTTTCAGAAGGTCTGATGGGTCGTAGGATGGTCTTCCAACTTCAGCAGGTATTGAATGCTTGAAACCCAATTTCTCCAAGTTGAGGCTGTCGACGAAGGCGTCTATGAACCTGACTGGGTTGTCTTTGTCCACGTATTCTTCGAGTGTTTTTGGAAAGAGTGCGGTTTGGTTTCGATTGAGTCCTTCGATGTGCTCGCTCATGGCTTTTCAGCTGCCTTTTCTGTCGCTTTAAAGCCAGTCTAGATTTAAGGTTAACGGTGAATAGCCATCAAAGAAAAAGAGTTTTCACACAGTCTCAACAGCCACGCGCGCTATGGTCATGTGGGGCTGCACGAGCCGTCTGCAGTAGCACGCAGGCGGAGGATAACAGTAGACGATGACGCCGCTATGCCTTCATTTCTGCTTCGAAGTCTTCGAGATCAAAGCAGTGTTGACCTTGCTTCTTCAGTTGTTCCTTGTCGACGATGCATTTCGCTATGATTGCATAGTGTTCTGTTTTTCGTTTCCATTTGAAGTGTCGCGCCTTGAACCTAAGGTCTTGCAGAATTCTCTGGCAGTCCATCGGTTTTAGGTTGCTCCATTTTGTCTCGATGAATGTTGCGGTTTGCTTTTCCTCGTCCAGTGCGATTAGGTCTATTTCGGTTTCTTTGAACCACCATTTGCCTATCGAGGTGAAGGTGAAGGGCAGCCTTTGGCTTGCCGCCATCTTTGTCAGGAACTCAGTAGCGACCTCCTCGAATACGCGACCTGTATAAACATCGTGGTTTTGCCTGATCTTATCAAGGATTGTCCCTGTGTTTCCTGCTTCGAGTTCTGTCTTGTTGGGGGAGATGTATCTGAACCAGAAGTCTAGGTAGTTGTCGGCTATGGCGTATTGGCCTTTTCTGGGCTTCGCTTTCGCTCCTATGGGGTGGGTTCGTCGTATGAAGCCCAAGTCTTCTAGCACGCTTGCGTATTTTGAGAGGATGCTCTTGTCGATGCCGGTTTTGTTGAGGATCTCGCCATAAGTCTGGGCTTCTTGGGCGATTGCCCTGAGTATGGCGGAGTAGTTGCGGGGTTCTCTGAGTTCTTCGCGGAGCAGGAATTCGGCCTCTTCGTAGAGGAATTCGCCTTTTGCCAGAATTTTCTGCTGCACGTTTTGCCAGAAGCTGTTTTGTGGGTTGAATTTTTTGAGGTATGCGGGCACGCCGCCTAGGCAGGCGTAGACGCGGATCAAGTCTTCAAGGCTATAGTCTGGGAAAAATGGGTGCAGGTGGTGGATTTTTAGGGGTTCGACTTTCCATTGGCCTGTTCTTCTTCCGTAGAGTGGGCTCTTGTAGTTTAGGACTTCGGTTTCCATCATGGCTATGGATGAGCCGAGGAGGATGAGCATAGTTCTGGTGTTTTTGAGGTTTTGGTCCCAGATTTTCTGGAAAACCGAAGGCGTGGCTCGGTTTGCCTCTATGAGTTCTGGGAACTCGTCGATGACTATGATTGTGGGGGCTTTTTTGTTCCATTTTGTGAATTCCTGGAAGAGCTCTATCCAGCCTGTGAGGCTGAGTTTGGCGAAGCTTTCGTCTTGGAGGTGGAGGCTCATTCGCTGTTTTAGTTCTTGGATCAGTTCTGTTTCGGGTCGGCGGTCGGCGAGGAAATAGATGTGGGGTTTGTTTCTTGAGAATTTCAGGGTGAGCTCTGTTTTTCCAACCCTTCGTCTTCCGTATAGGACGATGAGTTCGGCTGTTCCTGTTTTGTAGTGTTCTTCTAGGAACTGGAGTTCCCTCTGCCTGTCAACAAATAGTTGAAGCATGATTATGATACTCACGTTTCAACTATTTAAACTTGACAACCACACGTTTCTCCAAAAACCGACAAGCTTCCAGCCAATAGAAGCAGTCAAAGCTCATAGCTTTCTTTCTTTTCCAGAACAGGCAGGTTTTGTCTGCAGCAGCATCCCAACAAGAGATGACTCGAGAATCGAATATCTTTATAGTTCTAGGCGCCATAGTAACATACGAAGTGGCTAAATTGACCGAGACAGTCCCGGTGCCCCGTCTCTTGCTCGAGGAATTGTATGAGCATTTCGATAGGATAGAGGAGATTCTATCTACTCTGGAGGAGCTTTCCAACAAGAAAGGCTTGAAGAGAGTTGACAGGGCGCTTAGGGAATACAGAAAGAAAGAATGCCTAGTCGTGAGCAATCCTGATAAGATAAGGGAAACCTTGCTGAAGGATTAGCATTGCCCTATAATTCGGTTTTTGCTAAGAGCTTCAAGAAGGAATTTGGCTAGCTTCCGAAGGATATCCAAGAGAGGGTTCTTGAGGCATTAGAGAA
>CAZQCX010000062.1:0-7634 GCA_964591705.1 uncultured Candidatus Bathyarchaeia archaeon | reverse complement strand
ATAAAGGCATCATAGCCGGCAATGATCGCATCGATAATCCCAACCAGACTTTTTTACTCTGGGCGTCTTCGTGAAGGATTCTAAAGCTTAAAAGACCACCACGCAATTCTATGTCTCGGCAGGAAGGCGAAGTTGGCAATCCGAAAAATCACAGAAGGCGACCTCGTATTATTAGCTTTGGACCATCGAAGAACTTACATGGTTAAGGTCGAAGGTGGAAAAACCTTCCATACTCATAGAGGTTATATTAATCTGGGCGATCTTGTAGGAAAGGAATTCGGCGACACATGCACAACAAGTCTGGGCACTGCATTTGCCATTTTGAAACCAGTGCTTGCAGACTACATAATGAAATCCAGCAGAAAGACACAGATAACCTATCCCAAAGACGCCGCATTGATTGTCATGCTCAGCGGCATAGGACCTGGAAGTCGAGTGGTAGAGGCAGGTACGGGGACGGGCGCACTCACAACAGCGATAGCTCACTACGTTAGACCAAATGGAAGAGTGTTCACCTATGAACTGCGCCCGGAATTTCAGAAGAACGCTGAAAAAAATCTTAGCCGATCAGGGCTGCTTGAGTATGTTGAACTAAAAAGTGGGGATGTAACTCAAGGACTCGAGGAAAGAGATGTTGATGCCGTTATTCTGGATCTTGCTGTTCCGTGGCTTGTTGTTCCTCACGCTTACGAGGCGCTGAGACCTTCGGGTGTCATTGTCTCGTTCAGCCCGACAATAGATCAAGTTGTACGGACTACTGAGATTCTCAAGGAAAAAAGTTTCATTCTCATTGAGACGATAGAATGTATCATGAGGGCCATGCAGGTTGAACGAGGTAAAACTAGACCTCAGACGCTGATGACAGGCCACACGGGCTATATAACAAGTGCGCGTAAAGCAACCAGTATTGTTCTCTAGGTTGAAGGGTATCAATGCTGAGCATAGTGGAGTAATCGCCTGCGACTATCGATTCTTGATGGTCGCTTGGGGCAGGCTCAAGGTGAAAAAAGCCTGCTTAAGCTGCTCCCCACGCTTCCACCCATAGTATGTGCCGAGGCCCCTAGCTAGGCAGGGAACTACCACATTGTTGATAGTCTTGTAAAGGATCGGGTTCGAAAATCGAGCTTCAAGGAAAGTGTCTTTCCAGATTCTGATGTTGTAGTCCCAGCAGCGAATGAAAAAGTCCCACCTTGCCTTTGAAAGCGAATCAAGTTCTGCACCTTTCTTGTTCATCAACACACAGTTTTCTAGCGGAACAAAGAATAAGGGTACATAGAAGGCGTTGTATCCTTTCAGCTTGTCCATTAATTCAAGTGTGGATAGGACGTCCTCCTCAACCTCATCTGGAAGTCCGACAATCAAGGTAGCCAATGGATACCAGTCATTATCGTTTAGAATTCCGAAAGCCTCTGTAACTATTTCTTGCCATTGTTCAGGTTTGAAAGGTAGCATTTTGCCTGCCATATATTTTCGCATAAGTCTCGTGCTACCGGTTTCGATGCCTGTTTCGCCAGTGATTATTGGTTTCTTGCCATGGCTGTACCAGCTTCGCTCGATTAGGATCTCAGCTAACTTTTTGATCAGTTGAGGATTCTGAACAACTGGAGCTAAAGACATGTGGGAGGGCTGAATACTCTTAACTCCAGGGTAGTTTGAAATTGCCCTGCAGAGTTCAACTACTGCGTCATTGTCAGGGACAAAGCTCTTGGCTTTTGCTCCGTACAGGAACAAATCTTCGGTAACGAGAGTAATGTGATCGCTACCTTCTTTCACGGTCGATGCAACTTCCTGCATTACCTTCGACAATGGAACGTCAACTCTGTTTTGCATCGTGGGGGTGCAGAATTGACAGTTACGACCGCAGCCTTTGCTAATCTCGAGAGCTCCATGAATTGCCGCATGTTCAATTATGGGCATTGTGTTGTAATCCCAGTTTCTGAGAGATTCGTCGGCGTACACAACTCTGGGAACGTGTTCGCCGTTGACAATTCTTAGGAAGACTTCAAGTATCGAGTCTGGTCTGCCGCCAATGATAACACAATCGATGCCATAGCTGTCCGAAACGCCTTTGCGTTCAAGCTGCCATGAGCCGAAGCCTCCGACAACAATCTTAGGCTTGAATCTCAAAATGGTCTGATGGTTGACGAGCCTTTTGAACTCAATAGCATTCATTGGTTCGCCACCTCCGATTATGGATGAGTAGGTTTTGCTAACGTAGCCCATTCCCGTTGGATCCATCGACGAAATACCGACTACGCGAGTGTCCGTGCCCACGAACTGATCTAAATCATCTGGGTGTGCCACAATCACTTCAGACGCTGAGAACCCTCCCTGCAGGAGGATTGCCTCAACTTTCCTTAGGCCGTATGGAGCATACCTTGCTCTTCCATCGCTCGTTTTGGGAACTGGCGGATAAAGGGTTTTCTTTGCAAGGCTCAAAGGAACCGGTCCCTTGCCGAAACCCGCCACAAAAGCCATAAACGGACTGTTCGCAAAATCGCTCATTTCAGTGGCTGAAGCTGTGAGCACAATCCTGGCGCCAGTACCCGTTTTTGTCCTCTCCTGAATTTTGTCAAACAGGGACATGATGCAACACGGTATTATTAATAACTAGCGCCGCAATAAGCCAGACGGCTTGTCAAACGTTGCCGTCCGAGTAACTCTGAACTTTCATCCTATCTGTCAAGCTAATGCCTTCTCTTCATCCGGCAAAAATATCATAATCTTTTTGAAATAAAAGCGTTTCATAGTATGCTTGACTCCAAAAAACCAAATTTGAAATGGTACGTCTGGTGTTATCAATGCTCAAAAATATCCAAAATAGAAAAGCCCAAGTTGAGTCTAAGCCCGAACGACGCAACTTAGTTCAGCCAGCTGTTAACCGCACCATCAGAGATCCTTCCCGTTTGAGGTGATCTCCCGGAACCGACTTGAACAGCGGGTTAATGATTTCTCTGTTCTATGTTGAAGCCATTCCAGCCTGCTTCTCAACTTGGGCAGAAGAATATTGGGTCAATCATTCAATATAAGCCTGTTCTATGCATAGATGAAACAATTTCAGACTATTGAAGGCGACGATTGACAGAAAAAAGACAACTGAGGAATGTTGGAACAGAGCCCAGAGCATTAAACAATGGCGGCTATTTAACCCAGAGTAACTAAGGTTCACTCATATTGACATTTGCTAAACTCGTTTCGGACTTAAATACCACAAAGTCTTACATATGCCTCAAAAAGGCAACGTCGCAGGCATGATGAATGGTAGAGCGAAATTTGACCAAGATTTAGCTACCCTTATGGACAGACTCGCACTAGATCTTCAGACAGACGCAAAAGAAAAACTGAACAATCTTAAGGAGTCGCTGCTCAAGCTGCAGAAAGAAAACATAGTCAAAATCAATCACTCAGTAATGGAACTTGTGGCGGCGAAATACCTGATTCTGAAGGGCTACGATGTGCGGGTTGAATACGCGTTAAGCGAACTATTGACCTGCGACCTCTACTCAACAAAAGGCTTGGGAAACCTCATAGTTGAAATCGAAACGGGTTTCATACCTCCTGAGAACGCCCTTAACCCTCTCACCTACACTTCGGCTAGGCTTGCGAGCAAAATAATCAGATATAGCAGCTACTCAGGTAAATTTGCGATAGGCGTCCCACCACACTATGTACTACCATTCCCGCGAGCACTCTCAAAACCGCCGAGAAAGAGAACCCAAGAAGACGTCGAGTTTATCAAAAACCTATGCGACCTTTACTACCAAAACCCACCAGTAACAGAGGAAGAGATACGCAACGCTCACATCCACGCAGTCTACATAATCGACGTCGATCGAGGGAAAGTGCAAGAAATCGACCCAGAAACCTATACAAGGCGCGGAATTCAAAAGGAGTTCGTCTTTCCATATCAGTCCGACGAGCTAGGCGTATCACGAAAAGAAGTTACGTTGCTTGATTATAGCTAGCACGCCAAAAAAGTTGAAACGAGAGGAATCGTTTTCAGAATGACTTACTATGCATACATTCTCTTGTGTAATGACAACAGCTTCTACACTGGCTATACTAAAAACTTGAATGAACGTATGAAACTTCATGCAAGAGGCAAAGGAGCCAGATACACGCGGATGCACAAGCCTATAGAAGTGGCCTATGTTGAGGTGTTAAATTCCCGCGCAGCAGCTATGAAACGCGAGAGAGCGATCAAGAAGTTGTCACACCAACAGAAAATCGACTTGATAAACGCTGCTCACAGAGGGAGCAGATCGTTTCGCGAGTAACTATGTGAAGATGGCAAGAACCAAACCAACAGACAATGGCATAGTTATGTTATCATTCACAGGCAATGGTAAAGCTTCAACTATCATCGCAACAAATGCGCCAGCCATAGCTTCCCAAGGAGTTAGGAAGAAGCAGCCTGTCAAGAAAGCAAAAACAAAACCTGTAAGAGAGCCTTCCCAACTTTTTCCTTTGTTAATCGGGAGAACTGTTCTAGACAGCCCCCCGAAAAGTGAAGCACTGCTATCGCCAGCGCAGAAAATTGCAATTGCTCCACTGCTCACCGTAACAGGAAAAAGAAGCAGACAAAAAAGAATTCCTAAGGCGAAGTATATCGGGGCTGCTGCAAACTCGTGAAGCTCAGATTCGGAAGCAGCGAGGTTTGTTATCTGCGAGATCAGCGGCAATTTTCTTCCATTGATACGCAATATCTCGGAAAAGGTATATACCGTAGAAACTGCGCAAATCAACAGTGCTGCGGCATTTATGCCAACCAGAAGGACAAGTGCGGGCACAATGATCGCGGCTAGGTGAATCGTTTCCCTCAGAAAATCGTTGCCAGATGGCAAACGTCTTCTCAAGGGTCTTCCCTCAATGATTGGAATGATCTTACTCAAATCCCTTGTTATGACATAATCCGCTTTCAGTCGCGTCAAGAAATCAGCATTGTATCCGATTCTTAGCCCACTGGAATGGAACATCGGTACATTGTTTCTGTCATCTGCCACTACGACGCATTCGTTTGACCTCAGTTTCTCACTAGCTAGAATATCGGAAAGCACAGCGTGCTTGCCCTCGCATTCAATGACATCGCCCGAGATTCTCCCGTCCAATTTGTTGCCATCCAGTCCGATCTCAAACCCAAGTCCATAATCTGCCTCAAGAACATCTGCAAGATGACGAACCACATAAGTTGGTAGTCCCGAGCTTATCATCGCAATCTTGTTGCCTTTCTCTTTGAGCTCCCTGATGGTTTCTTTGACACCTGGCATCAGATGAATATTTCCTGCAATATCAAGGAGTTTTTGTTGGGGCATGCCGCCCATCATTTTGAAAATCCTTTTGAGCGCGGAACCCAGAGACAATAGGCCGATTCGGTAAAGGAATCCATAACACAATGCCTTCAAGAGCTTCAGAAAGCCGAGGTTCTTGATTGCATCGTAGATGAATCGATTCTTGGGAATCAAAACTCCTTCGACGTCAAATACTATCAGTCTGGGTTGGGAGGCATGTCTCTTTTCCAATTGACCCCGTTCCATGGTCTCAATTGAGGATGAGTCTTCGTTTTCATAGAGTCATGAATGATTTTTTCAGGTTTGGGGGTTGTTCAGTTCATCTCGCTTCAGATGAATTGCTGCCATAGCAGTGTTCACATTTCTCTCCTCAACAACAATTATTATCTGAGATGTGTGAGGGGCAAAGATTCCTCGCTTAATGTTTATTCCTTTAATAGCGCTGATGGCAATTGACGCAACGCCTGGGGAATCCTTCATCCTGTCGCCCACCAATGTAACAACGCCTAGACCATATTCAATTTTCAGTCTTTCGTCAAACCCCTTCAGCTTCATTTCATTCTTTCTCAAGAAGTCCGAATCGAGAAACAAGAAGTCACGAATGCTCTCCCCTGTTTCAAGTGTCTCTGCGCCTAGATCTATGAAGTCATTGCGGCGTTCCCAAATCCTGAGCATATCTTCTAGTGAACGGCTTTTTTCGTCGTTCATCGACACAATGGCGCATCCAGCCTTCCCAGTAATACATTTCACGATTTCTCCGTCGATAGTTTGGGCTTGAATTATGGAATGCTTCTCAGGTTCGTTGATGGGTATTACGAATAGGGGTAGTCCGTAGCGTCTTGCCATGGAAATTGCGGGATTCTGAACTATTTTCATGCCCATCATTGAGGCTTTATGTGCTTCGTTATAAGTCAGAGTTCTTACGAGGTCTGCTTTTTGACCCTTTGCCATTTTGGGGTCAATGCTTTGTATTGGGACATCTTTGTACAGTAGTGTCTTTACCTGGTATTCGTTTTTGAGAAGACAAGAGATGAAGACAGCTGTCAGATCTGAACCCCCTCGACCCATAATTGTCTCGAGTCCGTCGGAGGTTACTCCGAGGAAACCCGCCAAAGATATGACTTTGCCGCTTGATAGAGGTTTTTGTAGAACCGCTGTCTTCTTTGAGCTTGACTCAAAACTTGGAGCTGCGTCCTCAAAATCATCATCCGTTATTATTGGCCATTCTTCCAGAGTGGGGCTTGCGGAGGCAATACCGTTGTGATTTAGTATATGATCCATCACAGAGGCGAAAGCAAGTTCGCCCGCCTGAGTAAGCACTTTTGCCTTAATGCCCCCACAAAAACGCTTGTTTACCGCGGTCAAGGCTGCTTTTGTTCTTGTTTCAAAACCAGTCAAGACATTTAATGCTTGTTGCTGAGAATTTCCATTTGTATGCAGCTTCACTATTTCCCGGTAGGAATGAAATATTTTGTTACATGAAGTGGGGGTGCCTTGAGCGTAAGATTCACCTATCTCGATGAGCTTATCAGTGAATCCCATGGGCGCAGAAAAAACAACGATTGGTCCAAAATCGTCCAATGCTCTTAGCTCGCGTATTTTTTCCAGTATCTTGGGAATACCCTTTCCTTGAGGGTCTACCAGGCTACCACCGAATTTTGCAACAGAGAGCTTGTTGAAGGTTGAACCTCCTGCATTCAGCAATTAGCACAGAAAGCGGCTGATAAAAAGATTGGGCAAGACATTCCGCCTAGCTTCACTTTCTAAGCAGCAGCACTAAGGCTCTTGTAATCAGCGAGAACCCCGTCATTATTAACATTCCAGCCCAGAATGCAAACCAACTGCTGTCTGTGGTTTGGCTGCCTAAGAATGTAGTTGCTAGCCAGGCAGCTCCTGCCCAGAAGACAAAATCCCCCAGTGTTTCCGCAGTTTTGGGTTTTGGAGAATTGCAAGAAAGCCTTAAAGTTAACACTATTATTTGCAGTAGGATGAGTCCCAGAAAGAACTGAAAAACTGCCGTGTAGAATGTGCTATGGACTTGGGGGTTTACTGGTGCCGGAAGGTAGACGCCTGTGTTTGGCACCTGCTTCCCCGTCAGGCTTCCGAAGAAGTTTACAGTTTTTTCAAGGAGATTGCTTGGCAAAGCAAGTATGAAAACAGTGCCGAGCAAAATGAAAACAAAACCCACTGAAATTGCTCCAATAATTCTTTCTGACTGTGTGTGACCAGTTTTATGTGAAAAATACGATTGCCTCATGCTGCTTTTTCCTCATGTCCTAGTCTCTTTCTAGTGCACATAAAACTTTGCCCTCTCGTCGCGCAGGCAGGTGAATATCTTATATATAT
>CAZQCX010000061.1:0-7669 GCA_964591705.1 uncultured Candidatus Bathyarchaeia archaeon | reverse complement strand
TTCGTAACCCTGTAATCCACCAAGATGCTTTTGTGCAAGAAATATCATATTCCTGAAGAAGCCATGAAAAAAATCAGAATCATCGTCAGAGCTCTGCAGTCTCGACTCGAATCTGTTGATGTACCACAGGTTGCCAATGGCTAGCCTTCTTTGATCCGCTTTCACCACCTTCTGCTATTTTGCAATTATGAAGACCAAATCTAAATTCCACATTCATTTGTGACAACGAGAACAGGCTGAAGGCATATTGAACACTCAAGCCAGTTATGAGCGGAAAAGAAGAATTTCTCTATTGGTGGGCCGGACCGGATTCGAACCGGCGACCTTCTGCACGTCAAGCAGATGTCCTAACCGAGCTAGACTACCGGCCCGCGGTTTCATTCTATTCTACTTTCGTTTCCTATATATAGCCACTTCGTCTTTAATGCTGGGTCACACCTCGATCAGATGTCCCCTTGCTGTAGATTGTTGCTACACAGGGTATTGCATCTATCACTTGACCAGACTAACCTCTTAGGGCAAGTGAGTAGAAACGACTCCAGACTTTTGAGCACACTACAGAAACGAAGAAGAAAAAGAAAAAGGAAAGTTGTTATTGTGGCTTCTGAATGTTTAAGATCGTTTTCTGACTAACAATGCAAGTACTGCACCAACAGCGATTATTGTTAGAATTATTGCAGCTACTCCGCCCAGCACATATGTGTCTGTCATTGAAGGTGGTTCTGGCTCGGGTTCAGCTGGTGCTGGAGGAGCCTCATCAACACCGAACGCCGTCACCGCGCTAGAAGGCCAATAGCTTTCAGAACCAGCAAACGAAGCATACACCGTATACTTGCCAGGAACATCAGGAACCCACATCAAACTATAAAAGCCATTCGAATCACTAGTAGCCCTGCCAATCTCGCGGAAATTGCCATTCGAGTCAAGCACGCTCAACACAACCTCAACGCCCTTAACATCCATCGGCCTAGGCTTCTGCATATACACATACTCCATCCACTCGCCCATGCTCTCGTCAGAAACAGCGGGAACACCATTCGGAAAACGAGCCGCCTGCTTAGCTTGTTTTGTGCCAGCAGAAATATCAGTCACAAAGCCCTCAATAAGCACGCTACTTCCCTGCACCGAAACCTTCGGTGAAGCTGTGACTGTGGTGGCGCTTGGACCCTTGCCAACAGAGTAGATTTGCATATCGTAATGATTGAGGTATATGTAGTAGCCCTCTGCAACAGCATAGCCTTCACGCCTATGATGACCTCCCCATGACAACAAAGTCCATAATTCTTTGCCCGTAGTAGCATTAACGCAGCGTGTCCTTGCGCCCTTGTATAGTGGTGTGTTGGGAGAGTGCTCACCAGTTTCTAAGAAGACTTTTCCGTCAGCAATGGTTGTTATGAATGTGGGATAATAGCCCCAAGCTGTCTCAAAACCAGAGTTAGTACTGTTGCCAGGACCACCGTTACCGTAGGTCCATAACAGGTTGCCATTCTTTGTATCATAACAGTGAAGTACGCCGCCGAAGCCAGAATAGTAGAGCTTGCCGTAAGCGGTGTTGAAGCCAACATTGCCAAGAGAGTTGTATAAATCAAAGTCAGAGGAATCTGGAAGGCGAGTGGTAGTCCATAGGTGGCGTCCGTCTTCGAGGCTGTAACCTTGAAACACCATAGTTTCCCTATCGTACCCAATGAAGACACGATTTACTTCATCTACACTTTTCATAGCAATACTTCGGGTGACGTTGCCTGGTGGCGGATTATAGGTCTGCATCCAAAGCAGTTGCCCTCTTGAGTCTGGTTTCAGACTTATCGCCCACATCGTGTATGGTGCTTGACTAGTCATCGAAGGTAAAGAGCCGTTTATGCCTAATAATATGTCATTTAAGAATGCTGTAACGATGGTTATTGTTGATGTGCCTGTGCGCCATGGGAGTGAAACGTTCCAGTCATAACGGTTTGCAGTGCTTGCGTCCACCGAAGATGGAATAGTGGGGGTCATTACAGTCATGTCCCATAGTCTAGACGAATTCCACTGAGTTAAGCGCCAATTGGGATGTGTGGTGTTACCTGCGTTGGCGATGCTGTATCGTAGATGTTCGCCTTTTGGACCGAGTACTGCCGTACCTGTAGGAACGCCGGTTACGTTGAACAATGCTGTTCCTGTCCTTGCGTCAAATGCGCGAGCAAAGTTGGTTGTGAATAAAATTCCTTCGTAGAAGACTCCATGCATGTTGGGAGTGTCAGTATCGTAGTAGTAACCGAATGATAGGCTGGGCACATCAGTTCGTCTCCAGACCTCTACTCCAGTACGGATGTCCACGCATACAGTGTCCCCGCCGGTTCCGGAGAGACCCAATGGTTCCTGGTAGTAGAGTCTGCCGTACATGATTATTGGATTGCCCATTCTGCGATTGTATGTAAGTCCCGTGTAGAAACCCTCGCCCTCAACGCCAACATTACCTCCCCCGACAACTCCTCCGTCCTGGATAGGCTTCGACCACATAATGTGAGCAGTGTTAGGTCCTATACCGTCTGGATCAACCCTAAACTTGCCGTCGACGAGTTGGGGTGATCCGCTGCCCAGCCAGTGTGATGAAATTGAACACCAGTCTGTGTTTTGTCCTTCTATCGGGCGTGTCCAGTACTCCGTTGGAAGAGGATAGCTTCTTATTGGGTCAGGTAGAGGTTCTTGCTGCACTGTAAGTTTCGTTGTCTTGCTGCTGGCTAGGTAGGTATTATTCTCGTAAGCCGCATTTGCTGCTGAAAGCCCAGGAGTATTCGCTTGATTCCAAGTGTAAACTTGACCTGGAAACTCGAACTTAAGCGTGTATGTACCAACTTTGTCAGGCGTGTATGCCGTATAAGCTGAAGATGTCGTGTCCCAAACAATTGGCCAGTCCCTTGTTTCAATAGACCCATCAGGCTTTGTGATGGTGACCTTGAAGTTATGGAATCTAATGTTATTTCCCTCTGCTGTGCCTGGTAATGTGTCAGAAAGCCATACTACAATCATAGTTTTCTGACCTACTCCTACAGGGTTTGGTGAAACATTGATGAAGGCGTAGGTGGGAATTTGCCAAGGAGGCGTATGAGCGCTAGCAGCAGGTAAGGTAGCAAGCGGGATAGCAATAGCTGATATCAGTATTAGAGCAACTAAAGTAGACATTGACTTGTTTTTTGCCATTCTCTCTTTCTCCATTTTCTTTGCACAGTTTTGTTGTGCATCTCGACCTCTAAACCCATTTGATATTTAAGGTTTTTCACTTCAGTGGCATAGCACGTTTTTTGCAGGGTCCGCCCGGAGGCGTTTATTGTATAGTTCGATTTACGATATATGTCGCGTTCAGGAATCTCGCACTTAAATTGCAACAGCCCAGAACAACCATACACCGGCTGCAAATTGGTGAGAAGAAAATGCTTCCAGCTAAAACAGCTCCAAGTCTTCTCGCATTAATGGGATCAATCGACTGGTTAACAACAATCGTTGGCATAGGCTACTTTGGAGCTGTAGAAAGCAACCCCTTCATTGCGGAGCTTGCAAACACAAACCTTCTTGCCTTCACTGTGGTTAAACTAGGAACTGCTCTCTGTGTAGCTTTTCTTTTCTATCGCGCAGAAAGAAACCTGAGAAAAGCTCCACAAGACAAAAACCAAGACTTCAAAGGCAGGTTTCGTTTGCTACATTGCGCACAAGCGATCTCAATTGCCGTCTTGTTGGCAGTCGTGCTGAACAATGTCTTGATCGTCGTTGCAGCATTGCACTGAACCGAAGACTTGTGCTTATAGGTGGGAGAAGCGATTTCTCCGGTTGAAGCTCGAAGCTAGAAAACAGGTAATCGCTTACTGGACTGGGTAGGAGCAGTATTTCTTGGAGGTAGAGACTCTATCAGGCAGTTCTTCTATCTGAAGACAAAAAAAGAAGGAGAGTATTGCCTCTTGATTGCAATTTACTGGCGCTTCTTAAGCAAGAGTATTGCTAGTATGGCGCCAACTACAGCGATTGCAGCGATTATGGCAATAGATACAGGCAGGAAATACTGGTCAGCAATTGATGGCGGTTCTGGTTCAGGCTCGGCAGGAGCGGGTTCAGCTTCCATAACGGTGAAGGCTGTTACAGCTCTTGATGGCCAGTAACCATTTGTGCCTTCGAATATAGCGTACACCATGTATTTGCCTGGGATTTCTGGAGTGTACTCTAAGTTGTAGAAACCGAAAGTGTCAGTGGTGGCGGTGCCTATTTCGCGGTAGTTACCATTCGAATCAAGCACGCTGAGCTTAACAGTCACGCCAACTGTGTCGGCCGGAAGCGGTCTTTGCTGGTAGACGTAGCCCATCCAGTCTTCCATGCTCTTGTCGGATACTGCTGGAACACCGTTCGGGAAGCGGGCTGCTTGCTCTTTCTGCTTTGTGCCTGCTGATATGTCCGTTACTGTGCCTTTGATCACGACGGGCGCACCGAAGGGCGCGGCAACGTCTGGGGCGGAAACAGTAGTAGCGCTGGGACCCCTACCTAAACTGTAGAGCTGATTGTCATAACTGTTTTGCAGTACTGTGAAACCGTCCGCAATTACAAGGCTCATTGCGCTGAATTCGCCGGTATAGGCTGAAAGAGTGTAGATCGCTGTTCCGTCGGTAGCGTTGATAGCACGTGTTTTTGCACCCTTATAGATTGGCGTGTTCACAGTGTGTTCAGTAGTTACCGTATATACTACGCCGTTGCCGATAGCATTCACGAAAGTCGGGTAGTGTCCATAAGCCAAGTAGAAGCCACTATTAGTACTGTTGCCCTTGCCGCCATTGCCGTAGGTCCAGAGCAATTTGCCAGTTGCCGTATCATAGCAGTAAAGTATACCTGCCAACGCACTGCTGTAAAGTCTCCCATTGTAAATAGTTGCGGGCACATAAGGATAGGCTGGGTTGCCATAGTAGTCAAGGGCAGCCTGAGAGTCTGTCTCCCAAACTTTCGTGCCATCAACCATACTGTATCCTACGAACTTCATTGTTTCTTTGTACGCTTCTACGAAAACGCGATTTAATGGATCAGCGTAGGCAGACATCACAGTAATGTTGCCAGGTGCAGGACTATATTTCCTGGACCACAGCATTTGTCCTAGTGTCGCATCGTTTTTGAGACTGATAGCAGCATAGAAATAGTCACCTTGGCTGCTGTAAGTGGGCAAAGAGCCATTTCTGATTATCATTATGTCGTCATAGAAAGCTGCAACCACTGTTGGGCTTCCAAATTGTAAGCGCCAAGAGTTTATTGAAACATTCCAGTCATAGCGGATACCCCGATTAGCTTGGACTGCCGTCGTGGATGTCGTGACGTTTTGACTTGTTGTTGTCAAGACGTTGTTGACGTATGTTGTCGTATTGACCCAAGCCCAAGTGGTGGTAGTGGTAGTGTCAATCGTTGGCGAGTTTCCTGTAGTTCCAGTTGCCCATGTTGCTCCTCGCCACATCTTGGACGAGTTCCATTGGCATAGTTGCCAGTCTGGATTTGCGGTTGTGCCGTTGTTGAAGAAGGTATATCTCAAGTGTTCACCGTTCACACCCATCACTGTTGTGCCTGTGGGAACGCCGGTCACGTTGAAGAGGAGTTCTCCTGTGTATGCGTCATAAGCACTGGCAAAGCTGGCTGTGAACAGAATCGCCGGGTAAGTGCCATGTTGGTTAGGATTCTGAACATCAAATATGTAAGCGAATGACAGCGAGGGTATTTCACTACGAACCCAAACGACTTCTCCAGTGCGCAGATCCACGCAAGTCATTGGCCCACTGTTGCTACCCGTCCAAGACAGCGGTGGCCTATAGTAGAGTCTCCCGTTAACAATGATCATGTTGGTGACTCTTTGGCTGTATGCAGTGCCATCGAAGTATGTAACGCCCGGAATCAGGAAATCGTTCCCTCCAACTACTCCTCCGTCCTCAAGCGGCTTAGTCCACATGATGTGTGCGGTTTGAGATCCAACAGCAAACTTTGGAGCCCTTCTAACAACCGAATTAGACCAAGCACTGTGGTCAGGTGCACCTGTTCCTAGCCATTGCGAGGAAATTGCCCACCAATCAGTGTTCTCGCCGTAAATCGGTCGCGTCCAGTACTCTGTTGGCAACGGGTAACTAGTGATCGGCGCGGGCAAAGGTTCCTCCTGAACTACTAGCACCACTGAGGCACTGCTAGGCAGGTAAGTGTCGTTGCTCTCTGAGGCTACACTTGGCCAAGCACCAGCATAGAAGCCTTCAAATCGGAAGATCAACGTGTAAGTGCCAGCCTTGGTAGGCGTCCACGAATAGTACTGTGAGGATGTTGTGTCAATGACTGTTTCCCAAAACTTGTTCAGCACCACTTTATTGTCAGAATCTAGAATTGTGAGGTTGTAGTTATGCATCCGGTACTCGTTGTACAAAGTCGCGCTGCCTCGATACTTGTCACACCACATAAGAATGTCGACTTTTTGACCTACACCGACAGGATTAGGAGCCGCGGTGATGTAGGAATAAACTGGTATGTTCCATCCGGGGTTACGCTGGGCGTTAACAAGAGGTACAGCGATTAGCGTCATAGCGATTGTGGTTGTTAAGATTAAAGCGATTGTTGCAGAGATAGTTTTGTTTCTGGAATTTGTCATTTTTTCTTCTCCTTAGTTTTTTGGAACAGTCCGATTCAGGGGAAGACTGGCATATATAATAATTGTTCAAAATCTCTTCCAAATCAAGCCGCCCTGTTCACGTTCAAAATCTAGATCCGCCGACCGAGCAAAGCTATAAGAGTCAATCTGAGAAGTTGCTCTACAATGATTCACAACGATGACATAGACAAACCGAAAATCGTTCGATTGATACTGAATCAGGACACAGAAGAAGCTCTAAGCATACTCGCAGAAAACTACAAAGTCAACGTTCCAAAACTCAAGGTCGGTCTACCGAAAGGACACAAAACAAACACACTCGGCTGTTACACGCCAAAAGACCAGACAATTCTGCTACTGAATAGCGATGTTGTAGGAAATCCATTTGTCATACTTCATGAATTCTATCATCACATAAGAACAACAATCGGCAAGAAACACAAAGGAAACGAAAGAAACGCAGACCAATTTGCGCGCGACTTCATCCAAGAATACAAAGCCTCGCAGATACGCTAGGGTCTCGCAACGCACAATGTCAACTTCTCGCCAGTTGAATTGTAAATGGCGACGTTTTTCTCATCAGCAAACGGAAAACCAACAATCATGAGAATGGAGCCGAAAAAGTGATTGCGGTCCTGTATCGATGGGGTTGTGTCTCCAGAAGGATGTGAATGAACCGTGCCAACTATCGAGAAGTCAATGGGCAACATGTGAAGGGGCACGCTGGCAAACCCGTGCCCATAATTCGCCAAGGGCGGAACAATAAGCTCGGTGACCTCAATTGAATCCTTCGTCTTCTTGCCTCGAAGCAGCAGAATCGATTCCTTTGGGAAGAGCCTTCTGCCACTTTCGAAAATCGCGTCCAAAAGCTCTATACTGATGACTACAGTAACTTTTCTCATAACTCAAAGCTTGCTCAACAAGCTTAATTGATTTTCCGCATACTAGAGAGAAAGCAAAAATACCCAAGAGGCGCAATTACTCCAAAGGCCGGGATGGCAGAGTGGTTAACGCGCGGGCCTTGAGAGCCCGTGGATCGCAAGG
>CAZQCX010000060.1:0-7888 GCA_964591705.1 uncultured Candidatus Bathyarchaeia archaeon | reverse complement strand
AACGCGGCAGGTATTCTGCTATGTTTTTTATAAACCGTTAAGCTGACGAGTATGTCGCTGATGTCCTTCGCAAAGCCGATAACCACGCCGTCCTTGAACAGGCGGGCGTTTCTTCCCAGTTTTGGTGAACTCACATTTTTCCCTATTCCGTTTGTTAAATGAGTCGGAAGACCAGTGTGTTTAAGCATAATTGCACAATGTTCACCAAAATGGAAGAAGATAGTAGACTGATAGGCACAAATCTTATGAACTCATGGGTTCGAACAACTGACTGAGCTTTGAATCATGCAAGGGCAAGAAAGGCAATTTGTCGAGAAATTGAAAGATGAACTGGGGAGGAATTTTCCCAAATATATCGTGACAGCAGGTGAGTGTTTAGTCTATCGGTTTATCATTGATCCTGATGGCCAATTGCAGCCAGGAACCTACACAGATCCAAAGAGAGGCGGCACGCATTTGGCGTTTCAAACCGATCTACTAGTGAAAAAGACAGAAGCTGTCCCGTTGGTGGTTGTTGAAACGAAATACGCCCATTTTACCACGCATGATATCTTGACTTATTCAGCAAAAGCTGCAAGACACAAAGAAATCTATCCTTATTTGAGATACGGACTAGTCATCGGTGGAATAAGCACAATTCAGAAGCGCTTTTTCACTCACAACACCGACTTTGATTTTGGATTGGCAATTGATAATACAGAAAACCTATCCGAAGCCATAGACGTCATTGGCAGCCAACTTCAAGCAGCTGAGGGGTTGCTTGGCGTCCTTGGAGGAAAGCCCGTAAAACGATATGTTAGCAAGATAGAACTAAGCTAGCGTGTGAGCTGAATCGAAGGATTGCGCATCTCAGATTATTCAGAGTCGCGATGATTCCTTTCCATATTTTTGTAGTCTTTTGGTTAACAACTGTTTGAGTTTAGGCTGGTTTCAACGGTAGATGCCAGGTATTTGGCTAGTTGCTTCAAGCATTAGCCTTCGCTGGTGTACAAACGTCTTATCTACTCAACAATGGTTTATGAGAATGATACCTATGAGAGGCCCCGAGCTTGAACGATTTCTGAGAATACTAGAGACAATCTATGGTCCGATAGCCGTAGATTCCATCACAGAATGCGTCGAACCGAACACTCTAAGCTGCAAGAATCCGAACAAAATAGGGGAATTTCTCTCCGGCTATACAAGGGAAGATGGTGAAGGGTGTCAAAAATGCAAGCAACTCATTCCAGCAGAACCTTTCTCGGAAAGATTGATGGACTTTCCGAGTTGGCAGGGTTTGCTAGACTTTTCAAAATATCATGTCAAACAGCTAATGATTATCGGAGAAGATGTGAGTCCCAAAATTCCTTATGTGCTGAACATAGCATACGGTCTCAGCATACACGAGATTTCTGATGAAGGCGTTGTCGCGGAAGAAAAAAGGAATAAACTCTGGGAGCATCTAAAAACCATTTTTAGCGATAGACTAGATCTTGTAAAAAGAAACATCTACGTTACCGACATAGCCAAGTGCAATTCTAAAACTGAGAACGAGAACAAGACTTTAGTCTGGGACCGATGTTCTAAGAATTTCTTGCTCAGAGAGATTGAACTAATCAATCCCAAGGTAATAATCTTCCAAGGAAAAAACGCATATGAATATGCAAAATGCCTTCCAACCCTTAAGATGAAAGAGGAAGACATTAGCGCTTACTTTGGAAAGAATAGCTTTCCCAAATATGGCAAGATATTACTGCAAAAAAGAGAAATTACTTTCATGAGAATATACCATACTTCCAATGCAAATCAACGTCATAATTATAGAAACAAAGGCGAAGATTTTAGAAGGCTTGTAAAGGATAAGATACTGCCAATCATAGACTAGATTTTCAGCAGAAGGAAAACAGAACTGGGAACAAAGCTTGAAAGAGAAGAACACACAATCAGTTTCCTCGATGAAAGAGGCACTCTCGAGCTGAGGTTTCTTAGGCAGGTATCGGAGAAGCAAGTCCTGTATTGGTGGCGAATATTAACGCTTCAACCCATGCCCAGAATAGTAGCTTTGATCTTATAAAAGAGAGAATTCTCCAAATTTGCAGGTTTTACAGATAGCAGGCAGAACAGAGACAGAGCAAGGCGTGAGCATGGATGTGTTCCAATTCAGCCTGAGGCTCTTGTCACGTGTTTTGGTGAGGACTATTTCGTCTGCATTAGGAGTGGGGCTCCCCTGGTTTTGTCGTTAGTTCATGAACTAACCCACATTGTCAAAGGTCACATCCCAACGGACTCTGAAAGGGTGGGTGTTGAGCTTCTGGACCACCGTCGCACAACATTTCGTTGCATTACGTGTGGGAGAACTTGGAAGTTGAACATTCTTGCAGGTGGAAGACTGCGCCAGGGATTTTGGAAATGCCCTAATAGGTGCAATGCAGATTAGCGCACATCGGAGAGCGTTCCCTTATAGCAAACTGAAAGTGTGCTAAACTGGCTCGTTTCAGGTATTGTGGATGAGATAGATAGGGGACAACTCCCAGGTGATAGTCCGCGAAAGACTACGTCTGCAAGCCTACCTTATGATTTGACTTATAACAACGGACTCCCTTTCGAAGAAGCATTTCTATTGTGTTGCTCCAGTCCGGCTCTGTTCGGTCTTCCGACTTTGCCCGTTCTGTCTCTTGCAGGTGGATGATTTGCATTTCCTCGCAGAGCTTCCTGTCTACCGTGGCTACTACGCGGACTTTGGTGTTGGGCGGTACCTCGAACTCGGAGACAAACCTTCGGCTACGCTGGCTCATGGTTGACTGTCGCCTCGAAACGGACTTCCCCTCCGTAGTAAGTTGCCTCCTTGAACTTTATCTCGCCGGGGATGAAGCTGACGGGCACGCAGTCAAACGCTGCTCCGCCTAGCGTGCGGTCTTGTAGTATGGCGTCGGCTGCGTCTCCCATGACGCTGATGATGTTGCTGAACCAGTCTTTGGGCACGTTCGACATTATGACTAGGACTATGCTGCCGCGGACTCTGACTTCGATTGTTTCGCCCTGGATTGCCTGTTTGATCGGTGAGGGCTCGGCGCTTATGATTGCTTTCGGAAGTTGGCCCATCGTGAACTGCTCGCCCAAAACGACTGTCTTGATAGCGCTTTTCGTCTGGATCGCGGATTTGACGGCGTCGAAAACTGCCTTGTAGCTAGCGTAGAATCCCATCTTAGCCAGTCAACTCCAGCCACAAGTCAGCGAAGACAGCTTCTGATCTACTACGAGTATCCTCAGCAGCTCTCTCCATGAAAGGGTTGGGCTTCGAGCCAGGATGCCTCACCAACGAGGTGAAAACCATTTTTCCTCCAGCCTCGAAAGCGAGAACCGAAGCGTTCACGGGTCGCATCTCGTGCGGAGCCGTGCCCAACTCGACAAAAACCGCGTAGGGCGCCAAAGCCTGTATCTCCGCCTCACTATCGCCAACTTCTTTGACGATTGAACCCGCGAGCCTGCCAGAACGCCAAGGAGCACCATAAAAAGCAGAAGACCACGCAGCATCAGCCAAACGCTCAATCAGCCTCTGCCTCAGATCCTTGCTAAACTTAGCTGCAATTTCGTCGAATTTCAAGCCGCGAGCGGAGACCTCGACCGTTATCATACCATCCGGAACTCCACTTCATCCTCGACACGAACATACGCATCAAGAAACCGTTGCGCCTCACTCCAAAACGCTTCCGCGCCCACCGGATCCCGCTTCCGCCTGAACGCCCACGCCGCGAAATAGTTGCTGCAGTCGACAACGTTCTGCGGCGTAGGAGTCGGCACTGTTAACCCCCTAGCTTTTAGCAAGCTATCTACCAGTGCATCGCTGGTCTTTATGCAAGAGAGAATCTCAGTGTCAAAGCCAGTTTCACCCGCATCGATCTGCAGGATACTCTTCACAGCGGAAAGCACAGCGTAAGTCACTTCTGCGCCGCCTCCAAGACGCGGAGCCTCTCCTCAACAGCAACCGACAGATCCGCAAACAGGACCTGCTGCAGAAACCTTGGCAAGCGACTTATGCGCTCGCTGAACCTCGCCCAGAACGCGCCAGCCTCAACCAGCACCTTAACCTCAGCCTCAGACAACACCGCCATGCCCTCACCCGACCCCCGAAACAACAATGTTAACGCTGAACTCCGAGACCCCTGTGATTACCTGCGAAACCGAAAGCGTAATTGTTGCAGCCGTAGACTGACCAGCGGCAAGCACCGCGCCCTCCCTGCTCCACGCAATGCTTATAGGCCCATTCGCAGCCGCTGGGCTCCAACCCGAGGTCGCCATACTCAATGTAATCGGAGCATTCCCCGTGTTCTTAACATATATTATCCGCGAGACAGACCCGCCAGGATACACATTGCCCCAGCTAATACTAGTCAAATTCGCCGAGCAGGCCACGTCTGAGAAGACACCAACGCCAACAGCCACAACCAGCCCAGCCGACGGAATAGCCCGCTGCGCACTCAGAAACGCAAAAGTCACAGCTGAACCCACAACCATCCCAGCTAAGCACGCCACAACAACAAGCAGCAACACGCGCTTAGGGTTAACCTGCTCCAACACCCAACACACAAAAACCTCAGCAACCAAGCAGGTTTAAGCCTGATTGCACAAAATGCAACAAGATAGAATGTCCTGCGTCAAGAAAGGGGTCTTGCAGGACAATTTTACGATTTTCTCCTCCATGTAAGTTTCATAATGATGCCAGTAGTAATTCTATTTGAAGAAGCAAGTTGAGAAGGACGCAATTGAGACTTAATCAATCGTTGACACTTCAATTCCAAAAAGAGCTCTAAACAGCTCTGAAATTCGTTGCTGTCTCCACTCAATTAGTTTTTTGAAATTCTCTTTCTTTAGAAGGTTCTTGTCCTTGGGAAGTAAGTATACCTCCAAGAAGCGTTCTCTGGGACCAGAGAAATAGTCAAGAGGATATTGATCTTGTTTAGAGATGTTATCTCCTTGGAACACTACGTAATAGTTCCACACACTGTTCACATAATTCTGCATGTCCGCAGGCAGTTCTGATTTTCTGCTATCTGGGAAGATATGGTCGACATGAAGTCTGTTATACAAGTTTAGTGGTCTCCAGTTGTTTCTTTGCAGCAAGCTGAAAGTCAAAAAAGTGTCCCGTACCAGGCTTGAACCGCTAAGATATTCTTGAACACCATATTTCTTCAAACTCTGTTTGATAGCTTCGACAGGAAAATCTGGTTTGTTTTTGTCAACGTGATCTTTGACTACCTTTACAAGTGCGTCTAGGTAGGAATCGGAACGTAACCCACTATTGTAAGTAATTAAAAGGAAATACTCTGCTAGACCGCCTGTCAATTTGACTGTGTTAATCTCCTTTGGTCTTCTCCAAAAGTAATATACAGCAGGTATCATGAAATTGAATTTCTTCAGAATTCGATCAGGAAGTTCTGTCAGCTGATAAAGCCGGTCGTACAGAGATAAGATTAGTTTTTCAAAATCTAAGTACGTAGATTTCAAAGTTTCAATCATTGCTGCAGCGTTGTAGATATCTGTTCTGGCGCTCTTGTCGTTGAGCACAATCAGGGCTTTTATCAGAAGGTCTTTGGAAATCCCCGTCCGAGATGAAAGATTGTTTATTCGGTCTTCAACTTCAGTCCAACCACAAGCTTTGAGAATTGAAAACATCAAATCCATTTTTTCAAGACGCAAACCACCAGAATTAAACCTCACAAACGTTTCTAAAAGATTCATGAGCTTGTTCTTACCCGGTATGTCAGTTGCGCGCATCACTTGGACAATCATAGATTTTGCGAACCACTCAGGAACAAAAAATACGTTGATCAATGTGTTTTCAACGTAATCCATTAATCTGTCACGGTCTGCCTCACTCAGGCCTTTAATTCCTTTCTCCTGTAGAGATAATTGAAATACTTTGAGTCTTTCTGCTCTATCGGGAGCTCCTGCTCTGTTCCTGATGTGCTGTTTACTAATTTCATAAAGGGTTTGGAGTTTCAAATACAGTTTTTCCTCTTCTTCAAAAAAAGCCCCATTATCTTTTTCAAACCTGAAGCTTACTTCGTGTACATTTTCTGTTTTTGCCCACCTAACATTATGATATAGAACGTGCTCGAAAAATGACCCCTTAATGGCGAGATAAAGCGCTTGAAGACGCTGTTGACCATCAATCACCAAAAAATTTCCGTTGTCTATATGCAGCTCGTATTTGTATTGTTCTTTCGGGGTATTTTCATCAAACTTGTCAAAAAACCGTCGTCCTTTCGTTTGAAAGAATGATGTATCATGCTGATATAGTAGGATCAGACCCAATGGGATTCCTTTTATCAAGGAATCGAAAAATTTTTCTATTCGCTCTGCTTCCCATTCAAATCCTCTTTGTATTATTGGAAGAAATATGGAAGTATTAATCATATTTTCTACAAGCATGTCCGGAGCTACTCTTTGCCCCAATCCCGCCGACACCAGATACCCCCTGTTTTGATACCGTGTAAGACTGCAGTTCGCATTTATGTTTTTGCAGTGGAATGAACCCCTAAAGACGCTTCTATTTCACTGGTACTCTTGGCAGTCTTTGCAGAGCGGAATGCCATACTTGTTCTTTGAATATTTGTAGGTTGGAAATGTTATTGTCTGTTTACATTCGTTGCAGTAGAAACCCTTGCCTTCAAACGTGTTATCGCCTTTCACAGCCATTCTATGATGATATTGTTGGCAATCAAGGCACAAAGGTTTGCTGAAATGACCTATTGAATAATCATAAACTGTGCGAGTTATCTGTGTTCCACATTTTTCGCAGACCCATTTCTGCCTTTCTAAGTCTTGATGCTTCCTGCAGATGGCTTTCCCAAAATATTCGAGAGAATATTCGTAGACACTTTCACTTAGGTTCTCTCCGCACATGCTGCATTGATATTCCATAGTTAGTCTTATACATCAAACTCGCCAAAGAGTTATTGGGGTGCTGAGTGGAAGAAGAAAAATCCGCATCTCTTTTATGCGATTCATGCGGTGCTTTGATTTCAAAAGACTCTTGGAAATGTCAGCAATGTAACGCTCATTTTTGCCTTAGATGCGGAAAAGACTTTCAGGGTCTCTTGAAGAATCTCCTCCCGTTCTGCCCCGTATGCGGATTAGAATTGCTTCCTCAAACAACATCTACTCCCCCACAATAAAGCAAAATCTATAGAAATCCAAGCCTATGAGACAAGATTAGGAACCATACCTACTCCTATGGTTAGGTCTAAGTCTATTCGCTTGATAGATTATGGAGATGAATCACGGAAACACACACCAAGGGATACAGAAGTCCAGTTTAACAGACCAATCTCAGACATGGAGAAAGTGCATAATTATCTCAAGAATGCTAAAGTCAGAGGGATTAGGAATAAGGAGCATCTATTTCAGAAGTTAGCAGACCTATTCAGAATTGAGCCAGATAATATGGAAGAAATCTGGAGTAATTTAGTGCGTAAGTATCCAGTTTTTATTCGAGAAATCACGTCAAGGTTTCAAGATGAAGTTCTACGGCGACGATATGAACAGGCAAACTACGAAGCTCTTCATCCTAAACGTAAGAAAGCCACTGACCACTCTGAAATTGTTCTTGAAAGAATAGCGAAGAATGAAGATGTGAGTCTCAAGGATGTCAAGCGAATAAACGGAGTTGAATATGAATGGACACAAGGAAAGCTTACGCCTATCGAACAGAAGAGCTATCGAAGCAAATTTGACGAACAATGATTATCTCTGAAGCTGCGATCCCTTTAAACAAAGGAAGGGAAATGCGAGTGACATCTCCATTTATTGAGGGTTCAAATCCCACCCCACATCCATTTTAAAGTACGATATTAGAGGTGTGCACAATTCACTTTTCTATGGTTTCTGCGCTGAATGGGTTAGTGAG
>CAZQCX010000059.1:0-7906 GCA_964591705.1 uncultured Candidatus Bathyarchaeia archaeon | reverse complement strand
AGAACGGCTACCCTGAATGCCCTATTAGGGGGCTGCCTCGTCTCAAGAGAAAATGTTTGACTGAGACCAAACAAACGCTATCACCTCAAGCGGAAAAAGTATAAGAGCGCGTTTGTTTTCTTAAAGGAAAGCCAGTAGTGAATTCACGTGAATGTTCCTAAGGAAATCCGGACTTACTGTCCAAAATGCAAGACCCATCAAGATCACTCGGTTAGTCTGTACAAAGCAGGCAAACGCCGAGCTTTGGCCAAAGGAGAACGACACCACGAACGAGAGAAGAAAGGATATGGTGGACAAAAATACCCACTTCAACGCGAGTTCTCCAAAACCACCAAGAAACAAACTCTGCGGATCAAATGCAAGGTCTGCGGTTACATGAGACACCGTATTGGTATAAGATTGCGGAAGCTAGCAATAGGATGACAAGGAGGCGAAGCAGTGACCGAATGGAATAGACTGATCCCAAAACCTCAAAGTACCTTTCTGAGAGTGAAATGCCTCAAATGTGGCAACGAACAGCTCATTTTTGGAAGCCCTGTCAACAAAGTCACCTGCAATGTGTGCGACGAAGTATTGGCAGAACCGACTGGCGGAAAAGCCAAAATTAATGGCGAAGTACTAGCAGTTCTTGAATAGGAAGAGTGCCCGAATGGTTCAGGGGAAGCCCTACTGGCCTGAAACAGGAGACCTCGTCATTGCTACGATTGAGACTGTTACCGACTATGGGGCATATGCAAAGCTAGATGAGTACAACAAACGCGGGCTCCTTCATGTATCGGAAATCAGTTCTTCGTGGATAAAGAACATACGAGATTTTGTTCGCGAGGGACAAAAAAGCGTCCTGAAAGTTCTTCGAGTCGACACCGAAAAGGGGCATATCGACTTATCCCTGCGGCGTGTGACCAAACGTGAGCGAATTGAGAAAGTCTTGTCTTGGAAAAAGGACCGAAAAGCCGAAGCTTTGCTCAAGGGAGTGGTAGAAAAGACTCGTCTATCATTGCAGGAAGTATATGAGAAAGCTGGAGCAATTGTAGAGGAAAAAATTGGCTTATACGATGGTTTCGAAAAAGCTGCCAAGGAAGGCGCAGAAGCCCTCACGAAAATCGGAGTTCCTGAAGACCTTGCCAAAGCCTTTGCGGAGGTTGCCGCTGAGAGAATACATCTGAAGAGGGTCGAGGTCAAGGGAATTCTGGAGATCCGCTGCCTAAAGCCAAACGGTGTTAGTTTGATCAAAGAAGCGTTTCTCAGTGCAGAAAAAAATGAGAGAGCTAAAGATGCAGAAGTGTGCTTTTATGTTATAGCAGCGCCCAAGTATAGCATCGAAGCTTTGGCAGAGAACTATAAGCGTGCCGAAGAAGTCTTGCAGAAGGTAAGCCAAAGCGTTATTGCAAACATAACAAAAGCAGGCGGGCAAGGCAGTTTCGTGAGGGAGAAATAGTGGGTTGGCTCCTCAGGAAATGCGTCAAATGCGGTAGATACACTCTGAGAACTGACGTTTGCCAGTATTGCGGCGGGCAGGTTCACATACCGCACCCAGCCAAGTTTTCTCCTGCAGACAAATATCTGAAGTACAGAATGGGACTGAAGAAGGAGGAGGTGGCAGAGTGAAAGAGACAAACATCAGGGAGTTTGTGCATATTGAAGCCAATGACCCAATTCTTATTGAGGGGCTTCCCGGTCTGGGGCTTGTGGGAAAAATCGCAATTCGGTATCTGATTAAACATCTGAAGGCACAGAAATTCGCCTACCTCTATTCTCCGCATTTTCCCTACTTTGTGCTGGTAAACAAGAAAGGAAGCGTTCGCCTCCTGCGCGGTGCATTCTATTTCTGGAAAAATCCGACCGGGAAGAACGACCTATTAATGTTCACAGGAGACAGCCAGTCCCAGACTATCGAAGGACAGTACGAGATAGCTGACCGAATGCTGGACTTCGCTAGCAAACACAGAGTCCAAACTATTGCGACAATTGGTGGATACAGAGCAGAAACGCAGAACAAGCCCCGAGTTTTCGTGGCGGCAACATCGCCCCAAATCTTGTCGAAAACCGTGAGTGCAGGTGCCGTGGTCAGCGGATCAGGAAGTCCAATAGTCGGCACAGCAGGCTTGATTCTTGGTCTGTCACGGTTCAAGAAAATAGAAGCGCTGTGCCTTCTTGGGGAGACACGTGGCTACCTGCCAGATCCCTTGGCTGCGAGAAGTGTCTTGGAAGTGCTGAGGGGCACTTTCGGCTTAGATTTGGACCTGACTGGAATGAACGAAGAAATAGTTAGAGCAGAAACTATGGTTACCCGTCTGCAGAAGATTGAGGAAAAGAGGGCTATTCAAGCCGAAGAGACAAGGAAGGAAGAAGATAAGAAGACCACTTACATTTCCTAAAAGATGCGACGCGGTCTCTTTTTCTTTGAGCAGACTCTGAGAGAGGAGAAACCTTTCTGCGTTTCTTTTATCAAAAGCTAATGAGTATCTATGATCGCGGCCAGACCTTGCTTGACCAAGATCCTCGCGTTTTCAACAGGCAATGAACCTACATCTTCGGCAGCGAATGGACCATAAGTTCGCATATCGCTTCCCACAATTGCTGGTATAGGTTTTAGGAATCGCACAACAACCCGCCTTTGAGGCATGCCTATCAAGGTCTCTGCCTCAATCTTCGTTGTTTCCCCCTGAAAGAGGCTTTTTGCGAAGGCACGATACACCTGAGTGAATCCCAGAAAGCCCTGGCATACTTTTTCTTCTTCGGGTGTTAAGACCCCTGAAGGAAATTTCTGGTTTTCAGCGATCACTTTCTTTAGTTTCTTATACCTGATCCTTGTCAGTTGCCTAACCAAGTGTTTGACATTTTGCATCTCATGATCGAGAAGCGCTGCTTTCAAGGTTTTCTTGTCTATGGCGCTTGTTTCTTCCACTATCCTTTTCATGTAAGCGGAGACCTTGGGATAGAAGTTAGGTGGCAGTGGAGCGATCTCTGGGCTTTCAACTTCTCTTTGCCATGCAGCGTACAACTCAGTGTACATTCTGTTCTTTCACCTCAGCCCTGCCCTTGCATAAGAGCAAAATTGCTGCTGCTGTTGAAAGCTCAACCTCTTCATCTCTGAATGGCCCGAACATTTCTCCACCCAACCGGAACTCTGGCGCACTCGAAACTAACACTTTGATTTTGCCTTCTTTAAAGGCTACTGCTTCCTCGAATGGGTCAAAGGCTTCCAACATGGAAATGGGTAAGCCGATTTTCTTCAGACCCGTCTTTCCATGTAAGGTACCGTTCATTCTGATTAGGCGGTGTATGTCGGTTGTCACTACTGTATCGATTGTTGCAGACGCAAGATTAGTTAAGTATTCTGCCAGCTTTAGCCAAGTCTCATCTGCGACCTCGTTTACGCTGGTCCAGAGACCCATGGTTATGCACCTCTCCAGAACCTGTTGTCTGTATTCAGTGAGGGCAGCGATTGTCTGTTTCCTTCTTATTCCTGCCTTAACCAAATCGTCTCGGGTTGCTTTCTCAACAAACTGCCTCAGGTCTTGCCGCAGTCGTCTGTGCCGTCCATAGTCGTGTAATTGGAAGACTGGGGGCGGCGTTCGAGAGCGATCTTTGCTTTTTTTGGTTACTTCCAATCCTACTCCAGTGATGTAGTCGACTATTTCTTTTCGAGCTAGTGTATCCAGTTTTTTGGATGATTCGCTAGTGACGTGAACGTGATAACCTCGATGTCCTGAAAAGTAGACGATTAGCTCTTTTTCACTGAAGCCAAAATCAGTCAGAAGCATGTCTATCAGTTTTCTAGTTTCATGCTTAGCAGATGCCAGACATAATTCGCACGGCCAAGTTTTTTCCTCCAAGCGCTCGCTGCCGCATTTGGAGCATTTCTGAGGAGCCTCACCTTTTCCTGTTAGCCCACATTGCTTACAAGTCCATTCATCATGCGACTTGTTGCAAGAAGTGGGGATGTGATCGGCATCTATGTCAAAGACGAGGTCTGACCCAAGCCAGCCCTTCTTGTTCATGACGGCTGTAGGATCCTCGTAGTAGGCGCAAGAGTGGTAGACATCGGAAGGTACATTTCTAGATATGTAAGATTTCAAACCTTCAGGACCCAGGAAGCTTGTGTGTCTGACCATTATTCTTTGTTTGAAAAGCAGGAAGGCGAATTCCCTCTGCGGCATTGCGGTGGGAGCTTCTATTTCGGTTCGCGCATAGAAACTGGAAAACTTTTGGCACACATACTGTTGGGAGAGGGAGATCATTTTATGCCACAGAGATAGATAAACCAGGCTTGAGAAATTTAACCGTTGAGCTGGACAACAAATGGCAACATCTTGTGTCAATAGCCCATTTCTTGAAGTTACGCTTTCAAGCAATGTTGCAATAGAAGGAGAAGAGTCGGTTCGTGAATTGTATTGATCGCAGGATTGCGTTTTTGTCGTGGCTAGCGAAAAGGCATAAGAACCTTTCAGTTCATTGAAGGTTTGGTGAGCATATCCCGATCACAAACGACGACTTGGTGAAATACCCGTTCTTGCCGCAAGCCAGAGAACGCATTGCTGAGTCTGGATTGGACATTGAAACTCTTGCGGCGTCTCCGCGAGTAAGAAGACGCGCTTTTTTGAGGATTGCCTCGTCCTTTGACAGTCTGTCGCAGAGTTTGCTGGATAGCAGCAAAGAGAGAGATGCCGCCACAGAGATAGCGATTTTTCCCCTCGCGGTCTTGTATGTTGCGGGAGTCGGTGACCGTAGACTGACAGATAAGTTCGCGGTAAATGAGGCACAGCAAATAAACAGATATCTCAAAGAAGAAGCTCGCGCGGAAGTTATCCTTGAAATTGCCAAGACATTCGAATGGGATATCAGTTTTGATAGGAGTAGGATGGAAGACAGAATTTCAATTCCATTCGGAAAATTTGTTGAAAACACAACAAAGGCCAGGTTGACGCACATTCCCAAATGGAGACTCGTGAACAGAGCTCTTGACAAGGGACGAGTATTGGTAAACCCTTTCGAAGTGGCTAGGCTTCTTCAGGTGGAAGTCGAAGAACGAATAAAGGCTTACACAAATCTAGAGGTAGGCTCCGTTCCTAGCGAGCTCCAAGGGGATATAGAGGAATTGAAGACTGCCTTCCTTCGGACAAGACCTCAGTTAGATGAATTTGATCAGATAGTCCGTGCTCAAGAGCCAGAATATCCGCCTTGCATTAGCACTTTCATGAAGAGGGCAATGAAGGGAGAACACCTCTCTCACGTGGAAAGATTCACGTTGGTGACGTATTTGCTACACCAGGGGATAAGCGTTGATTCAATTGTGAGTTTGTTTTCGAACGTCTCGGATTTCAACGAGAGCAAAACTAGGTACCAGGTTGAGAATTTGGCAGGAAAGACTGGTGGTAGAACTGAGCCTTACGTCACTTACAATTGTGATACGCTTCAAACGCATGGGGTCTGCATTAAATCAGATGACCCTATTTGCCAGAGGATTAGAAACCCTTTGTCATACCATTTGAGAAAACAAGGAATCTTTCGGGTAAGGGAAAAGGGAGACGGTGGGAAGAGGTAGAAATTAAGCAGTTGGCTGCTTCAGCTGAGTTTTTACTTTCTACTCGCTTTCTATTCTGGGCGCGAGATAGAATGTAAGCTTTCCCTCTTTCACCTGTTGAAAATCGATTCGCACTGGCATGTCAGAGGAGAACTCTAATGTCGCTATGTCGGAAGTGGCTGCTGCCGCCTTGATTATCTCAGACAAATAGCTTAGGCTGAAAGTTGCTTTGGATTTTTCCGTGGCTTCTAGGTCCAGCAGTGCGTCGCTTCCTTTCGGCAACGTTATAGTGGCACCCATCAAATCACCTGAAGCGCTGAGAGTTAATTTTTCCGGTTCCGCCTCGATCCTCACGTGATCGCTTACGAGCTGGGCATCCTCGATGGCTTGACTTAGTCCTTGAGTTGTCATTTTAGCTTTGACGTTGAAGGCGATTTTTGGCGTGGGCACTTCTTCTTCTGACGCTTCAAGAGTGGGCATTGTGAAATTGCGGCCGTATTTCCCAAATATCTTCACCTGCAAACGACCAGTCTTGTCGTCGAGAGACAACTCCAGAGACTCGTCCTTGCCAGCTCTTTTGAGCAGCTTCAGAAGTTCACTAATGTTCATACATATTTTGGTGGGTTCCTGCGCAACGTACTCCTCAAAGACAGTTTTTGGCCACTCAAAATCGATCATGGCAACTCGAGAAGGGTCCATGGCTCTCAGTTTCAACCCTTCAGGGTCAATCTTGAAGGTTGCTTCATCTACAAGAATAGCGATAGCTGCTGCCATGTCCCTTAGTAATTTGGCGTCAGAGACTTTGAGTTTAAACATTCCTTTTTCCTCGTTTAATGCATATACCGAGGGGTATAAAAGACTTACATTTAGCGTTTTCGCGCGAGTGATATGCGGGGTATCTGCTTAGCTGTATTCTCTGAAGGTGAAACTGCATTTTGTGCAGCGTAGAAACTGAGTTGAGGATTCGTCCGCGCCGCGGGTTTGCACCTGCCAGACGTATGCAGTGTTGTTGTTGCACTTTGGGCATTCGATCCTGACCGTTGGCAACGTGTTGAGCTTCTGTTCTTCTTTTCCTATGACTGCAACAAATTTCTGCGGATTGGGCTGGATAACCTTTGCCAGGGTAGGCTCAATCTTCTTAGCTGACTCCTGCTTCTTGTAACCGCATTTGGGACACGCAAGCATTAGAGATGCACTTTTGCCTTCCTTAGCTTTCTTCGGTTCTAGACGGGAACCACATTTGGGGCAAAACTCCATTATATGCTACTCCGTTACCCGTTTTATCTTCCGTCTACATAGTCTCTTTTAAACGTTTGCTTAATCATGCTGTGTTGAATAACTGAAGGTTATCTCTGAGTTGAATTTTGAGCCGTCATTCTTCCGCTTCCCAATTAAAAGCTTAACTCAGGTTCATTTTCATGAACAGGTTGTAAATCGAAGCCTTCAGCAACAGCTCATTAACAATATTCTGCCACTTGACCGCACAAATGTATTCGCCAAACGTCCGCTTAAAGCATGAAAACGCTGACTCAGCCATCCACCGATAACCATAACCCCTCTCACGCCGCCACTCAGCATTGCCAAGCTGCTCCAAAACCGCAAGCCTACGCGGCACACATCCACGCAATCTCGAAGAAGCGTTCCTGCGCACCCTGATCAACGCCTCAACATCCACGCTGCCAGCCTGCAGAAAGTTACTCCTAGAATCATACGTGCCATCACCGATAACACGCTTAACATTCGCAACATCAGCCGAACTCGTTACCAGACGACCAAACACTCTTCCATCACCAACTTCCTCCCTGGTCACCTCCAGGGCAAGGTTCTGCTTGGTCTCAGTGTCAACCACGATGTGCACCTTAATGAAGCCTCGTTTAACCTTCCATTTCTTGCAGACCCACTCGCCACGGTTAGAGACCTTTATGCCGCTTGGGTCAACAGCGACAGTGACGTCCCTGCCTAAGTCAACAGCGGCGTCCAGATCTACTTTCATTCTTGATATTTGTCACCAGATAGTCGTGTAGTCTGGCGCTTCTAGGCCGTCAACGTGCTGGCTTAAGCCGCGCATGAAGCCTTTCAGCTGCCTGTAAGGCAAAACGTATGCGTGCACAATGGCAAGCAGTTTGATGAGTGATTCGGGATAGCGGTATCTGGCGCCTTTTTTGCCTGTGTTCATGGCTTTGAGTTCTCTTTGCCAGCCTGCAACAAAGTTTAAATCAAGCAGAATCAAGCCCCGTTTCACTAACGCTTCATTGTAGCCTTTCCAATCTCTCAGATAACCCATAAATCAAGCAGTCTATACAGAACTATTATTTCAAGTTATTCAACACAGCACTTAATCAGAGAAGCCCTGGGGCTGAGAATGACTCATTCCTGAAG
>CAZQCX010000058.1:0-8140 GCA_964591705.1 uncultured Candidatus Bathyarchaeia archaeon | reverse complement strand
CCAAGATTGCTTTTTCTTCACCAGCCCCGATTGTCTGTCTCCTAACGTACGCTATATCTTCTGGAGAGTCACTGCAGAGAAAAACCTGTCGGGGATGGCAAACGTCACTTGCCTTGACAAAAATTCGTGAACACTAGGATTTGACATCTCACCAAGTTTCCTATACCCATCTTTGCCGAGCTGACTGCAAAACTTCAAGATAGGGATTCATGAACTCTAAAGTTCACTCTTCCCATGTTTTCCATAATGTTCCTCTCTCTGAACATGGAAGCAAAAACAAACCTTGCGCAGAAAAGAATTACGACACCTCAGGCACTACCACAACTAGCCTAAAGTTCATGAACTACCCCGGGCACCCGCGGGAATGGCTGCGTTTCGCCTATGTGCTTGACGCCGGTTATCCAACCAACCAGCCGCTCCATGCCAATACCAGCCCCCGCCGAAGGCTTGATTTTTCCCTCTCGGGCAAGCTTCAGCAACAAGGCGTAGTTTTGCTTGTTCACCTTGTCTCTTTCAATCTTGCTGAGTATTTTGCTGTACTCCCATTCTCTCTTGGCACCTGAAAGCACTTCCCCAAAACGAGGCATGAAAAGATCATAGTTGTCCCATTTGCCATTAGCATGGTCCTCATAGTCATAAAACTCCCTAGGTATATTCGTGATCCACACGGGTTCTTCACTTGCCGACGCCACCTCTGCTTCCCAGTCTGGCCCATATTTGAGCTCGAGTTCGTGCCTGTCATAGACTTTGAAAGGGGGCCTAGGCACCTTCACGAAATCACAGCTGCAAAGACTCTCGAGTTCCTCCTTCATGCTGCGCCTAAGGCTTGCCACGAGGCTGCGTATTGCGCCTTCAACAATGTGAAAAATATCCTTGGATGAAGCCCCTCTCACTTCGAAATCTAGCTGAGTGAACTCATAGACGTGTTTTCCAGTATGTGCCCGTTCGGCCTTCTCGATACGTATGTTCGGGGAAAGGATAAACAATTTGGGATAAACAATAGACGAAGCAACAAGCTTGTGGACAATCATGCTTGAAGTTGTACGCACCATTTTTCCGTAAATGTCAACTTCTATTCTCTTGTCGATTGAAGCCCCAGGATCAGGCCACAAGGGATCTGTAGACTGGCTTAGCGCCACTGGAAGCAGCCATTCGAAGCCTTGGTCAATGAACGTTGAAGTTAGGCTTTTGATTGTGTGGGTCATCACCTTGCCTATGCAGAGTTTCCTTTCAACCTCGCCCTCCGAAAGCTGATCTATCGACTTAGGCAAATCGACAAGCACACATTCTGAACGCGCGGCTTTTGCTCTCTCCAACCCGAACTCAACTCAACATCTTCAGGCTCAAACGAGTGAGCAGACTACATAATAAATTTATTACCAAAAGACTCATAAAATATACAAAAAAAGCAAGCATTTATACCAAAGAACTGTAATAGTTACAATTATGCTAAAACTGGACGAGAAAGACACCGCAATACTCAGGCTACTCCAAACGAATAGCAAACTCACAGCCAAACAAATATCCAAAAAAATCAACGCTCCAATAACCACGGTCTTTGCCAAAACAAAACGCATGGAAGAACAAGGAATAATCAGGGAATACAGAGCAATCGTAGCCCCAGAAAAGCTCAACGCAGGAACAGCAGCATTCATTCTAGCCTCCGTCTCTTACCGCACAACAGCGGACGGCACGCCTGTTTCACAGCGAGCAGTAGCCAAAGAGATAGCAAAGTTTCCGGAAGTGCAAGAAGTCCACATAATCACAGGCGACTGGGATCTACTCATAAAGCTCAGAGCGGAGAACGTCGATGCGGTGGGCAAGTTTGTCGTAGACAAACTACGACTAATTCAGGGACTAGAGAAAACACTAACATGCATGGTTTTTGAGACCGTAAAGGAAACTACAGAAATACCCCTGCCACCTCGAAAAACCATTCCGTAGTGAGCAGGACACAATCACATAGAGATTATTTATATCAGAGTATTGAAACATCACTCTGCACAAAGTGAAAAGCCATGCAAAAATTCGACGTGCTGGTGGTCGGCGCTGGAACAGCAGGTTGCCTAGCCGCGAAGACCGCTGCTGAGAAAGGCTTGAAGGTCTGCCTGATCGACAACAAAAAAAGGGAAGAAATAGGAGCAAAAATCTGCGGCGACGCCCTCGGAGAACATCATCTGAATACCCTGGGACTGGAAAAGCCAAAAGGAGGCGAGCTTGAAAAACGAATCGAAGGAGTACAGATATTCTCGCCCGACACTAACTCGATTTTCACAATAGCCGACAAGGATTTCATCGGTTACATCTTGAACAGACGACTCTTCGGACAGTGGCTACTCAAGAAAGCAATTGACGAAGGCGCCCTGCTCATGGATTCAACCATGTTCCTCGAACCCCTCTTCGACGACGGATTCATTGCTGGAGGAAAAGTGAAGAATTCCATGGGCAAAACAACTCGACTGAAGAGCAAAGTCGTCGTTGATGCAAGTGGTTTCACAGGCGTTGTCAGACAAAAACTACCAACTGAGATGGGCATCGAAAACAAAATCGAGAACGAAGACGTGGAAGCATGCTACAGAGAAATCAGACAACTCAAACAGGAAAACGAAAACACCAAGTACTGCGAAATCTACCTCAACTCACAGATAACACCAGGAGGATACACCTGGATCTTCCCCAAACTAGGAGCCAAAGTCAACGTTGGCTTAGGCATATGCATGCGAGGCAACTTCCCCAACCCGAAGAAGCAACTGTATTCCCACATCTTGTCAAAGCCTCAATTTGAAGGATCACTCCTATTGAATGGAGGCGCCTGGTGGGACCCAACGAGAAGACCACTAGACAACATGGTCGGCAACGGCGTGGTCATAACCGGAGACGCAGCAAGTCTGGTAAATCCAATCCACGGAGGAGGAATAGGCCCCTCCATGCTGAGCGGTTTCTACGCAGGAAAAACAATCGCCAACGCACTTGAGAAGGGTGAACCGACCCAATCAGCGCTGTGGACCTACAACAAAATGTACATGGACTCTTATGGCAAGAAACAGGCTAGCCTAGATATCTTCCGCCTGTTTCTACTATCAAGCAACGACGAAGACTTGAACTATGGAATGGGCTGCAAGCTAATCACAGAAAGCGACGTCCTGAAAGCAGCCATGGGTGACGAGTTTCACCTTAACATAACCGAGACAGCCAAAAGAGTCTTCAGAGGCAGAAAACGTCTCGGTTTCCTGAGAAAGCTCAAAACAACCGTAGACATGATGCGACAGGTCAGGACCCACTATGACACTTACCCAACCTCCCCTGAAAAGTTCAGAACATGGCGCTTGAAGACAATAGAGCTAGTTGAACAGGGAAAAAAGAAGCTTCTCTAAGCCTCCGCTTGAAATCGGAAAAAAATAGCCGACTACTTTCATAGATGGAAGCGCTTATCTAACAATTCTCTTGTTGTCTTGAGAACTCATGGAACGCCGAAAAGCACGCCACATACGCAGTATCTTATATGAATTATAATCCAACCCACTGTTGGGATAAGCTGTCTGAAACGCCGATACGGCACCGCATACCAAGCTCCATTTGCGAACTAAAATCGCCTAGCTGGTACTGCTTGCTAGCCACTTGACATCGTTTCACTTTGAATCTGGACTTGCTTCATATTGAAACCATCGTAGCCACAGCCGCGAAGAACAGCCAGACTATCACAAAGACGATGATAGGATAAAAGGCTAAATCCAGAGCTGTTCCATCCTGTCAAACTCGAAAACCAGTTTTCTCTTGCCAATCAACACGTTCCACCACGTTTTCTTCTTCAAGGATCAAAAGGAGTCGGCTGAAACCAAAAATGAGGCAACACATTTTCAGAACCTTCCCGGAGAATGCGGTTCGCTTACTCAACTAGATCCAAAGGAGTTTAGCCAGCAACACCAGACAACTCACGACTAAAGTCAAGGGCATGACCAGCAACCCATATTTCGAGAATTGCCTAAACGAAATCACCACTCCCTTGTCTCTCAAAAGCTTGCTCCACATGAGCCCTGCCAAAGAACCAATCAGAGTAAAGTTCGCACCGAAGTTGCTTCCCAATATCAATGCAAACATGCTTGCTTTCTCTGCCTCGACAGAAACAGCGAACGCAGGATTCTGCAACGTCCTAGTCAAAAATATAGTCATTGGTTGGTTGCTCATGAGGTTCGCCATAGCGGAAGAAACAAATGTCGTTCCAAAACTCGCAGACACGACATCCGCCAACAAGGCACTCAGAGTTGAAGCGAAAGACTGAATGTAACCTGCCATTAACAAACCTTCAACCATGATGAACATGCCGATGACAAAAGGAAGTATTTTCCAAGGCATCCGCCTCAAAATCCTAGCCGATACCTGAAGACTCGCCTTTTCTTTCCTTTCCTTTGATAAAGGTAACCTACCCGGCACCGCATCTCTTGCTGCAACAACCAATGCGAACGCCAAGGATACCTGCCAAATCCCTATGTTCAGCAACGATGACAAATTCAAAGAGACCAAACAAGAAGCAAGACAAACTGCACCAAAGACAGCGCCACTCTTGTCCCTGAACGCCGATCTCGGATCAACTTTCGGAGCAACAATTCTCCTTGGGACTCGCCCTCCAAAAATCACCCAAAGCAACGCAAGGCAAGATGCCCCAGCAGCTACTGCAGGCAGAAACATCCAAGCAAAATACTCCATGAACGACAAATTGTAAGCCTGCGCAACGATTATGTTGGTCGGGTTTCCAGTATACAACGCAACACTCCAGATGTTGGCAGCAAAAAACTGTGCAATGAGAAACGGCACAGGATCAATTTTTGCATTTTTCGCAAAGTAGTAGACTATGGGCGTCATTGTCAATATTACTATGTCATTTGAAGTGAACAAAGTAAGAAAACTACTTAGCAAGAAGAAATACAGAAACAGTTTTCTGCCTGAATCTCCCGAAGCTTCTGTTGCCTTCAGAGCAAGATAAGCGAAGAAACCTGTTTCATCAAGTGAAAGGCAAATGTATGCCAACGACATGAACATAATCAGAATTGCGTAAGGTTGTATTGTCAAATCGCCAATTATGCCATTTACCAACGATTCATAAGTGATTGAAAACGTCGCAAACAGGACCAGCACGCCTAGCACAGGTGCAATTCCGTAGTCAACCTTGACATACTTTCCAGTGAAAGGAACTCTGAAAACGGGTTGTTTGAATATCAGCAGAAGCACAAGCACAAAAGTGACTACTGATATGAGACCCAGCGGCAAGGGAACTTCACCGTTCTGAACCAATTAGCTATCATGGGCAGCGATTGTCTTTTAAGAAGCTTTTGGAACGCATCGTATGCGATTTTTCAAACAAACTACCTCTTTCACAGTTTCAGCAGAAAACATGCGCCAGCTCCGGAAAAAAACCCATTGGGCAGCAGTTGCCAGACCACAAGCGCGAGACGACAAGATTCAGGAAGAGCTGCACAACAGGGGTGAGCCTCGCAGTTCAAGAAGTTGCTTCCACGACGTTATTGCCTTTTTCTTTGTTTGAGCGATTTTATCGTGCCCGAAATTCTCACCACATGCACTGCCGCATCCACCTGTGCAATTCTTGTGATCAAGGCTAATGAAACACGAACAAGCTGCAGAGCATGCAGCGAAACCCGCACTATCACACTCTTCCCCTCTTCATCGTAGTCGATGAGTGACAGATTCGTCAAGCTCGCTCCGTTTTCCCCGAAGGTTTTCGTGATCGAGCCCCACACCGCCTCCAAGAACTCGCGCTGACTAGGTACAACATCTGCATCAATCTGCAAAAGGAGATATCTCTTTTTTGACCGTTTCAACAGTCGCTTCCTTCCTTCACAATGCTGATTCCAGGCGCCACGAAACCAGAGCCAAGCTTCTCGCGGTTCCGCTTAACTATCGAGACTGGCGTTGTTGAAACCGCTTCCAGAGCAGAAACCTCATCCAACCCAAAAAGCCCTGTCAGAGCCGCCACCTCCCTAGGTTTCCTCAACAGCGACTCACTCGTACTCCCGCTGGAAAGCACAATCGGAATCTTGAAAGCCTTCGCTACGGAAATCTCCCTCCTCAGACTAGAAATGAAACGCGTTCTCGCCGGACCTTCCAACAAAAACAAAGGCTTAACATCGATTTCCCATGCTGCAAGACCGCTACAGATCAATTCAGCTTCTGCTCTATCAAGAAACCGCCTAGTGTAATCAACCAAAGGGAAGTTCACAAGATCCACGCGACGATCTTTGGCTGCCTGTCTGGCAATCTCCTTGCCCTCACAAGACACACATACCACCTCAAATTTGCGCCTAAGCTTGCCAAGCTGACTCATCAGTTGATCCCGAGTCCTTGCGCGTAAATCCACCCTAGACACAAAGTCAACTTCAACGCTTCTGCAAATTTCAACCAGCCGTTTCTTTTCTTCTGCATGAACATCTATGGAAAGAGGCACCGCAATCAAATCATAGCCAAGCGATGCTGCTTTAACCACCATTCTTGAAGCCGACGACGCGTCTTTCAGGTTCAGCCTCAAGTGTAAATCAGCAAATACCCGTTTCATGACATCAACCCATTCTCTTTACATATTGAGGCTATTTGATCAGCAGTCTTGTTCTTGAAATGAAACTTGAAATGAATCGGATCAACCGAGCCAATCCCGAGTTTACCCATGAAAGCCTGTTGCTTGTCAAACCGCAGATACAAATTGCCTTTTTCAACACGGAGTGGCAGTTCGCTGCACAAGGTGACTTTGTCCAATGCAGTCAGCCCATCACCAATCTTCTTCAAAGCCAGAGGCAGCATTTGCTTGTCAACAAGCTTAGCCTCTAAAAGCGTAATTGGGTTTCCATGATGACCAGTCAAGCTGGTTTTTCGGAAAACCAAGGTTGCCCCCAATTCCTCTGGAAGAATCTTCTTTACTGCGGTCTGAACTTTCTCCACATCTTCGGTTGCGTGAGAAAAGACTCGGATTTCAATATAGCCTAATGGAGGTTTCGAAGAAAGCTCAGAAGACACTGCGGCACCGATGTCTGAATTAGCTTTACTGTTTTTTAGGCTTTTCTTTCTTATCTTTTGCCACAGGCTTCGAATCAGGTTTAGATTTAGGCTTGATGTCGGCTTTGCTTTTCTCAAGATATTCTTTTATGGCTTCAACGTTTTCCTCGTGCGCTGTATCTCGTCTGGCATCAACTGGCAATCGCAGCCTTCGGGCTTCTGCCCGAGTCGAACCTGCCTTCTTAAGCTCATCAAGACTAAAACCACGCCCGTTTCTCTGTTTTCCATCAGGTTTAAGGATTTTCGGTTTAACGTGATGCAAGCTATTGTTCCCCTTTCGCGCCTTTGCGCCTGCTCGGTCTGACCTTCTCTGCGCCCCTTCCTTTATGCCTTAGGCCCCGAACCTTTTTGCCTGCGCTTGTAAGACTTCTAAAGGCTCGGTTCTGATGTTGCTTCTCAGCAACCCAATTGACGTCCTTGTCTGTCCTAATTACAGGACTACTCGGATCTAGTAAAATGACCTCGAACCATTTTGACCTACCGTCTTCCCCAACCCAGTAGCTGTTAAGAACTTCAAGATTAGGAAATTTCCTCGCCGCCCGCTCTTCAGCAATAAGCCTCAGGCTTTTCGCTGGCTTGAACTTGTGAACACCCATGCGCTTAGGTCTTCTCCCAGACCTCGGACGCTGTTTGCGCAAGCCACCTCTTCTGACTCGCACACGTGAAACTACAAAACCTTGCTTGGCTTTGTAGCCGAGTTTTCTTGCCCTATCCAATCTCGTAGGCCGCTCAACGCGAGTCACAGTTTCTTGTCGTCGCCACTCGACCAAGCGTTGGCGCATGAGCTCCTCCACAAAAGACTTCTCGGGTTTCGCCCATTCTTCAGCCATGTATTTATACGCCATTTCACTTTCACCTGCATCTGTTTATGGTTCAGCCTTTTGAGGCCACATCCCAACGGACGCTGTCGTCCGCCAAATCGTCCAATGTAGTTTCAGGCAGGAAAATAAACCTTTTCCATGGCATTTCTAACATTTTCCAGTGATTCTCGACTTCGGCTTCCGGAAGTGTTTGAAGCGTTCAATGGCGCAAACATATTGGAACTCTGTTTCGACGAGGGTATTTGCTTTTAGCTTCGGTA
>CAZQCX010000057.1:0-8402 GCA_964591705.1 uncultured Candidatus Bathyarchaeia archaeon | reverse complement strand
TAGAGGTGTGCACAATTCACTTTTCTATGGTTTCTGCGCTGAATGGGTTAGTGAGCCGCTGCGGGGTTAGCCCAGTGTAGTGCCAAGATTTTCCAGTTTTGAACTGCACCATTATGACATTCGGGTCTAGTCCCAGTACTGGCTCACTGCTTTCAGGCTTGTTTCGTCCTCAATCATTGCTTTTATGGCGTTTGCGTTTATGCTTATGAGCCCAGCCGTCACCATTGCAGCTTTCTTGGCTATGCCTCTTGGTCTTACCCAGCATTCCTTCAACACGTTATCTTTGACGTGCCCGTTGAACTGCTCAACCAGACAGCGATAAGCCCTCAAGAGTTCAGCACCTTCACGCTTGAGTCTTCTGCGTTTTCCTCTCCTAGGGTTTGAGGCTATGACTGGTATAGCGCCTATGGATTTGACCAGTCGCATGTTAGTTTCTGAGTCGTAGCCTGCGTCAGCCAACACGTAGTCAGCCTCAAGATCTTCCAACAGCACAGGGAGTAACGGTGAATCATGCCGATTACCCGGTGTTAGCGTGGCTTTCAAAGGCAGTCCAAGCTGGTTAACGACAGCGTGAAGCTTAAAACCCCGGAATGATCCTTCGTGTGTGTAGCCCCAGCCTGCTTCCATATCGTAAAGGTCTTCGAGAGGCGTTGAATCGGGAATCAAATGTGTGGTTGGAGCAATGAACTGGAGCATGCTGGACAGGCTTGTAAACGTTTCCTCTAACAGGTTGCGGTAGCGTCTCCACCATCTGCCAACGGTCGTCCTGTCAGGTACACTGTGCAGACCCAGCTTTCTAGCAGCCCACACGTGTTTCTTTAAATGTTCAACTATGCGCGTGTCGTTCGCTAATCCTTTCAGCCTAGCATAGACTAGAACCCTGAGCGCTCCGAGTCTCCCGTAACCGGGATTTCCCGGTCTCTTAGGCTCGGCTGGAACGACGGCTTTGTTGACGAAGAGCCTGACAACCTCACAGGCTTCCATAACAAAACAATACTCAGAAACACTTTAAATTATGCACACCCCTATGTTGGAGTGTTAGAGAGCCTTTCAATCCAAAAGCACTTCTTAAGAACATAGCCGAAACAAAATATGAATGGACTGATCTTGAACGGTTGGTAAGAAGAGGAGAGTTGCCTTCGCAAGAGGTGGTTATTGGGAAAGTCCTCAAAGCGTATTCGTTTCTCGCGGACATGGATGGCACCCTTGTGCGGATAATCGATGACTCTAAAGCTCATAAAGAGCAAAAATTAGTGGCAGCTGTCTTGCAAGCGCTCAAACCTGATGCCTAGCGTTAGTTTGAATACGATGTAAATTTGAAAAAGAAATTCATTTGCCATCTCGTGCTGTTTGAAAATTCTTCCATATTTTGAGGATCAAAACGAGACGAGCCAATATAAAAAGAACAACAACAGTTGAAAAAATTGCGTGTTGTTGTTCTTTCAGCGGTTTCTTGATCAACTGTTATTATCGTTTGACTTTGATGGTGCTGTGTCGTTTGTTGTATTTGGGAAGGTATCGCTCCAGCATGTTAAGAGCTTCATCGCAATTCGTTACTTTGTAGATTTTGTCTTCGGGGATTTCTGGGTATCTGGCACGTGAATCGATCTTGCTGCCTCCAAGTGAGCTGCTCCAGCCTGGAAGTTCGAAGGCTATTATGAGACGTTTTAGGGACCAGGCGTGTGCGATTTCTGAGAGGGTTCCGGCTCCTCCTCCGATCGCTATTATGGCGTCACTGTTGGCTATGATGATATTTCTTGCTTGATCCATTCCTGTTGCTATGACTATGTCTGCGTAGTCGTCTGTGGGCTGAGGGTCAAAGCCGGGGAGGATAGCGATTAATGTGCCATCCGTGTAGTTGGGTGATTTTCTGGCGCCTTTAGCGACTGCCTTGGGTAGGTCTCCAAGTCCTCCGGTCATTATGCGATATCCTGCTGTGGCTAGTTTTTCGCTAAGTTCTTCTGCAGTGTCCCATTTAGCTCCGCCTAGTTCCATGTGTGTGTCTCCGACGACGGAGATGATTGATTTTCTTGTCAGGTCGATTCCTCCAGGGAAGGTTTGGCTATGAGCTTTGCAATCATAGTTTCCCGTTCTTGGATGTTTCTGTTTGGTTTGTTTTCTGATGGTTCGTAGAGGTATATTTTGTCTTTGATGTGTGCGGGGTTTCTGGCTAATTCCACGATGGGGATCATGAATGCCCAGTCTTCGCTGTGTTTGACCCATTCACCGTCGATTTGGAAGTATTCCTTGGGGACGTTGTCGTATAGACATTTCTTGTATGTTCTTAGGTGTTGCCAGACGTTTCCACCTCGGTTTGCTCGCGGGTTATCGAAGCATACGGGGTATTCTTGTTGTTTGTCGGTTCGCAGCATTGACCCTACGGTGACGTCTGCGCCCTTGTCGTAGGCTTCTTTGACTTTGGATAGAGCGTCTGTTCCTATGAGCACATCATCGAGGTCTAGGTGGACGATTATTGATTCTGAGTTTGTGCATATGCTGCTGGTTGCGTAGTCTATGTTTTCCATCGGGTTTACCGGAATGTGGTTGTGTACAAAGGTGGCTTTGTCCCCGAGCTTCTGTTTTAGGATGTGCTTGTACAATTCTTCTGTACCGTTAGAGGATGCTGCGTCTATAATTATTGCTGCCCAGTCTTTGAATGATTGAGCTTGTAATGATTCTATGCAGCGGCGTACCTTTGAGAGCGGCACATCTTTTCCTCGCATCAGTATTATCATCGGTTCATTTCTTTTGCCTAGCCAATCTGCTGCTTCTCCCACGAGCTCCACTCTGTTTAGTTGTTCTGGAATTATGGTTCCTGCTTCTGCAGCGTCGATGATGCTCATCCAGTCGTTGATATCGGTTTTTCTAAAGTCAGGAATGTGGACGAAGCATGTTTGTGGGTTTCCGCCGCGGTAGGAGGTGGCTTTTCCTTTCTGTATAGCTATGTCTAAGCTGCGGTGCCAGGGCAGTTTTAACTGGTCGTTTTGGGTTTCGTTTTCCAATGGCAGCATTAACTTCAGTTTTGTCATGTTCAGCAAGCAGCATCTGACTTCCACTCTGAACTGTTTGCCTTTTTTATCAGCCTTTGCGTAAGGGTGCGGTTTTTCGTAAGTTATTGGTAGGGCTACTGTTACTGCAGTTTGGTCTTTTTCCATGATTTCGATCATGCCGTTGATGTAGTCGTGGTTCCGCGATCTTCGGAAGTAGATGCAGTCACTGTCTGTTTGAAGCACGTATTCGCCTGTGCAATGCTCAAGCCCGTAAAGTGTCGTGAAGATTGGTTGGCCGTTGCAAGCTCGTGGGTTGGAACATTCGACTCCGAACCATTTTTGGTAGATTTGTTTGATTTCATTTTCATTCGTCGGGGCAGAGACTACGCGATCTATAAAACGCTCTTGCAGGAGATTTTGCAATGCTAGGTGGAATTTCCCCAAGTTTGCAGTTGCGTATTGCCTTGCGAAGCCTTCTGTTGCACTGTCGGTTACGAGTATTTTTTCGATGAATTGTTGTGGTCCTTCAAGTTGGGAGACGATGTGTTTGACTTGTTTTTCTATGGTTTGCCATTCCATTGCGCTGGCTTTGATCATGAGCGAGACGGTTTTAGCTTGCTTTGCCTCTGATAGAGGGTGAAGCATTAGAAGGATTTGGTCGCTGCTGGGGGCGAGTCTTTCGACATCTACGCTTGGCACTTCGATTGTCTCTTCCAGTTCTAAGCTTGCTTTGTGAGCGATACGTAGGTACCAGCTGATTGAGCGGTGCCAATCTGTTCGTTGGTTGCCTTTAAGTGTAGTTTCTGTAATCGCATAGTGGTTATGATAGTTGTTTTGGGGTGGGGTAGCTCTTATTTGGCTTGGGCTTGTCTTTACTTCGTCTGAAAGTGGATTGCAGAGACCAATAATAACGCGGCCTCCCTGTGAAGTCAATTTTCTGAGTTTGTAAGTTACTTGTTCGACTTCTGTTTCTGATTCTATCGAGCAGAGGACTATGTTGCATATTACCAAGTCGTAGCCCAAGCCTGCCATGATCTTCTTGTGCAGGTCTTCTTCTGTAAGTAGTATGACGTTTGGTTTGTGTGGTCGACCACAGAACCGTGTGGGGTCGGGGTCGTAGCAGTCGACGTTGCATCCGTATTCGGCGAGTTTGTCGGCGATTGAGCCGGCGCCGCAGCCGTAGTCTAGCACTCTTTTGGGTTTTGATTTGAGGCACTCTTGGATAAGGTAGCTGTCCATTTGTATGTGGATGTCATGTTGTTCGACGGCTTTTCTGAATTCCTCGAATCCAGTGAGCTCGGGCATGCTTGACTCTTTGAGACTTCGTGCGAGCAGTTCTTTGAGGTCTGATCTGAAGTGCCATCGGTACGTGAGATATGCGCGTTTGCACATCTCGTGGAATAGTGCCTCGGTGTAGGGAACGATGCTTCTGCCGATGTCCACGTAAACTAGGCCGTTTTTGCCAACGATCAGGTTCTTTGGCCAGAGGTTCGTTGTGACGAGACCAGCTTTCTTGCACTCCTGCAGGAGCTCAAGCAGTTCGGTTATTCTTCCGCCTTCATAGTGTGAGCCTTCAATGAAGGGTGAAACGAGTAGCACTTGGTTTTTTTCTACAATCAGGTTTTCTACAGTCGCAATCCGTTTGAGCCCTGAAGACGGATTCAGCTTTTCCCTGACAAGGTCAAGCAGCCCATCTTTCCTTTGGACGCCGTCGTTGATGAAGTACTTGTAGGCTCTTGTGCCGTCGCTGAACACTATGCCTTCTTGACCTTGACCAATCAACTCAATCGGCACTGCTCCGAAGTGTCGTTGGATCATTTGTTGTGCCATTTTCTTTTGCTTGTCCGTTGCCTCTAGGCCGAGATTGCTAGCAAATTGTCGGCGGGATTTCTCGAATTCGAGCAGATACTGGGTGATGCCTTCATTCAAGCCAATCTTTAGTCTGTTGCAGAATTCTGTGACACGTGGAATTAACATTTCATGCTTAATCCAATCAAGCACAACATTCAGGACCTTTGTTTCTTCTCGGTTCAACGAGTTTGCTATGGTCTCGTTGGCGTTGGCGATTTGGTTCTGAATTGCTGAGATTAGGCCGATAATTCTCCACGCATCCATGACCAAAATGCTTATGCGTTGCTCGAGGTTTTGGCTGGTTTCTTTGAACACTCTTTGACAGTCTTCTTCTGAGAAAGTCAGGATAGTACCAATGTCAACAGTCTTCTTGGCAGCTTCGCTTTTCTCTTTAATCAAATTCGTGAATGCTCTGACAAATGCTCCGCCTAAGAGGTCCGCAGCTAATGAGTCGCTTAGCAGTTTTGGTTTGAATGTTGGCGCCCGTTCTTGCCTAACGAAAAGAGGAAGGCTAATGACATGTTTGTTTTCTCTGCCAACCAGCTCGCCTCCGATGTAGCGGTTCAGTTCCACCCAGCTAGTGTCGCCTCTTCGCAGTTCAATGCCGTTTATGCGCGGTGAGCTGTTGATGTGTGTTCGCAGGCATTCTATGTCGGTCACGATTGTGTTGCCGCCCCGCATGAGATTTCCTTTCGTGTGGGCTAATACGTGTCTGAGCTGGTTTCTTCCTTCGATGGTCGCCGCGAGAGCTTGTGAAATGTCGAAATTTTTGTTGTTCGTAGATGTTCTGACGGGCGTTTCAAGGTGGTCGTAGTGGCTGATTGACAAGTCGTAGTATTGGTCAGGGAATTGTGCTGCTATCGCATCTAAGTTAGTTTTCCTTGGGGCGGTTTGGCTTGTCTTTCTGCTGAGATAGTAATAGAGTTCGAGCAGTTGTCCTCTGATCGAGCTGGCTATTGGTAGAGGTGGGTCGCCCATAACGCCTCCGATACATATCGCGATTCTGTTTTCCAGCAAGTAGTCTACGATTTGTTTGAATTGTGCCGGGCTGACGGTTTTGTAGTTGGAGGCATAATTCATGTTGTCGAGCCTAACGTCGTCGTCCAGTATCCAGAAAACTGGGTTATCCAGTTCCAGTCCTGTAAGGTACAGGAATCTGTGCAGGGCTGTTCTTCCGTAGCTTGGTTCTTTTCTGCGCTCTTTTCTGGTGTAGTAGGTTCCGAGTTTGCCTGCATCGGCGTCTCTTTCAACTTCAGTTTTTGAAACAACTTTGACGTTTGAGAACCCTGATTTGTTTGCGGTAATCAACTGTGCAAGTTGTTGAGGAGCTTCTGTGTTATCCAAGATTACGAGCGAAATTGGACATGGGAAGGTCTTTTGAAAGTCTTTGAGGTCTTGCAGAAGCTTGGTTGCGCATGAGATGTAGGATGCCGTGAAGCCTACCACCAAGTGAAATTTGTAGCTGTCTTTCGCGGAGGGCAATGCAGGAATTTTTGGTGAATGCGTTTCTGATGTGTTTTCAGGGTTTTCTGTCCAGCCGAATAGTTTTTTTGCTCTTTGGCGGAACTGGGTCTGCTCTTCTTGTGTCATTCTTGGACCATGTTTTTCTTGAAAGCGCGTCAGCCCAACGAGTTTTGTGTTGGAACCGTAGGTCGAGAGTCGATTGGATGAGTCAGCATAGTGATGGACAAGATGCTGAGGAACACAGGAGTCCCTTGTTGTACCTAAATCGAGTAAGCGGATCATGAAGTCTCTGTCGGTGGTGCTGGGCAGATTTTCGTCAAAGCCGCCTGCTTCAAGAAAGGCGCTCATCTTTACGAACAGGTTAGATCCTTGGATGTGGGGGTTGCCTGTCAAAAACATATTTGGAGTCAGATGCTTTGGTATGGTTTGTCGTAAGCCTTTATCTTCTCTTGTTTCATGGCGAATGATGCCAGAAACGACGAGGTGGCTTCCCTTTAAATCAGCTTCTCGCTGTACCGTTTGTAGGTATTCTGGTTCCCAGCTGTCATCGTCATCTAATATAGCCAAGTAGGTTGTGACCGGGTTCTTTCCTTCATTTATTAGCAGCTGTACTGCCGTGTTTATGGCACCTGATAGAATGCTTGTCCTCTCGTTTAGAATGCAGCGTAATCTTGTCTTAGTTGTTGCTAAATCCGCCATTTCTTTGTTTATTTGAAAATTCGTGCTCTTTTCGCCGACTATCACTATTTCGTCAGGCAGTCTAGTTTGACTAAGAACGGATTGCAGTGCATGCTCTAGTTGCTGAAGTCTATTTTTTGTTGGGATGATTACAACGATTCTTAGTGGTTCGATAGGTGACTCGGCGGATTTGTCAATTGGCAATTTGTGTTTGTAACGCAATTTTGCCTCGTCGTTAACTTTCTCGATGACTTTGAACAACTCTGACTTAGTAACGGTTATGAGTTCATTGGTGTCTTTGGGGACGCATTTTCCTCCATACGGTCCCATGTATGGGCGCAGGTGTTGCTTTGATTTTACACGACGATCAGCCGTGATTATGTCCATTACGTCTTTGGCGTTTGCTCCTAATTCTTCGCATATTCGTTCTGTTTCGTTTGTGAAGGACACTTTGGCAGCTATGAATTCGTTGTGGTCGAGCTTTCCAAATTCGGCTGAAATGTAGTCTGTTTTTATTCTCTTTGCTTTCTTCGCCCAGCTAAATACTGAGAGCACTTCTTCTGTGTCCTCAGGTTCTCCTGCGACCACGATTCTGTCAGGTTTGCGTGTCCATTCAAGCGCATTTTTCTCTCGCAGGAATTCGGGGTTGTACACCAAGCGCAGGTTTGGGTGGCGAAGAACAGCTTCAGCCATAAAACCAACACGCAAGGTGCTTTTTATTGCCACAATTCCATTGTAGCCATCGTTTTCAAGTTTTGTTAGGACTTCTTCGACGATGCTACAATTGAGCCTTCCATCGTCGCCTCCATCTGTAGGAACACAGATGAAAGCGATTCGGCAATCCAAGATTTGTTGCCAATCGTGGTTGCCTTTCGTATCGTATCCTATTACTTCTTTGAAAAAAACTTCAAGTGTGCGTTTTAGCGAATCCCCTACGGCTCCAAGTCCAATAATTCCAATTTTTTCTTCTCTTTTTTCGGTCATTCATATCACCTTCGATTGAAGGCAATCAGCCTCAATCCGCTTGTGACCCGAGATACTTTCCCGGGGGAAGTCATCCACAAGGATGCTTCCCATGTGCAGCATATGTGCTGCAATTACCTCATTCACACAACGTATAGGGGTGTGCATAAATGGTTTTTAATGGTTTTTGTTGTCTTTTCAGGATTTGCGGGCATTTTTGAGCTTCGCATCGCTTTCTGGTTTGTTTGCAGTCGCCGCCTTTTTCGAACCTGCAAAGGTGCCTTAGTTTGCTGAAGTTGAGAGTAACCGTTTCCGTGGAAGAGCTAGAATCTGCAGTGATAAGCTGTCTGTTGACTTTCGGAGACAAAGAGTAGGCGAAGCTGGGTCTTCCCCGCTTTTTAACAGGCATTTTCTCCTTGACGACGATGCCTTGCGCTGCAAGCCGATGAAGATGCA
>CAZQCX010000056.1:0-8616 GCA_964591705.1 uncultured Candidatus Bathyarchaeia archaeon | reverse complement strand
CATTGATTCTCCGTTGACGATTTTCGTTCTCACCATACCTGCTATGATATCTGCATCTTCGCGCCTCTTTTTCCTCACCGGTTTTCTCCTGCTCTTCACCCGCGACATCCACACTCGGTTGCCTCACAGAATCAAACGCGCGCTTAGGCAAACACACATTTTGGGGCAAAGCGTATTTCAACTCCAGAAACTACTAATCCAAAGCAACAGTACTAATCCACACGGAAGCGACTTAATGGTCAAACTCACCTTTTACGGCGGAGTAAACGAAATCGGTGGCAACAAAATACTCCTCGAAGACAAACAGACACGGATCTTCTTCGACTTCGGTCAATCATTCACTTTCGGCTCAGAGTACTTCACAGGATGGCTCGAGCCCAGAGCAATCAACGGGCTCGGCGACTACTTCGCATTCAACCTGCTGCCCAGAATCAAAGGCCTGTACTCAAAGGAGATGCTGGCTTACACGGACCTGCCTTATGCCGAACCACAGGTGAACGCAGTCTTCCTCTCCCACGCCCACTTTGACCACGTGACACACATACAATTCTTGGACCCAGAGATCCCAATTCACTTAGGCGTCGGAACCAAACTGTTCATGGACGCCATGGAGGAAACAAGCAACTTCTGCCAATACGGAGAACACAAATGCAACCTTTTCAGGACAGGCAACAAAATCAAAATAGACAACGTGACCGTAGAGCCAATCCACGTTGACCACTCTATACCCGCTGCGTACGGCTTCATCATCCACACCTCTGCCGGACCATTAGTCTACACTGGCGACTTGAGACGGCACGGACCAAGAAAAGACCTGACAGAAGACTTCATAGAAAAAGCAGCCAGCTGCAAGCCAACTGCCCTCATCTGTGAAGGCACAAGGATAACCAGAGAAGAAAACCGAAAAAACGTCACAGAACCCCAAGTCAAGAAAGGAAGCGACAATATCGTGAAGTCAACCACAAAAGCCGTCTTCACAATGAGAGCCAGCAGAGACATAGACAGGTTCAACAGCTTCCACAAAGTCGCGAAGAAAAACAACAGAAAACTCGTGATAACCCCGAAAACCGCGCACCTCCTAACGAAACTGCTGAACGACAAGCACCTGAACCTGCCAGACCCCATGAAAGACGAAAACATAGCCGTCTACTACAAAAGGAAAAAAACCGGAGTCTTCGACGAAAAAGACTACTTCCCATGGGAACGCGAATTCCTCAACAAAATAGTCACCCACGAATACATCAACAAAAACCAAAAACACCTCATAATGGACCTAGACTTCACCCAGTTCGCAGAGCTAATAGACATAAAACCCGAGCCAGGCTGCCACTTCATCCACAGCATGAGCGAGCCGTTCAGCGAAGAAGACATAGAAGACAAAGTCATGCACAACTGGATAGACCACTTCAAAATGCAATTCCACCAACTCCACGCCTCAGGACACATGAACAAAACCCACCTGATCGAAATGATCAACCAAATCCAAGCCAAGACAACATTTCCAGTACACACCGAAAACCAAGAACTCTACAAGTCACTTTGCCCAAGAACCCAAGCGATCGAACAAGGAAAGAAGTATGCCCTGACATAAAATCTCACAATCGAACTCCAGATTTAAACGCGCATTTGCCCATCAATACCTAGTCGCGAAGAACACCATAGAAAGACACATCCTAGAATAAACCCGGCTGACCAAAAATGTGACCAAAGCCCAACCCGCCAATCGGAAAAATGCATCAGGCAAGGCACATGACTAAACGAGGTTAAAAACTAGTTTACATGAAATCTCCGAACATACTATCGGATTCCTCAGTCAGCTGATCATCCCAGCATTCCCAACACATACCATCGTAGTCTTCAAATTCTTCCTCGGCTATTTCTTCACCGCAAACAGAGCAAAAATATCTTTTTTCAGCTGCCAACAGCCATTCAACCTATCACGCCAACAACTACCCTAAAAGAACTTCTGATTAAATGTTGCTGAGGCCATGCCCAAATGCGCTTTCAAGCAGCTTTCCAGAGACAGAACAGGCCTTTCTTCAATCAACCAAAGAACGCACTCGCATTTTGGCCTTTTTCTATTCTTCATCTCGATCTTGCTCTGCTTTTTGCCTTTGCGAAAGTCTCAAGCGTAATCTTGACTCTATCGACGCGATCAAAACCCAGCAATCTCCCGACTATGTGCGCCACCTCAATCGTTGCGGGAAATTTCTCAACAGGAAGATCACCGCTTTCTCGGAAAAACTCGGATGCCAAATCACGAGCAACTGGAACCAAAACGCTGGAAACCACAGGTCTATCAATGCTCAATCCTATCACCAATGTTTCAATTTGGCTTCATTCCATCTTAACACTTGTTAACGCTCAATCAAGATCAGAACTAAAGGTTGGCAAAACCCACATTTGACAACGCAGCATCAAAGACACGTCTAGAAATGCGCAACAGAGATTTGCCCAAGCGAATCTGCTATGTCTCCTACTTGTGCTGCGTCCCGATCTTAATCATCGGAACGCATCTTTCACCTTCATTTGCTGGCTTAGCCATATCGACGACCTCCACCTTAACATCTCTCAACTTCAGCTTTGCAGCCAGCAACGCCTCTTTCCTTGTTCCATAGGTCTGCTCCAGCTCTATCCATGGGAGGGCCTCTTCAATCCTAATCCAGACGCCGTATCTTCCGCTGCCAAACTTAGACATACTCGTCAGCTTAAGAACCAAGAACTAAAAAGGCATTATGAACACAGAATAACGATTCAAAATACGCCAAAACATTTGAACACGCATCCACCGTTAATGATCCACTCGTGCAGGTGACTTCCATGTGGAAATGCCAGGTTTGCAGGCACAAGAATCGAGACAGTGACGAAATCTGCGAAGAATACGGAACCCTAAAAGAAAAACCAGCATATGATCAAATAGCAGACCAAGACGATGATCAATAAGTCTCCTTAGAGGAGCCTGTTTGTGGAAATGCAAATTATTCCGTCATGAAAATCCAGATGCCCTTGCAGCATATGGGGACTGGAGTGTCCAGAGGCAAACCTGACCTCAAATACGAAAATCAAAACTCTGAAGACCTCTCCTTGCACGATGAAACCCTACGAGAGCCCTCCATCATTGCCAAAGCTCCTGACCCAACATGAGATGCCTACGCCGCCGCATTGATCCCAAAAAAACCAAAACCGTAAGCCATGCTAAATAAGACATCAGCCCCACTGCAATGCGCCCACTTCGCACAATCAATTTACATCGCTGTCAACTTTTACATACCGAGTCCAAGCTCTAGATATTCTCAGCTTTCAACACTTTACTTGGATACACATCCTGTTTGGCAAGAAATTCAGTTTCTTTCAAAGACTTTTCACCAAAAACAATGGCTACATCGCCTTCAGCTATCACTGAAGTGGAAAGGTAGGGATCCCACCAAAGCAAACAACCGTCTTTTTCGTAGACAAGATCCAAAATCCTGTTCATCCGAGGAGAACTCAATCCGCTTGCGCTGTTTCTCGTCCACATCCCCACGAAATATGAAGAATATTGGATGCCGAGCATAAATACGCTCAAACGCATCGATTTTCTCTTTGGACAAAGGCTGAATTGAAGGCAAATCCTTGTTGCTTATGTGCACTATGTGAACATGCGCCGTATTTGGGTTATCGGTAACTCCATTCCATTGCGTGAGAACCCGAACTAGTGCATCCTGATTTAGCGTAACATATATTTCTAGTACGAAGCATAACTTCAAGGAGTCACATGTTCAGAATCGGCGGGATCAAAATATAATTTACGAGGAGGCATCTCAATGAAAGAAGAGGTCTCACAGAAAGCCAGAGTATTCGACTGTGATGGAGCCATCAAGCAATCAGTAGATGAAGCTCTAAAGAAGCTAAAGGTTTTCAGAGCGAAATATCCTTTCGCTGAGAACCCCGGTTCGATAGGATCCCTACCTCCAGATGATATTTTTAGAACAGACAAAGGAGAGATTGGAGAATTCTTTCATTACATAGAGTATTATCTTAAACCTCTTGGGCACTTAACTGTCTATTCAAATGTTTACCGCCGAATCAGAGCCCATCTCAAAATATTCAAGGAACTGCTCTACGTCGTGGTTGACAAGAAGAAATCTCTCGCTGAAAAAGTCGATGCACCATGGAACGAGATTAAAGGCTTAGGCGGAGACAGCCACATAGCCAAGAAAATCATCTTCTGCTTCAACTACGAAAGTGGCTCAGTAATCCCAATTTTCAGCACAAGCCACCTCGAACACTTCCTAAACATAATCCGAGAAGCACCATGGCTTCCCATGCAATATGACGTTATGAGCCTTGGCGAGAAATACGAGGCATTAACAGAGGAACTCCTAAAAGCAAAAGAAAGCTCCCCTATAACCAAACCATGGGAAATAACCTACTTCTGCATCTTCCTATATGATACCTACACGCCGCCAAAAATAATCACGGATGCCCAACGGAAAAACCTGCAAGAAAAAGCATTAATGGAACAAAGGCAACAATTCGCCAAATTCACCGAACTACTAAACGAATTGAGAACAAAAGGCACAATCTCCGCCGAAGAACGCAGAACATACTCTGAACAATGGTTCAAAAACCGAGAAACCAGACAAGCCCTAATTGATAAACTTCAACGGCTGAAGTAGACAAAAGAATCCCAACAAGGCCTAAGAACCATAATTCGTTATTTCAAAAATGACTAGGAGGCGAAACTGGACTATTCACGCACCCTACCAGGTCATTTGATTCATGACTTCTCTCGTTAGCGCGTCCACAAGCTCAGACGTTAAGGCATCAACAACATTGTGTATGCGTGGGTCAACGATCGAGTACATTCTTTTTGTCCCGTCCTTTCGAAACCTGACAACCCCCACGTCTTTGAGGATTTTCAAGTGACGCGAAACAAGCGACTGGACAAGGTTCAGATGGGGAACTATCTCGCACACACATTTTTCCCCGTCGCGAAGATACGATATTATTTCAAGCCTGATCGGATCGGATAGCGCATGGAACACTGTAGACTTGAAACGGTATGGTTTTTCCAATCGCAGATTCATGGGCAGACCAAATATCAAGAACAATATTTAAAAGTTGCTATGAATAGTTGTACAACAACCTAAACTCATGAGGCCTCGAATTGCCCAAAGAAGCTTGGCACGGAATCCCCAGAAACAAGATCCCATGGTACCCAATGATAGACTACGATAAATGCCTCAGCTGCGGAAAATGCGTAGATTACTGCAAGTTGGGAACATTCGAGTTTGAAGAGAAAGAAGGAAACATGAGACCCATAGTCAAACACCCAACCCATTGCGTCGTACTTTGCACGGGTTGCGACGGAATCTGCCCTGCACATGCCATCAAACACCAATCCAAGAAGAAAACCCGCGAAACAATCAAAGACCTGCGAAAGAAATACCCACTCCCAAAGGTGAGAAAGTGACAAGAATATTGTTTGTGTGCGTAGAAAATGCCGGTAGAAGCCAGATGGCGGAAGCGTTTGCAAAAAAATATGGCAAAAACAGGCTCGTTGTGTCCAGTGCTGGCAACAAGCCGGCGCAGCAAGTAAACCCAGCAGTTGTTGAAGCCATGAAAGAAAAAGGAATCGATATCTCATTGAACACGCCGAAACTACTCACTTTCCAGATGACGAAAGAAACAGACTTAATCGTTACCATGGGCTGCAACAACCAAGGGATATGCCCAGGACCTTTCTTCAAACCAACAGTCGACTGGAAACTTGAAGACCCAAAAGGAAAAACCTTTCAAGAGATTAGAAAGATCCGAGATGAAATCGAGCAACTTGTCAAAAAACTAATTGATGAAGCTTAAGGGTCAAGCCAATGATAGATGGTCACGTAAGGGTCAAGAGCTGGGAAGAATTCAAGAGCCTGATCAGCGAAAAGAAGCCCAGCTCAATCGTGTTCATTCTTGAGCAAAGCGGCTTTTCCCCCAACAAAGAACTCACCTGGCTAAGGCTCATAATGCTCCACGACAGGCGCTACTATATTTTCATAGACTCCCCCAAAGGCGACGCACTCAGAGGAACAGGTCTTCCTTTTCACAAAGATAAAAAGGGGATCCCCAACCTAGATGAGGATGAAGCCAAAGAGTTTCTTGAGAAAGCATTCAAGAAAGAAAACGTGAAAGTATATTCTTTCTGGACATGCTAAGAAGCGGAGTGAATTATCTTAACAATTTCAACCGCCCTTTGGCCCACTATTTTTCGAACAAATGCGCTGAATGCGCCAAGACTGAAAACCCCGTTGCTCAGAATTCTGCCCAAACGAGGTTTTCCCCATCAAGGATGAAAAAGCAATAGTTACAAATCCAGCTAATCCAAAGGCGGTCACAGCACAATCCATCGTTGGGCATGCACCCTTCGCCACACAGAAATGTTTCATACGAACAAATGAAGAAAACAGACAAGGGTCTGACTCGAGAGACCGACTGCCCAGTAATGCGGCAAAATACACTCTGTATAACAAGAGACTTTGATGCTCGCTACAACTGCGAGACAAAGAGATAGCGTCTTCTCGCAGGTATTAACTCGACTAATCATTCTATCGCATCTGCTCTCAGCCCAAAAAAGCCCATCAAGCCCACAAACTCCAGACAAGAATCACCACTCTCTCCTGGGCTTTCGAGAGGGCAGCAACCGCCTCTCCAATTCATGAAATCCTTTCTTCTGCAGGAGGAATTTTCCAATTGTGTGCTCCAGCGCTTGACAATCCAATCCCTAGGTCAACGCGACCTCTATCGTTTTGTTGCCGAAATACTAATGCTAACAATTGAGTCAGCCACTGCTCTCGTTTCCTCTTCCGTCATACCCAAGGAGTTCATGGCTTCTTTGGCTTCAGGTTCGCTTATTATGAATTCAAGCGGGTAAGGTTTCTCCTGCAGGATTTCCACAACTTTGAACCCTGCCTTCAGAATCAATTCAAGATACTTTTCTTTGATTTCGGCTCCCGAAATGCAGCTGGAATATGCTTCAACGTTCTTCTCAACCGACTTGGGCAACTTCTTCAAGAGAACAATATCAGAGACCATAAGACGCCCATTGTGCGAAAGAACCCTGAAAGCTTCTTCAAACACGCGCTTCTTGTTAGGCGCCAGGTTGATCACGCAGTTCGATATTACAACGTCCACCGAGCTGTCTGCTACTGGCAGGTTTTCGATTTCTCCAAGCCTAAATTCGACGTTTGAAAACTTCCCTTTCTCAGCATTTCTCCGCGCTTTTTCGAGCATCTCTGGCGTCATGTCTACACCAATTACTTTTCCTTGCTTGCCGACTCGCTTGGCTGCCAAAAAGCAATCGAAGCCAGCACCAGAACCCAAATCTAGGACTCTTTCGCCCTCCTTCAGAGACGCCAGAGCAGTTGGATTGCCACAGCCAAGACCAAGATTTGCCCCTTCCGGAACCGCACTCACCTCATCTTCGCTGTAACCAATCATCTTGCTAACTTGGTCTCCCGCCGGAGCTGGGCAACAGCTCAAGTCTGATGCACAACAGGAACCATCGGTCTTGACGATCTTTGCGTAACGTTTCCTAACAATTTTCTTGATTTTTTCTTCACTCATGCACAAGTCTCCCATGTGGCTACTGCTTCAAGGATGCGGTATTCTATTCACTGACATACCATGCCAACTGAAAAATTTTACTACCATAGCCACTACTACGCCACAAGCAATCCGCGAAAACACCGTGAACAAAAAACCCTCTAGCCCAGTGACCACATCAGCAGATGAAAGCTGAACGACGGCGAAAAGCACTATGCCTCCAATTGTTGAAGCCACAAATCTCTTTTTGCGGCTATTCCTGCTATCCCACACACCCATTCCCACTTTGGCCCATTTCTGTCCCTTTTCTGACGAATCCTCTGTTGGTGGGAAAGGCTAATTAGTTCTCCCCAACTGTAAGAAAGGCAGAGCAAATGTGTTTACTCCTGATTTATAGTTAGCGACATAGTTGATTAGATTGTTGGGGTAGGAACTTTCCGATCCAGACTTTGGCGAAACTTGCTTTCGTCGACAGCTGCTTGATTGTTTTCTGTATTGCCGTTTTAAACTCGGTTTCTGTCCTAAACACTGCAGTGGATATTTCACGCTTGAGGCATCTCCAGAGTTGCTCGATGGGATTTAGGTCAGGAGAATAAGGCGGCAAATAAGTTAGGCAAATGCCCAACTCCTCCGCCTTCTGCTGAGTTGCTTGTGCCCTATGAGAACGAAAATTATCCAAGACCACCACGATGCTCTCGTCAGGATTGTTTGCTCTGACTTCCTCTAGAAAACTGCAAACGCTCTCTTTCTTAGAATCCTCCTTAAACTCAACAATGCTTTTACCTCCCGGCGCATAAAAACCAAAAGTGTTAGCCTGATACGCAGTCGTATCCTTAATAATCAAAGCTTTACCAAACGACCATACCTTCGCAGTGTTAGCGCACGTTTGAGGCCTACATTCATCCATAAAGCCAACCAAAACGCTCTCTTCTTCCAAATCCTCCAAGCCTTCCAGAACAGTTTCCAACGCCCTCGCGAGTTTAACCTCAGCATCATCGGGCCTCCGAAAATCCCTCGGGTAAGGCTTAGCATACCTCATTCCAA
>CAZQCX010000055.1:0-8895 GCA_964591705.1 uncultured Candidatus Bathyarchaeia archaeon | reverse complement strand
AGAAACCGCTCAGGGGCTTCTGGCGTTGAAGATGACTGCACTGCAATCGAGGCTGAAGGGTTCCTTGGCGAGTTTGTGAGGTCAAGATTGAGGAGGTACGCTGGGTTCAGCTAGCGTTATTCATGAGATCCGCTGAGTAGATAGCTCTGGAATGGGAGAAGGACGATTTGGACTTTGAAAATAGTTCAAGACGAAAATGTGTGAACTGCTCAACGACGAGTAACTATATGTTGGGGTGGGATTTGCACTCCAGAATTGATGGTGAAAACTCCCGCAAATTCCTTTTTTTGGGTTTTCTCAGCATAGGGCTGTCAATTTGTGTGTGGAGGTGATCGCTTTGGACGAGGAACCGTCTAAGTGCCCGATGTGTGGTTGCCAGTGTGTGTATAAGGATGGTGTCAGATACGCTCGCCATGGGATGGCTCAGAGATATCAGTGGCGGTATTGCGGATATCGGTTTTCGCATTGGTAGCTTTGCTTATCCTGAAAGCGTCCTATTTTTTCTGTTTTTGGTGGCGTTTGATTTTCTGTTTGTGCGAGAATAGGGAAATTTGTTATGAACTGATTAGGGAAAAATCTGTCTTAAGGAGGTAGCGTAGGAGAATGTCGAAGAGGCATTCGTGTGTTAAGGCAAGTGGGGAAGCTGCTGTTTTTATTAGTTCGCTAAAGGAAGCTTTCTTTTGAGGATTGTTAGTTCTGGACTGAATTTGTTGAAGGGAAATATGTTTGCTGGGGAGAAGGATTGAGAGGAGAAAGTTTTCCAAGTATTATGTTCACAAATTAATTTAATGACTTCCAATCCTTATGATAAGGTAATTTATACCTGAAGATTATTTTACCTTTAAAATCTCTTTTGCTCTTGTCAAGAATTCTTCTGCACCATCGATAGTGTCAATAGCACCCGTTTCAGAAAATCTACGGCCATAATCTGCTTCCTGCCTTAGACTCATCCCATCCTCAAATCTGTCACACAGTAGCATTGGACAACTACAAGCTTGTGAACAGCAATCAAGGGCAACTCTACTACAGTGTCTTCTCCGTGGGAACCTCTAGGATTACCATGCTCTAACCGCATCTATCCCTACCGACTTCGTAACCCACGGTACAACTAAAGAAACAGAGTTCATAGAGGCAGACGGAGAGATGCTGAAACTGCCCACAGCGCAACAAGAGTGACGTTACCGTAGACAATGCCACCTTGCTAAGCGGGTGAGCGCCCGCCTTTTCAGCCACGAAAACACATCAACCTTCTCTCTTTACCGGGCGCAGAATCAAGTAACCTTTCTCTATCAGCCAGTGATGAAACTGCCAAGTAGTGTAACAACACGCGGTGCCGCATCTCTTTCTGATTTGCTCGTATTCTTCCGATCTCTCCACTCGTTTGTCAAGCTCACTTTGAACAGGACATCCAACGTCCCTGCAAAACTCCCTGCGCTTATATTCCGTGAAACCATCAATTAACACGTCAGGTCACGCCGCCTACTCTACTCCATATCCTGCGCTACTGCCGGGAGAGATTACAAGAAACACCCCAGCCATCTTGTAGACTAAGGCTTCTCGTTCAGCATCCATAGGTCTCATTCCTGTAGTCTCTTCCCAACATTGGAATATAAGACTTAGCGACGTCTCGCCCATGACTCACGGCGCTTCATCACATTCAACGAAGACTCAGCGCATATGCCACATCTTTAATATGCGATCCGCATATAGACTAAGCGAGGGACCGTTGTGGGTGTGTCTGAGGTAACTCTCGAATGCCCATACTGCCACACGACGTTCCAAACCAAGCCATCCGACCGCCTGCACACCGCATTTTCATTCGAAAAACCCCTACACGGAAGCTACCACGGCGATTTCATCTCTGAAGATCTTGTCTGCAGAAACCCAAAATGCAGGAAACCGCTCAAAATCTTCTGGTACGCACCGATGAGCTACTTCGACAGAGTCTAAACCAGCCGCGACCCGCCACCGATAGAGCGCAAAAAACAACTACTAGCTCCCATTCGAACCCAAAAGCTTCCATGCCTGCCCACTCTTAGTTCGAATCAACTCTTGCCATAAAGAAGTGCCATGTTTTGAAGAAAAATAATGTCAACTCAACCCAGCCACCACGAAAAAAGAAAAGCACGAAAGAATGACAAGGCATCTAAGACAGAACAATGGTCACCTTGACCAATGGCTCCAAATCCCCACCGGACCATTTGGACAACCCCCACTCATTTTGGCGAGCTACGGAGCATTTTGCGTTTTCAGAAGACCTTGTTTCCGTCATAACCGCAGACACATTCAAAACAGGTCTCTACAGGTCCGCAGACTTCTATCTCCGAATCCGCCACTTCCGCCACATAGCCATCTTCCTCGAAGATGACGACGTGCGCGTCATTCGCAACGTTTTCAAGTCTTTCCGATATTTCCTGTGTTCTAAGCTCCCGAAAGTCTTAAAACCGAAACGAAACCATTCTTGTCTCAGTGATCGCAATGTCAATGGACCAGAAAATGCTTGATGAACTGAAGAAGATTCGCGAAGCAGTTGAACCTAAACCTGCACCACCCCCGCCGCCACCTCCAAAAGGGCTCTGGAACGAATTCAAAGACTTCCTCAGCAAATACAGAGTGCTCGGGCTTGCCATCGCCTTCATCATGGGTCTCTACTTGGGCGGACTCGTTCAATCGCTGGTAAAAGACCTGCTGCTGCCGCTGATTGGGCTGGCGCTTCCAGGACTCGGCGACCTAGCAACCTACACTTCAACTGTGGGAAGCCAAGTTTTCGGAATCGGCAGCTTTCTAGTGGCTCTGATAACTTTCATAATTGTGGCTTTCGTCATATTCCTCATTGTGAAAGTTGCCAAGAAATGGGGCATGGAATAACCAAACAACCCCCCTCTTTTTCCTTTTCATCCCAAGTTCGACTTCCCTACGCTCCACGCTCAAATGCTCCAGACTCAGGAGCTCGCATCGGAGCCCTGTTAGAGAAATCGCCCGGGACATTGGTCAGCACAGTCAACGGAGCATCGAAGAAATGGTTTCAACAACAAACCCAGTCACCCAAACACAATCTAAACCCACACACAACTGTCACTTATCCCTAGGGTAACCAACCACGCTCAGATAGATTGCACTTTCCTCTATCCCATCCACGCCCACTATCTCGTTAACCTCTTCATCAAAAATAGCCCCTACCTGACAAGACCCCAAACCAACACTCACTGCCGCCAACGCCAAGTTCTGAGCCACATGACCCGCATCCAAGTAAACATACCTATAGGCTCGCTGCTTATACTTCCATCTAGACCTCTCAAAAACCGCTGTCCAAACAAACGTCACCGGAGCCTCACCACACATCTCTTGCTCCAACGCAGCGTGAGCCAAGCTTTCACCGAAACCACCCAACCTCAATTCCTCCAAAACATGCAAAACAATATTATAATGATAGACTCCCTGCTTCAACCCATCAACATTACTGACCACAACATAGGTCTCAATCGGATAAAGCGCACCAGCCGAAGGAACCGTTCGAAAATCATGACCACGCTCCTTCCGTTGAATGCCCGTACAAGCCCACAGAAGAAACGACAAATCACCAATGCCCAGCTGCAGCGGAGAGAAACTCCTAACACTTCTACGCTTCTTCAGTGCCTCAACAAGAGTAACAGAAAGCTCAGGAAACCTCAATGAAAGCTGAATCCTCTTACTTTCTGGGTAGCTCTTGTAGATCTCTGGTTTTCTTGCCCAATCCAAAGAAGCCCATCGTTGCCCTCGGCAGTACACAGTTCCTCTCTGAAACTCATCTCCCACATCAAAACTCATGAGAGTCACCATTACAACCAGTGTACGTCGCACGTTTTATAGATGGCGCTACCATAGATCACAGCTGACCACGTAACAATCTTCATCACAGACAGAAACTGGTGAACCGCCAAAATGAGAATCGGTTATCCCTGCATAAACAGAAGCCTCTCCTGCAGCAACAACAAAACATTCAGACTAGCATCCTACTCAGAAGAACGTCTAAAAGAAACCGTGAAAAACAACCTTGAATGTCTGCTCAGGATTCTACAATTCAATCTCGAGCACGGCCTCCTTTTCTTCAGAATAACCTCAAACATAGTTCCTTTCGCCTCCCATCCAGTAAACACTTTCAACTGGCAAGAATTCTTCAGACCTGATCTCGAAAAGATCGGCGATTTCATATCAAGAAATCAAATGCGAATCTCCATGCATCCCGACCAATTCACACTCATCAACTCAACTCAAGAAGACATCTTCCACAGGAGCAAAAAAGAACTCAAATACCACACAGAACTGCTTGATCTGATGAACCTTGATTCCTCTGCCAAAGTGCAAATCCACATAGGCGGCGTCTATGGAGACAAACCAAAAAGCATCCAAAGATTCGTTACCCGTCTAAATAGCCTAGAAACCGCGATTCGGAAAAGAATGGTTATTGAGAACGATGACAGACTTTTCGACGTGGTTGATTGCCTGCAGATAAACTCCTTGACCCATGCACCAGTCTTACTCGATGCATTTCACGACCAGCTCAACAGCAAAACCCCATTGACACAAGACCTCTTCGAGCTTATCACCCGAACATGGAACTGCAGAATTGATGGGATTCCAATGGTTGACTATAGTTCCCAAGAGACTGCGGAAACGCCAGTCAAGCATGCTCAAACCATAGATCTCGACGATTTCGGTTCTTTCTTGAAAAAAACAGAGCCAAACGACTTTGACATAATGCTTGAGATCAAAGACAAAGAGAAGAGCGCACTTCAAGCGAAGAAGCTGGCGGAAAGAGACATGCGATTCAGGCTTTCCTAGAGATATATCTCGCTCTGAGGCGCCATACGCTTTATCTCGTTTTCTTCGGGGCATTTTCCCCGTTCTAAGGCGAATCCCATCGTTTCTTCTTTCTCACCCTCACAGAACCGAAAGGGCCAGATATTCGAGTTAGGGTTTTTTCATTTGATACCAGCTCTGAGTTGATCCAATGTTGGGATTATAGCTGGGCGAGTCAGAAAGTATGTATTCTCCAAGATTGTTAACCCAGGCGTTGCTGTAGCCAGATGGGCGATCTATAATGCTGCTATCAATAGGGTTCCTATATGCTTCAATTCCAAGTATACTCCTGGAGAACTCGTCAGCAAGTCGATCTTTAACGTTCTGGTTTTGTTTCCATGCTGCATAGTTTGCGTCACTGATATCATTGCTCGTCTGGCTTATTATGCTGCTCAACTGACCTAAGCTTTGGATCTGCTGGATCTGCTTCTGAATCAAGTATTCAACGACTTGGTTGTACTTGTTCAGCCAGTTTACCTCTGTCTTGGCGAAATAAGCTACCGTCTGGAAAATCTTGGCTTGGGAATCAAGTTTTCCCCTCTCAGAACGGAATGACTGAGTGAAAGTCATATACCAGTTGACGTTTCTGGTCATTCCATATATGGTTTGGAGCGGAATGTCTTGGGACTGAATGATACAATACAACTCCTCTTCGTACAAGACACCGTTCAGGATGTATTCAACCCGTATCTTTCCACCCTCGACAGAGGTGACCACGCCCGTCGCTGGGTCTGTTCCTGTTTGGAAGTACTGTGCCACCTGAGGCAGCGGCTGCTGGCTGATGATTTTCAGGTCTTGAGCATTGCCCCTGAACTTGGGGAGGGCGATCTCTTTAAGCGCATCTATCGGTCCCATGGGTGTCTTGACCAACGCGCCAAAGTACCGTGACCCAAGCGGAAAGGTTTGTTGATTCAACGGGTTGTTGGACCAAAAGAAGGCTTGGTTCGGAAAAAGGTGGAACTCTTCGTACCCTTTCGAGTTCCATGCCCTGAATTCCCCTGCAACAGGCATAGCCGGGTTGTCCAGCACCCATTTGATACTGCCTTCCGCCTGCCAATCGCTTGGAATCAGCATGCTGAACGCTTTAGTGCCTATGCCTTCACTGTCGATGAAACTCGCTGTTTTAAACTTAACAGAAATACCTTCCGCTATGGGATTTGCAGATTCATATGGGCTTCCACCAATGGAAGGCGACGTGGGTCCCTCCACTCCTTCTTGTGAGGGTGGAACAGATAGGTTGAGAAGAACGTAGGAACCAGCAAGAATCACTACAACAATTAACGGAATCAAAACTATGGCTTTTCTCATTTTCTCCCTGAGAATACGGAAACCTCTTTCGGGTATTAAGTTTTATGTGCGAATCAAAGCAATAATCGGATTGACCAGAACTGGCGTTGTTTGACCTAAGGAATGCCTCGCTTAAGAAAACTGCTCGCTCGCAAGATTTGCCTTCCCTCCCGCTCTGCCAATGATCGCCAGAAACGGGTCAGTCAGTCGATTTCGTCAGAGTTCACCGGCTCCATTTTTCACGTGGCTTGCAGATGCCGCATTTGCGTGGCATCCCATATCATAAGGCAGAAGCCGTAGTCTACGCAGGCAAGTTTTCCGGAGCTTGATGCCTCACAAGGTTCTCCGGCACCTCAAGCACCTCAACCGCCGTCTCTGATTTCACCGAATAGATCGGCTTCCCATCACTGGTATACTTGTTTAGCCTCTTCACTTCCTTCAGGATAGTCTCGATTCTCAAGGTGGAACCATCAGCGAGTCTTACGCGTGCACGACCTATGTTCCAGGGGTTTTTTTGTTTTGGCAGCGGTTCCATTGTTTTTGGACATGTTTCGTTTGCCGCGCGTGCTTTGTTCTTCTCGCGGTCTTGTTCCAGCAACCACAGATAGACTGGGTCATTTTTGCTGCGTGCCATCCCAGCTCTCCCATTTGCTTTCTACTGCGCCATCGCGGGGACATGTTTGGTCTTGTTTGGGAAATAGTGGATGGATACGCTTCTCTTGTCAACTTCGTTCTCAGGTCTTGCATTGTCGGTGTTGATTTTCTTCACCATTAGGTTGAGCGAGTTCTCGGTGAAGTCCAGCACGCCCTGTCCTTCGTTTGTTAGCCTGTAAACTTTCCTCGGCCTGTCGTTTTCCATGTTCCATTCGCTGGCTAAATAGCCCTTTCTTTCCATCAACCCCAGTAGTGGATATACTGTGCTCGGGCCGAAGTATACTCCGAATGATTTTCTGATTTGGCTTATTATCTGGTAGCCGTGCATGGGCTGGCTGTTTAGGAACTGCAGTATTATCACGTCTAGGAGTCCTTTTGCGAGTTTGACTTGGACTTCTTTTTGGATGTTGGTCATTTTGTTGCTTCCTTTTGTAGTTTTGTTCTACAGGTGTACGATAGGTCCTTTCCTGGACATATCGTATGTCTCTATAAATCATAAATCAGAGGTATAAAGCTTCATGCATAACTCAAGCATACCAAAGCATATGATCTCTGAACTACATCAAGAACAACAACATACCTAAAACAACAGTATTCCAGAAAGAAACAACACAAAACGAACTGTTCAACACATCTCCCCAAAACAACAGATTTCATGGACCTCATCTACACATCAATACAAGTCAGCCAAACTTCTCGAAATCAAGAACCAACATCCGGCACTTCCTGATCATAGGCCCCAGTCCTTATCCTCTCAGCAAGCAAATCAACAAACTCTATAGGCCAAGCATCATCACAAATACTATCAGAAAGCAAATTTCGCTCATGATAGAACGGTATGAGATCATTCTTCAGAACCAAAATCAAAAGAAACTCATGCCCATAAGTCCGTTTGAAAAGCGAATACTTCTGCACCTGCCTCGCCGTCATCTCATAGTGAGGCTCCAAGATAATTCTCCTCCCATGAACCGACTTGTCAAGAATAAAATCCGGCGTGTAAGTATCCCCAGGAAGCGGAAAAGTAATAGCCTCATAACCATAGGATATCCCCATCTTCGACAGCGTGATAGCAGTCTTCTTCTCCCACCCACTCTTATAACGACCCAACTTGTCATAGTACGCATGCGGCTGCCCAGTCACCTTCTGCATACGATCAAAAAACTCCAATGCCTCTTTCAACGTGCCTCGGTTAAGATTCTTCTGCTTCAGCCACCTACCAAGCAGAAAGAAAGGGTAGTCAACCTTAGCTGGATCCCTGAGAAAAAGTTTCTTTGCGAAATTTGTTATTCTTTCGCGCGCCTTGGCAGAAGCGCTTCTATCATTCCACAAATAGAACCCAACGGAGTTAATCACACCCATGCTAGCAGCAACATTTGCGTTCTCTTTGGTAAGTGGAACCTGGAGGTCTTCTGAAGAAAAATGATCAAAAATAGCCAGATCCGGCTTAGGGCGTACCATCCACCGCATGTAAGTCCAAACTTTGTCGATATATTGATCATCCATTCTCCTAGTGTTCTTGGCTACATCCTCGACAAAATCCCCAGGGCGGCTGAACCCATGGGCGTAAGCTATCAGGTTCTTTTCAGCTTTTATTTTCACATAACTGTTGATTGATGTCAGCACCTCGGGGATTACTTGCTTTCGCGGACCCAAATCGTCATAGAGTTCGCTTTTGACAATCTCTTCTTCAAACAGATGTGGCTTCCCAATCTCAAACAGGCGATTGCCAAGTCTTCCGTGAAGATAGGTCAAAAGTCTTCTAGCGTTCTCTGAAAAGCCAATCACTGCATCTTCAAGCAAAGACGCGGTCAACAAGAAATAGTGCGCAGTTGTCTTCTTATGCTCGCTGTCCTCGGAGTAGGGGTTGAAAAGCAGCCTCGGCTTCATCCTTCTGTCCCATTGTGCATCAACGAATTTGGAGTTGAGATTGACAAACTTCAGAATAAGAGGTAGCACTTCGTCTGTTGCCACAGCAATCTGCCTATGCTACTTATGTATACATCCGCTTTAAAACTTGTCACAGTTCTAGGTCAGTTTCCAGACAGAAAACCTGCAGACGGTGAAGAAAAGACTTATACTCTCTGCAAGGCGACTACTAAGCGGTGTTACCCAATA
>CAZQCX010000054.1:0-9157 GCA_964591705.1 uncultured Candidatus Bathyarchaeia archaeon | reverse complement strand
AAGCTTGGTGATAGAATGGTCGGTTCAAGCACAACCGCAACAAGCATCACAACGTGGGCCGTAAGCTTGAAACCTGGGCAAGAAGGAACGTTGCTGTTCAACAAAACCTGGACTGCACCAGCTGAATGGCTAAGAGGCAACCAGAGCATAAGTCGAGTGGCTGGGAACATAGACGATAAGCTCATTGTCGTATGGAACAAGGAGAAGCAGCAATTCTGGGGCTTCAGCACGGAGACAGGGGATTGCATTTGGGGTCCAACTGTCGCCTTGGACTACTTGGATCATTATGGCATGCGCACCGCTATCGCTGCTGGCAAGTTCTTCGCCCAGGGCATGAGTGGCATACTGCATTGCTTCGACGTCAAAACAGGCAGCCTTCTGTGGACTTACTCGGCAGATGACCCGTATAACCAAGTTCTGTGGGCTAACCAGTGGCATATTCGACCATTGATCATTACGGATGGAAAAATCTACATGGGGACCTCTGAACACTCTCCTACTGATCCTAAACCGCGCGGCGGACCGTTTGTTTGCGTTGACATAGAAACTGGCAAAGAAATATTCAGAGTAAACGGTTTGTTCCGCCAAACCGACTGGGGTGGACGCGCAATCATAGGCGACAGCATCATCGCGACTATGGATACTTATGACCAGCGCATCTACGCAATAGGCAAGGGACCGAGCGCCATGACGGTGGAAGCCCCATTGGCCGCGATCACGCTGGGATCCAGCTTGGTGATCCGTGGCACGGTTACTGACGCGTCGCCGGGCACAAGAAGCGACGAACTAACTCTTCGCTTTCCGAAAGGAGTACCAGCCGTTGCTGACGAAAGCATGAGCGAGTGGATGCTATACGTGTACAAGCAGTTCCCAATGCCGAAAGACGCTGTCGGTGTGTCTGTCACGATTGACGTGTTGGATGCGAACGGTAACTACCGTAACATAGGGACGGCGGTTAGTGATGCTGATGGCTTTTTCAGTTTTGCGTGGACTCCTGACATTGAGGGCAAGTATACGGTGATTGCAAGCTTCGCCGGCTCCAAGTCTTACTACCCATCGCGCGCCATAACAGCGTTTACTGTTGACCCTTCACCGCCAGAGCCAGCTGAGCCTGAGCCTGAGCCTGACATGACTGGAACTTATGTGACCAATGCGACCATTGCAATAATTGCTGCGATAATTGCGGTTGGTGCAGTACTTGCACTCATAGTACTGAAGAAGCGAGCTTGAACAACAGAAGCAGAAAGCAAACCAACCCCCTTTTTCTAGTTTCAAACGCCCAAAAAACGCACGGATGATTGTAAGGGCAAATCGGCTATTAGACACCAGGAGATAACCCCCATGAAAGCTTTATTTCATTCTCGAATGGAGCAGCCCAAGCTCCAGAGAACATCGTAAACATTTCCGGAATTGGCAAACTTTCTGCGCTGCATCCTTAAGGCTCGAACCATTCAGCTGTACAACGGCGTGGAGGGCGATGAGCTTGCATTGCGCAACCATCGGTTGAACATGCCACTCTCCAATATAATTTTGCTCAGTATTGGACCCATAGCTTTCGTCGCTATTGTACCCTTCAGTTGGCAATCCAGCGAAACGGGCGACTCTAACGAGATGTGTATGCTCGGCTTCTTTGAAATAGGGAGTGCAAAGCACAAGTATTATTAATATGGTGCCATAGAAGTCTCGCGCTAAGGGGAAGAAAGCGATGCATAATTGGAAATTAACGGTATGCTTTCTAGCAATTTTGTTAACAATGACTAGTGTGCGTGTTCCGACTGCGATTGCTGTTGGAGAAGGGGAATGGATTAGAAGCTACACTATAGAGAATGCTGTGACAAAGCAGGTTCTGCTCGAAGTTGACTTCGAAACAGGTACGAAGACTCAGCTGGCGCCTATACTCGGTGGTTCGGAGCTTAAGGTTACGTTCACAGTAAGATTGACTTCAGGATCTGGAAACCTCAAGCTCACAACTGGAATGCAGAAGATGACAGGCGAAGATCAATATTGGGACCTTGTCGTCGCAGACTTTGACTTGGGTGATGCCTACAACCCGAACTCGGCCGCCACTGAGTTCAGTTGGAAAAAAGGAACTTTCACAATGATCTGTTATGGAAAAGTAAGCCAGGTAACAAGACCGACCAATCTAACTTTGGTGCAGTTGTCAAGCGCAACGGGCGATGTGCTGGACAGTATCAAACCCACGATCGTGACTGCAGCAGTTGATCAATTCCAGAATCTCTACGACCAGAAAGAGGCTAAGCTGCAAACTCTAATTGACTCAGGTGTCGACGAGGGATACACTCGAATGTACTCCAACGTGCTTAATCAATCTAAAGCCTTGGTGAACAAGGGCTATGTGAATGAAGCCATAGCGCTCTTGAATGCAATACCCACTTCAGGAGAACCCATGGGATCAGCACTCCAACTGATCCTGTTGCCTGTCATAGCAGTGGCAGCCGTAGCCGCAGTCATATTTGCCTTCATGTTTCTCCGCGCGAAAGGAAAAAACAGCTACTACCGATTGGTTATTGAAGACCAAATTAAAGACTTGGAAGGTCTCACGTTGAGGGCGTCAAAGATAGACCGATCGATGGCATCAAGCTTGGACTCGGTTAAGGACCGACTCAAGCGTCTTGTTGGGATGTGATAAAACACGAGAATCTACCAGAACAGCCTACATCTGATAGGGTTAGGTTCAGCTGGAACAAATATAGTTGAGACATTCCTGAAAGACAAGAAGACAGCACAACTGCTTGAGAGTGATCTTACAAGGCTCAGTTTGCTGGCAATAGACATTGCAGACTCAGAAATTAGAAGCCTCCAGGAAACCCATGAAAAAACACAACTGGCACTGGCGAAAGCAGGATTACCTAGAGAAAGACTGCGGTTAATTGCCCAGTCAGTGAAGTTTCCAACTGCTGAAGCAATGTACGATTTCATCAACCAAAAGTACAATGAATATCTGTTAGCTGAAGGCGCCAAACTGGAGAACTTCAGCCCGTGGCTTCTTTCGACCGAGGCAATTCCTCCCATGGCGGGAGGCGCGGGAAGACGAAGAGCGTTAGCCAAAGCAATATATGCCCTCAACTATTACCAGCTCGGCATAATAAAGAGCTTCGTAACCGCTTTCAAAGAACAAGCGCTCTCGTCAATCATTTCACCAACAATTGTGATAGTCTATGGATTAGGTGGAGGAACTGGAAGCGGTATCTTTTTCGAATTCGCCAGACACTTGCGAAAACTCCTCGGATCAGGCGTGCCAATAATCGGCATGGTAGTTACGCCGTGCGGAGGCGATGACCCTCCTGCTAAGGGATGTTCAGCTTTCGTAGCGATGAACGAGCTTTCGCTTCTGCTGAATAAAGAATACAACGAAGTGGTTACCAAGAAATATGGAGACTACTATAGAAACCCATTGAACGCAATGATTTATTTGCCGCTACTACCTGCCTACTCGAAAGTCGGCAACATAATCTCGGCCCGAAGAGAAATGGACGAAATGGTCGTAGACATGCTCTACACGGTCATGGATTTTGACCTAGCTGACTTGCTAGGAGGAATAGGAACAGAAGTGGGACTGACCGACAACTACGTTCACACATTGGGCACCATGAAAGTCACATACCCAATTGACGAGTACCTGTCTGCCTTCAAACTCAACTTTGAAAAACTTGAATTGCTTCACGATCTGCGGAAACAAAAGCTTGACGTGGTAGATAAAATCGCTGCTTTAATCAAGGTTGACCAAGATGTTGTTCGCGAATTGTACAAAAACTACCTCATAAGGACAGGAACTTTTGATGTGGATCAGTTTGAGGAGAAAATGAAATCTATAGTTCACAGCAACCCGAAGGCTGAAGACGACCTTCTTCTTCATGTCAGGGGAATCGAAGACCAGTCAAAAAACTGGCTCAGCGAGATTATGAGGTACCTTAAGACAATAAGTCAGATGAGCAGAAAGGGAGTAGTCGAGGACGCCGTTGTCAAGCTGTCGCTTCGCAGAGAAGGATCTAGACGAATCGACAACTTGGAAAGCCTTCTGATAAACTTCTCAAAGACATATCTTGACTTCTCGGAAAGGAAAGCCTACATCTTCGAGCGTCTTAAGCAGTTGATACCGAGCTCACAAATCTTCACTATAAGGCAAAAAAGGATCTTGGAAGACTTCATGAATCTTGCCGAGTTGGCTGAAAAAGCAATAGGCGCATTGAAGCTCTACGACGAGACGAGATACATTACCGATGCCCTAGTCAGGTACTACGAAGCATTGCCCGAATCTGAAGTTGAAAGGAAACAACTTAAGGAAATACAGTCCGAATTGGCAACAATGTACCTCATGGTTCAACTAATGCTGAGATCTCCGCAGGACGAGATAAGAATCATTGACGAACACCTAACTTATCTGAATGGAATCAAAACAAAATACTTGGACCGAAGAAACAACGAGGATAACGAACTTATCAGGGTACAGGAGAACAAGAAGAGAAAAGAATTTGACAAAGACAAGATTGAACGACAACTGCGAAAGTTCCTCAGTACAAAACGATACGCTAGGGAACAAATGATCGAGATTGAACGGGACCTAAAACGCACACAAGAGGAAGAAACCCTTGCCGTGGAAAGACTTGAAAAACTCGACAGCGTAATTGGACTCTATGACGACCTAAGCAAGAAGATCGAGATTACATCGGATTACCACAAGAAACTGAACAAAATCGTAGACCTCTACAATGAGTACGAAGAGAGCATGGCAGAGATAACTCAGCCTAAAAAATACTATGAGCGAACAACAGAACTTACCGAAAACGAACAATTGAAAATCATCTTCAAGATACTAATGGAACAAGAAGAAACCCTGACCAAAGACATCATATACAGAGAAATACTGGACAAAGAACACTACAAGGACTTCATGAAGAGCATAATAAGGGTCTTCAAAACACCAAGTCTCATGGGGTACAAACCAACCTACAAATCAGATTACATCTGGGTAACAGTAACAGCTCCCCCGAAACTGTGGAGCGAAGACCTAACCCAAGAAATATACACTGCGCTTGCTGGATACGTCACAAGCGAGGTGTCAAGAACCATAACGGTGCGGGTAATAGAAGCTCAGGATCCATGGACAACTAGAATACTCGTTGTAGGCGGCAGAGGTAGACCAGAACACCTAGAAGCATTCGATGAAATGCAGTTGCTCTATAGCAAGTCAAGTAATTTCGAACGCGGGTTGAGTCGTTCCTATCTCCTTGAGCACGGAACCTCAGCCACAAAGATTGTGGAAGAAATAAACGGGATAAACAAGAAAAACTCGGCTTGACCTATACCAAGTTCTTCAAAATCTCTTTCCATTCTTCTTCTTTCACCAAACCCTTTTTTGTTGCTTGAATCCTAACAATTTCCGCTTTCTTCTTCATTGTTGCAAGCGCACTCGCAAGCTCAAATCCGCCCACAAACATTAAAAGGTCTATTCGATCGGTGGCGTCTTCAGCATACAGAGGTTCAGCAACGATCACTGACTTCAAGACGGCTTTTTCCTTCCACCAATCCGAAATTATCAGCTCGATCTTGTCTCTGGTTAGTTTTTCTTTGAAAAGATTTGGTAGCCGTACAAGAACGTAAACCAGAGAAGCGCCAGACAAGTCAAAGATCTCTAGGGGTCGGGAAGTTGTGCTGCTCAAAATGTTCTCAAGCGAACCATAAACCTTGAGGCTAGCCCCCATTGCTGCCAGGATCGTGAATGCCTTAACTCCGAAGGACCTTGATATTTCAGAAAAATCGTTAACGTGCGCTTTCTTAGCCATCATCATCTGGATGATGTTTTCTAGAACCAGGCTTCCCTTGATCACAGAACCATTTCTGTCCACGCCCACATACCTGTTGAGTTGATCTCTGTTCAGCAGAACTAAGACTGCTGAATCTTCGGACAGGCATCTCCCTATTGAATATAATGCATTGAAATGGGCCGATGAAGCTTGCAACCTTGAAGGGGAAATGGCTATAGTGACTTCATTCATGTTCCACTCTTTTAGTTTGGAAATTAAGGCAGGCGGCAGGGCTCCACCTACCCCCTCCCAAAGGGAAGACACTGTCAGAACGCTGAATTCACTCCCTTCGAGTCTGTTTCTTACTCGATCAAAGAATACCTGGTTTTCAGTGAGGTATGGCGAAACTTGGTACCAAAATTGTTTGTCAACATTTGCATCTAAGCCTACTACTTTCTCTTCGTTCAGTGAATCTTTGCTCCATTTCATGATTTCCTCGCTTGATCTATCGATAAAAATGGGTCGAACTTCATCTTTCAATATGTGCAGTCGGTCTTTCAACAGGATCTTGGCAGGATATTCCCCTATGCATATTAGAACTTGTTTTGGCAGAGTCTGTTGTCTAGTTTCACATGTTTCTATGATTGCTTCGACCTTTGTTTCACCAGCTTCAACGGATGTTACCTCTGTTGTTTTGACCGCTTTTGCCAGATCAACTTCCGCTATGCTCCCTCTTTCTCCAGGCTTTGAGGCAGCATCTTCAATCGTTTTTCCACTGATTAACTCTTCAGAGCTTTGAGCCTTTTTCTTGACAGGCTTCAAGAACCGTTTGATGAAATCTTTTATCACGACAAACCTTAAGAATCGTATCATAAAATAAGGCTTTAGGTCAGCGTCGTTGAAGTTTAGTTTGAAAGGTCTGAAACCGCCTTCAGGCTCAAAAGGCCTCAAGGATTGGTACACCAAAGAAAAAGCGAAAAGAGCAGCTCAACGTGCTCTTGTACCGAGCACACTTAGAATTCTAACGTTCGCATTGACGCTAGCTAGCATGGGATTGGGGTTGTCTTTCCTGCCTTTGTTTCCTCAACCCCTTCCGATCGTAATCGCGTTTCTAATAGCGTTCGTAGCCTATGAAAATCCAGGTTTCAGCTTGCCTGTGGGAGGTGCCCTAATAGGATTAGGCTTAATCTTCAACATGACTAAGGTTAATTTCATATCTGTCTTAGGCGACCAGTTTGTTCGCCAAGCAGTGATTTTCGCGTTTCTCTTTGTTTTCACCATACTTCCAATTGTTTTTCACAAACATAAAGCAGCGATAGCCATCGACTTAGGCATAGTAGCTGCTGTTCTCTTGTTCAATGGTAGCTTGTATTTCCTTGCGATTCCTTTAATCTTTGCTTCAATTGCTCTTCTCAAGAAGCTCTCAGCTTTAACAGCAATGTACTACGGTTTGATTTCCACACCGCTTTTGATGATGCAATATCTGGGTTTCATAATCGAAGCTGCTGACATTCAATGGGACTGGTGGGTTCTGCCTAATTCAAGCCCGCCTATTTTTGCTCCTTTGACTGGGATCCTGCAAACTGTGCAAGACTCCATGAGCCAATTCAGGCTTTTTGACACCTCGCAAGTTGTATATGCCATTACTGACCAAGTCACTCAAGCTCCACCTCTCGCAGACCACACCATAATCGAAGTTTTGTCCCATTATTTGGATTCCATTCCTGGTATCGTTCTTTTTCTTGTCATAGTTGCTGTTTCGGTATCGGCATTCTTGCTAACGATGCGTTTTGCTCTTAGAACAATGCACGTCTCCGAGGGAATACTTCCACCAATTACAGCTGCCATGGGAACACTGATTGTCTTCATCTGCCTGAGTGCTCTTCAAGGGCCATTGGCGTTTGAAGCCAAAATCGATGGTGGAAAAATAGCTATTGGCACGATAGCTGCCGCATTGTTCGCTTTGCCAGCGCTCTTTGTCGATCAAACGCCAAAAAGAAGAGGCACAGTGGGAACGATAGCGCAAAAAGCACGCGAGCTTCTGGATGTACTTGGAGGTTTAGAAAACACATTGAAGGAGGTTGAGGACGCTCTCCCAGTGAACATGAGCAGCATCAGAAATAGAGCGCTAATCGTGAAAGACAGGCTCAACCATATACTTTCCAAAGCATCAAACGAAGATTTTGAACCCTCCGAAATTGATGAAAAATTCAATGACCTTGAGTCAATAGGCAAGGAAATAGTCAATTTGACTGCAGAACTTGACCTATCATTGAAAGCATATCATGTGCTGGTCAAAGGAGAATACTCAACGTGGATTGGGAAATTTCAAGACATTGGGTTGCAGGTTAGCCGGGTAGAGAAGAAAGACATCCAGCAAGCCCTGCCAGTTGAGGAGAGAATAGTTCGCATAAAAGAAACAATTAACGCTGGAGAAAGACTGGTGGAGGACGTGCTCAGGATCGCTGAGCAAGTATATAGATTAGTAAGAGCTCTGTACAATCCTGCCTTGCCCCAAGAAAGTCAGGTAATTGCTTTTGCACGAAGACAGCTTTTGGAAAATACGGACCCATGGATAGCTTCTAGCTCTCTTTTCACAGCGCTGAATAATTGGCGAAAACAATACCTCGCGGAGATTTCTCGTTCAATTGATTGCCTACAGGAATCTAAAGGTGTCATAGCTGGTTTGAACGATAGACGTGAGAGCTTACTTTCGGTTTTGGGCGACAGCTATTCAAAGATCATGGCTGCCGCAGAGAAAGCGGAGGATTTGAAACTTGAAGTTGACAAAAACGCGATAACTATCGCCGACATCATCACAATATGGGAGGCTCTTCAGGTCTTGCTGGGTATAATGAAAGAGGTTACAGTTCTTCTAAACACAGAAATGAAGACCAAGGAGCAATCAATTGGCAGTGTGTTGCCATCTGAGGACTACGTATGGGACAAGAACACTGCATTGCAGCAACAAATGGATTCCGCCATGGATCTGTTTCTAAATCCTTCGAAGTACGGGTTTAGTCGAGTTTTGGCTGACTTGCCAAAAGCTGTCTCCTACCTCACAGAAAGTGCCTCAACAATCACGCGCTACAATGATCAAAAAGAATTTTTCTTGAACTATCCAGTGGCAGAAACCGCGATAGAGGAATCGTTCAAGCATAAACAGTCCGTTTCAGCACATGATTTGCCCTTCGAACCGAAACTCGCAGAAGCATATCTTAGACTATTCCACAGCCAAAGATCTCGCGAGTACTCTTTCGACAATCAAAGAACGACTCTGGTGCACACAAAGAAATAGTATGGATATCCGCTTCGAACGTGGAAGATCACCCGTTGAGTTGCGATCGACAAATTCACGTTCTACTCGCTCCTCTCTCACTTATGCCCTCACG
>CAZQCX010000053.1:0-9340 GCA_964591705.1 uncultured Candidatus Bathyarchaeia archaeon | reverse complement strand
CCAGCGGACCCGCATTGTTACACGATTACACCTCAACTGAATATCATTTTCAGATTGTTTGATCAGGCTTTTCTGAAAGTCCCATAATCATAGCTTATATACAAGAATTGTCAGTAGCCAAAACTGGATTTCGGTGAATCGACAATGTGTATGACTGAAAGAGCTGAGGGCGGTTCGAGTGTCTGCAACTGAAGCGCGGCGGAGCATGTTGGAAAAAGTTCTCAAGGAACATGCGCATCAACAGAGTGCCCTTCTTGAGATTCTCCATAAGGCTCAAGAGATTTACGGTTACCTCGGGAAAGAGCTTTTAACAGATATTTCTCAATCTCTGGATCTTCCTCCCAGCACAGTATTTGGCGTGGCAACTTTCTACAGCTTGTTCAAACTAACCGAGCCAGGAGAGCATATAGTAACAGGTTGTCTCGGCACCGCTTGCTACGTTAAAGGCGTTGAAGAAATAATGCAAGTCATTGAAAGAGAATTCAAGATAAGACGCGGAGAAACAACTCCGGATAAAAAGCTTTCACTTTTCGTGACCCGATGCATCGGTGCATGCGCCATGGCGCCAACAATAGTTCTTGATGAAGAAGTAATTGGCAAGGCAACGAAAGAAGTGGTGCTGGAAAAAATCAGAGTAGCGCTTGGAGGCGCCAAAGTTGAATCTGTCTGACATCCAGCGGATAGCCGAACAAGAAATAGACTTCCAACATGCATTCACACACCGCATCAACGTTTGCTGTTCAAGTGGCTGCGTCCCTCTAGGCGCCTTTGAAGTGTTGAAGGCATTTCAAGAGGCAGTCAAAGAGTTTAAGGTTGAAAGAGAATGCAAAGTCGCAAAGACAGGGTGCTTTGGAACATGCTCAGTAGGGCCAGCAGTAATTGTCGACACTGCCGGGAATTCCCAACCAAGCCTGTATGAAAATGTTACACCTAATAAAGCCAGAAGGATAGTCCAAGAACACATAGTCCTGGGTATACCCGTCAAAGAAATGCTCTACAAAAACCCTGAGATTTTCAAGAAACAGCATCGAATTGTTCTGAGGAACGCTGGTCGAATTGATCCCACAAGAATTCAAGACTACATCGCTTTTGGTGGCTACGCTGCTATTGTCAAGTGTCTAGCAACAATGACTCCTCAAGGTGTCATTTACGAGGTTTCAGCGAGCAGACTTAGAGGTCGAGGTGGAGCAGGATTTTCAACTGGCCAGAAATGGGGTTTGGTTGCAAGAGCCCATGGCACACCAAAGTACGTAGTCGCCAATCTCGACGAAGGCGATCCGGGTGTCTTCGCAAACCGAACTTTGGCTGAGGCTGACCCACACGCAATAATCGAAGGCATGCTCATCGCTGGATATGCAATTGGTGCGAGTAAAGGCTACCTTTACATAAGATCAGAATATCCTCTCGCGATTCAGACTTTGCAAAAGGCAATTACTCAAGCGAAATCCATGTCTTTACTAGGTAACAATATTCTTGAAACATCCTTCAAGTTTGATCTAGAGCTAAGGTTTGGTGCGGGCGCGTTCGTTGCAGGAGAGGAAACTGCGATCCTTGCATCAGTTGAGGGCAAGAGAGCAATGCCTAGACCACGGCCGCCATACCCCGCGAACTCGGGTCTATGGGGAAAACCAACACTGATCCAGAATGTGGAGACGCTGGCAAACATCCCGCTAATAGTCACAAACGGAGGCAGCTGGTTTGCCAAGATTGGCACCACAAGATGCACAGGCACCAAATGCTTTTCTCTTACAGGCAAAGTCAAAAACCCAGGGCTGATCGAGGTTCCAATGGGAATTACACTGAGAGAAGTTGTTTTCGACATAGGCGGAGGCGTCCCAGACGGAAGAAAATTCAAAGCCGTGCTAGTCGGGGGACCTTCAGGCGGATGCCTTCCCGAAACACTCTTGGAGTTGCCCGTTGACTACGATTCGTTGACAAAGGCAGGAGCAATAATGGGTTCAGGAGGTATAGTGGTCATTGACGATACGGACTGCATGGTAGACACAGCAAAGTTCTTCACAGAATTCTGCGTGGATGAATCCTGTGGCAAATGCACGCCCTGCAGAGCAGGGCTCGCCCGAGTAAAAGAAATCTACGAAGGAATAATATTTGGCAATTCAAGGATAGAAAACATCGGCATTCTTGAGAAAACTGGAAGCTACATAAGGGATGCCAGCCTCTGCGGTCTCGGGCAAACGGCACCTAACCCTGTTTTAACCACTCTGAGATACTTCAAAGATGAATATCGGGAACATATCGAGAAGAAGTTGTGCAGAGCAGGAAAATGCTTCAGAAAGGAGGGAGGAGCGTAAGATGAGCAGTTCTTTGGTTGTTTTAAAAATCGACGGTGCAGAAGTTACCGTGCCGGAGGGTACAACCATACTCAAAGCTGCTCGAAGCGTTGGAATTAACATACCTACGCTTTGCTACCTGGATGGTCTCTCACCGTATGGGGGATGTCGCTTGTGTCTGGTCGAGATAGTGGGTGCGCTCAAACTTTTCGCGGCATGTGTTACCCCTGTAAGCCAAGGAATGGAGGTAATAACAAATTCTGAAAGGTTGAAGGAATACCGAAAAATGGCTGTGCAGATGCTCCTCGCCGAACGAACTCATGTTTGCTCAGTCTGTGTTGCCGACGGTCACTGCGAATTGCAGGAACTAGCAAACCAACTTGGCTTGGACCATGGGATTGTGGAACGTCACTGGACAGCAATGGAGATAGACTCTACTCACGATTTCCTTGTGATCGACAGAAATAGATGCATACTCTGCACTCGCTGCATCAGGGTCTGCGACGAAATTGAAGGCGTCCACACTTTGGATTTGAAGCAGAGAGGCAAAGACGCTGAAATTATTATGGATCTTGATGAACACTGGTTGAATTCCTGTTCATGTACTTCTTGCAGGAAATGTGCCAAAGTCTGTCCGGTGGGAGCCATCTACGTTGAGGGTGAACCGATTGCGCATACGAAGCGTAAAGAGGTCGCTGAATTCATTATGACAAGGAGGGAACGGTAGATAGCATCAACAGGAAAAACCCGCGTTGCAACAATTTGGCTGAGCGGTTGCTCGGGCTGCCACATGTCTTTCTTGGATCAAGATGAGCTACTTGTTGAGCTAGCGAACAAGATTCAAGTCGTCTACGGTCCGCTCGTTGATTTGAAAGTCTTTCCCGAAACCGTCGATGTGACACTCATCGAGGGAGCTGTCGCCAACGAAGAACAACTGAACCTTCTTAAAGAAGCACGCGAAAAAACGAAAATCTTGATTTCGCTCGGAGACTGTGCTGTCACTGGAAACGTTGCCGCTCTGAGAAACAAGTTGAAAGATGGCGACAAAGCCGTCCTGAAGATGGCCTACATCTACACATCCGAAGTGAACCCCCAAATCCCAACAGAGGTTCCGAAACTCCTGAAAAAAGTTCATCCGTTGCATGAAGTAGTCAAAGTTGATTTCTTCATTCCCGGATGCCCCCCGCCTGCGGACCTCATAACCTACGCCCTAACAGAATTGCTGGCTGGGCGAACTCCAAACATGGAGGGCAGATCAAAATATGGGTAGAGAAGAAAAAACCAAAAAAGAAATTGTGATAGCTCCAATTACGCGAATAGAGGGGCACGCCAAAGTCACCATACTGCTTGACACTGACGACTCAGTGAAGGAAGCAAGATTCCAAGTTACCGATTTTCGAGGTTTCGAAAAGTTTCCTCAGGGGCGCCCGTTTTATGAGATGCCCGGCGTTACTTCGAGATCCTGCGGCATATGCCCCGTGAGTCACTTACTTGCCTCGGCGAAAGCATGCGATGCAATAGTCGCCGTCACGCCGCCGACAACGGCGGTAATGCTGAGACGCCTCATACACATGGGTCAGATGATTCAGTCACACGCGTTGAACTTCTTCCATCTGTCTTCTCCAGACTTCCTGCTGGGATGGGACTCTGATCCTGCTGAGAGAAACGTGTTTGGATTAATAGCGAAAAACCCTGATTTGGCTTTGCAAGGGATTAAGCTCAGGAAGTTTGGACAGGAGATCATCGAGAGGGTGGCTGGGAAGAGAATTCACTCAAATGAGTGGATCATTCCGGGCGGTGTAAACTGGCCGTTGAAGCAAGAAAACGCTGACTACCTCTTGGCCAAACTTCCAGAAGCGTTGGATATTACGCTGAAAACAGTAAAAATGTTTAGAAAAGTCTTGGAGAAATGCGATGAAGAAGCGGAAAACCTCGGCAACTTTCCAACATCCTACCTGGGTCTTGTTACAGAATGCGGTGGGCTTGAGCATTACGATGGCAAGATACGGATAATCGACCAAGATGGAAGAATTATCTGTGACAAGCTTGATCCTTCAGCATACTACGAATACATTGGCGAGGCTGTTGAACCATGGTCTTACATGAAGTTTCCTTACTACAAACCCCTTGGGTATCCGAATGGAATTTACAGAGTTGGCCCATTGGCTAGGCTGAATGTGGCGTCGCATTGTGGCACTCCTCTTGCAGATGAAGAGTTCAAGCTATTCAAGAGTCTCGGCAAGAACGGTGTCGTTCAAAGCACGTTCCACTATCATTACGCGAGGCTGATTGAAGCTTTGTTTAGCATTGAAACCGCAAGAGAACTTCTGGAAGACGATGCTATTCTCTCGGATTGGATTGCCTCGAAGGCTGCTGTCAACACTTTCGAAGGGATCGGTGTGGCGGAGGCGCCGAGGGGAACGCTGATTCATCACTACAACGTTGACAAACGGGGAATCATAACATGGGTAAACATGATAATTGCGACTGAGCATAACAATCTTGCCTACAACAGGGCTATCACGCAGGTCGCCAAGAAGTACGTGAAGGCTAAGAGGCTCGAGGAAGGTATGCTAAACAGGGTTGAAGGGGTCATACGGGCTTTTGACCCCTGCCTCAGTTGTGCTACTCATGCCTTTGGAAGCATGCCGCTCGAAATTCAGCTTCTTGATACTGAAGGCAGAATTGTGGATCGTGTGGTGCGATAAATATCAAGAGAACACAGATTTCTTGCCGACTACTTTCCACCATTCAGAGGTGCCCAAAGTCAGAGCTTCCCAAAAGATATTTCTTCTATATTCCCCTAAATGGTCTATTTCGTGAATTCTGTTGCGCAGAAACGACCTCCTTCGCAGCCCAGTAAAACACATGAAGATAGATCACCCCATAACGGTTGACGGCTTAGTTCAGCAGTTCAAGAATTCAGGCTCCTTTGGAGCTGGAAAACTTGCCTATGCTTGCGACATATACGAGAAAATGGTTCGAGACAAAGACTGTACCGTATTTCTTGCGCTCTCAGGCGCTGTGATCCCAGCTGGGATGCGGACCCTTGTGGCTGATCTTGTGCGCTCGAGACTCGTAGACGTTATCGTAAGCACGGGGGCAGGCATGGTTCATGACGCAATAGAGGCATTGGGAGGAAAACACTACAAGGGGAAAATGGTAGCTAACGACAAAGAACTCTATAAGCACCATATCTTTCGCATTTATGATGTTCTTGTTCCAGAGGAGGCTTATGTTAGGCTTGATTATGAACTCGCAGGGGTTTTCAGCAGGATAGCGGACGAGAAGAAGGGGAAATCGCTCTCCTCCAGGGAGCTATCTTGGGAGCTGGGAAAGAGACTTGATGACAAAAACTCGATTCTGAGAACTGCATATGAGGAAAACGTTCCAATTTTCATGCCCGCGGTTCGCGATTCGGAGTTTGGCTTTGTACACTGGTTGCATGCTTCGCAGTTTAATAGAGAATACGTCTTGAACCTTGATGCATTCAAGGATGTTCCGGAAATCTGTGGAATCTGCAAAGACTCCACTCGTAATGGCATGATCGTGATCGGGGGTGGAGTCCCTAGAAACACGATTCAATCCGCAACGCTTGCTTCGAAAAAAGGACTGGATTATGCGATCGTGATCACCATGGATCGACCTGAGACTGGGGGGCTTTCAGGCTCGACTTTGAGCGAAACGATAAGTTGGGGCAAGGTGCAGAGCGGGGCTGAGAGTATCATGGTGATTGGAGACGCGCTTGTGATCTTCCCCATGATAGTTGCCGCCGTGATAGAGAGACTCGGACGAGGCTTCGAGCGCAAGTCGCATATGAGAGATGAAGATCGTACTTTGGAGAAAAATAGATGAAGGGATCGGGGCTCAAGGGGAAGTTCTGCGGCAACTGCGATAGTCACAACGTCTATGAATATCCAGTGAGAATGTTCTGTTCGACACGGTACGGCCAGAACAAAGACCCGATCGTAGAGACTCTTTGGTGCTGTGAACACTGGAGTCCAATTATACAGCAGTGCCATTGTGTCAGAGAAGCATTGCGAATTCGAAAAAATCCTTGATCAAGACTTCCAACTAGAAGATTGTTTTGCTTGACAGAAAAACTGCGCTTGGCTCAAGGTGCCGATCGCTTTCTGTTCATTGGTCGCATCTTGCCAGTTGGACAAGCAAAACGTCGGTTCATACAACTCGCTCGTCGATTTACTGTGTTCTGGCTTGAGATCGTCTTTGTGAAGTCTGTTTGAGGAACTAACGATCCATCCGAGAAGTCGGGCAGGAATCCATTTTGATTTGCAGGCTCCAAGCTGCCTAAATAGTTATTACGAAGAAGAAGGGTAGTCTCTTCCGCTTGAAGCCCGGTGGTGTAGTGGTCAAGCATTGGGGCCTCTGGAGCCCTCGACAAGAGTTCGAATCTCTTCCGGGCTACCTTTCCCGTATTGTATTTAACGCCGTTTCGAGTGTAGCCCCGGGCGTTTGCGCAGTGATTTCTTATTCAAGCTTCTGCCTCAAAGCTTCAAGCAACAGTTCCACAATTGTGTTGCCTTGGCTTCCGCGTCCACCCCTGAAATCACGGTTCTGAGGCTGCATCGCTTTCCTCGCCCCAGAAAATATTCTTTAATGACGCATCCAGCCTTGCGGGAAACTTCTTTCCCTCTTCGCCGTCCGTGGCATGCAAAACGAGTTTTGCGGTGTTCTCAGGCTCTATTCTTCTGGCTAAACGCCAAAACTCATCCAGCTTCTAAGCGCTTTCTCGCTGTCTTTTCCCCCGCGAAACGTAATCGTAGAGCTCTCATCCAATACAGCGTTTTAGGGGAGAACTAAATACGAGTTTCAGCCATTACATGTTGAGATACGTGCATGACCGACCGTGCTGCACTAGTGATTGGACTCATTCTTTTGGCAACATTATGTATGGATTTACCTGTTCCAGTAAATGCTGCTCCGGAGACTATAATTGTTCCGGACGATTTCTCAACCATTCAGGCAGCAATTGACAGTGGATCAGATGGAGACAGAATTTTTGTCAAGAAGGGTATCTATGTTGAAAATCCAATTGTCAACAAATCAATCTCGCTTATTGGAGAAGACAGGGATTCAACCGTAATTGATGTGACGGCAGGATTAAAGGTGCAGAGCAACAACGTGACCATAGCAGGCTTCACAATTTATGACGGATATGACGGGATATCATTAGCAGCGAACTACTGCAACATTTCAGGAAACAAGATAACAAATACAACTCATGGCATAGTAGTATTCGGTTACGAGAACTCCATATCAGGAAACATTTTTGAATCAATCGGGCTTTCATCAGCAATCCAACTAAACTTTGCAAACAGGAATCTGATAAGTAGAAACCATATCGTCTCGTGTGTTGAGGGAATCCAGATTTGGCAAAACAGTAACAATAATACCATTAGAGAAAACACAATCACAGACTGCCGAGGCACGGCTATTAGCTTACAATACTCTAACGATAACGTGGTAGCTGCAAATAACATATCACTTTCAGGTTTTGGAACATCCATTTATGGTTCTAACAATAACAGCATATCCAAGAACAATTACTTTGACAATGCCGTTCAGTTTTCAGCCAAAGAAGATTATTACCTGTCATTTGGACACAACAGGTCCCTGAACATCATCAACGAAAACTACTGGAGTGACTATGGCGGAACAGATTCTGATGGTGACGGAATAGGAGATACCGCTTACGTCATTGACCCATACAACGCTGACCATTACCCATCGATGAAACCCATCGTTGTTCCAGAATTGCCTGATGGAGCAGTTGAGACTGAGCCTTTCCCAACTGTGTTAGTTGTTGCTTTTGCCGCAGCAGTTGTGGCTGTGGTTGGTTTGGGTTTACGGGTTTACTTCAAGAAACGCAGACCTCACAAAGGTCTGGGTTAGGTTTCAACTCAGACCTTACCTCTGTGATTTGCCTTGTAACCTCGGACTCCCTTCCGCAGCAACATCTCGATTGTATTGCTCCAGTCCGGCTCGGTTCGGTCTTCAGATTTGGCTCGTTCGGCTTCCTGCATGTGGATGCCTTGCGTTTCTTCGCAGAGCTTTCAGTCCACGGTTGCCCCGACGCTGACCTTGGTAATGTCAGAGCATTTTTGAAAAGTCATCGTAGACTTTGCTTCTGTGCCCCACCCAGAGAACGACAACCTGCTTCCTGGCAGAATCGATCTGGTAGATGGCGCGGTAATCGCCTGCTCTTAGGCTCCAGAAGTCAGACTGGCTCAAGGGCTTCCCCTTCTCGCCGGGTTTTTCTCGGAGGTCTCTCAGGCGAGCTGTTATCTGGGCTTGGATGCTCGCTTCTAGTTTTTTGAGTTCTTTTGCCGCTTTCGGATGGAGCAGGACGGCGTAGCTCACTCGAGTTCCTCTATGGGCACGAGCGTTTCAGGATGCTGCCTGGCTTCTTCGCTCCGCTTGAGGAGCATGTTGAAGAAGGCTATGGTTTTTTCGCGTTCCTGGTAGAGCGTGATTACTGATTTTATGGCGTCGCTTCGGTTTTTGAAGCGGCCTTCGGCTACCCACTTGTCTATTTCTTCGATTGTCTTCTTGGGGAGGCGGAGTTGCACTTGACCCATAAACAGCCACCGTAAACAGTACTGTTTACAGTTAACTTAAACCTTTCTAAGCCAGGAAAACGCGTCCGGCTGAGATGCTTGACACTCCCGCGCTGATGTCCTTAGCATAGCCAATGACCACGCCGTCCTTGAATAGGCAGGCGTTTCTTCCCAATTTTGGTGAACTCAAACTCTTCCCCGTTTCTCTTTGAGAGTTTCGGAGAAGCCTGCAGGTTTAAGGCTGATTGCACAACATACAACAATGTGGAAGAGCTTTCCGTTGACTAAAAACCGAGCCTTCGAGAGTCTGAGTTTAGTGACCTAATAAGACGGATTTCCATGCGCTAGCCCGTTTGATTCCAATAGTGAAACGCGGGCTTATTGACGCGTGACTTGTTTCCCGTCGCTGTTTTGCCTCATGACTGGACAAAGCAAGAGTGAATACAGATTCTCCGTAGAGTTAAAACTTAA
>CAZQCX010000052.1:0-10028 GCA_964591705.1 uncultured Candidatus Bathyarchaeia archaeon | reverse complement strand
TGGCTCGAGGAAGAGACGCGTTCCATACTTGCCCCTGTCCAGACCGAAGCCAAGAGACTAAGAGACGAAATTAATGCTGCGATCCAAAACGAAATAGAAGTCAGCAAAATGCTACTTGACAACAGCACCAAAGAAATCGAACGCAGGAACATGCGAGTCTACAATCGTGCTCGAGCCCTCAGCAAGCTCGCAAACCTGTTTCTTGAAAGACTTAGGAAAATAGGCATCCCCGAAGAAGTCACTTATGAAAACCTAGCCAAACTTGCTCAGGACACTCAAAAAGTGTTTCTTGTCATAGACATCGATATTAGAAATTGGTTTCCGAGAATCGCTCCATTCTTCATAATGGACCGGAGAAAGTTTCTTACGGTTCATGAAAAGGCAAAGCTGACTCTTGCGTCGTTTAGTGAATTCGTAACCAAGGAATACGTCAAAACCAGAACCTTGGAAGAAGCCTTCATGCTCGTTAAGGAACTCCGCATGCAGGAAAAGCAAAAAGAGAATCTCTATGCTCAGTTGGCGAGTACAAAGGAGGAACGCTGGCCGCTTGAGCAAAGAATCAGAGAGCTCGAAGTTCGAATCTCAGAGTTGAGAAGCAAGGGTCCTATTGACCAGTTGAAAGCAATCGAAACTGAAGCGGAGGGGCTTAGCGGCGAATTGAGACAAACGCTGCGGCACCTTCAGAAGCCGTTCTTGAAAATCAAGGCTCTGGCTTACCAAGGCGGAGAATCGGGTTTGACCCAAGATGAGCTGAAGAAACTTGATGAGTATTTAGAAAGCCCTTTGGAAGCGTTGGCCAAAGAGGAAATTGGTTATCCCAAACTGAAAGAAACTCTAATCAAGATCTATCGCTCGATCAAAGAGGGAACGCTCAAGCTCAAGCCGGACAAGGCGAGAAAAACTTGTCAGTCAATAGAAGAAATAATCCATAATGACTCTTTGGCAGAGATCCAAAAAAGGTCAATCGACCTGGTCAACAGGAAAGATGTGCTTTTAGCTTCGTGCAAAATGAGCGAGACCATTCATGACCTTTCTCTTCTAGAGGAAGAGCTGAAGCAAGTTCAAGCACGGAAAGCAAGCGCTGAAACCCATGAAGCAGTAGCAGAACGGGCTTTTATTGACATTCAGGAAAGGATACGGAACCAAAAGCTGACGATTGAGAAAATTGTTTACAATTCGCTTGGGAAGAAAATTCAGATACTATGAGTTCTCGCGAACGTTCTTTGTTTGCGAGATCATCTAATTCTCGTTCATCTTTTCGTGGGAAAAATGGCCTAGGTTATGCTGACGTTCTGTATGTTGAAGTAGCGTTTTGCCAAAAACCGCAGGCGCTCAGCGTTCTTCCCGTTCTTTCCTATTGCGACGCCTTTGTCTTTTGGATTAACAGTAATAACTGCTATTTTCTTCCCATCGGTTCTCTCGCTAACTCGTACTTCTTTTACTGCTGCCGGTTTCAGCGCATTCCTAATGAACATCGCAGGATCTTCGGAGTATTCGATTATTTCATGCTTCTTTCCTGTCATCCTTTCAAGAGTGTGGATGTTGCGTCCTCCTTTGCCTATCGCTACGCCTACTTGTCCCGCATTTACAACAAAAATTGCACGACCTTGCTCTTCATCAACAATGCAGTCCTTAACACTTGCGCCACTTATACTCTCAAACAATGCGATATAACGCATTTCGTCAGCTGTGATTTTTATGCCGCTCATTCAGTTCCTCCAGCGGTCTTTGGTACTTTGGATACCTCAGCAATTTTTAGTATTTCCGAGTCACCAGTTTCTCTCACAGTCAGCGCAGAGACAATAAACGGCTTTTTGCAGACTTCAGCTAAATCCATCGAAGCACCTTTGTACACAATAACTGGTATTCCTGAGATTTTTGAATAGTATTCTATGTCTTCTTTTATGTCTTTTGGGCAATTGGAGGCTAAAATTATCATTTTGGTCTTGCCAATTTTTGCGCTCTGAAGTGCCGCGTTTGTTCCGAAAGAGACTTTGCCGGTTTTCACCGCTGTCGATATTGCCTTGTCCATATCTATCAAGTTTCTGTTCTTCCTCCCTCTTTTTCTATTCTTTCAAACGTTGACATGTAAAGTTCAACTAGTCCCGTTCCGATGGGAATGGACTGTCCAACTATGACATTTTCTGTCACACCCGCTAATGGGTCGCTCTCTCCTTTTACGGCAGCTTCAACAATATTTGGTACTGTTATTTCGAATGCTGCTCTCGCCAGTACGCTCGATTTTTTGCCGCTTATTCCGTGGCGCCCAATTTGTTGAACTTCGCCTGTTGAAGTCATCATATCAGCGACGAGCATAACGTGGCGTACATCTACGTCCAGTCCTTGGTCTTCCAAGACTCCTTTTGCCTCGTTCACTAGAGCGTTTCTTGCAGCTTCAACTCCAAGGGTTTTTGCGATTTCATGGATGTTGTTTGTCGTCGTCCTAGATGTATCCACACCTGGAATTTCAAGAATCTTTGAGAGGTTTGAGCCGTCCGTTCTTATTACCCATTCTCCGCTTTCCTCCGTGACGAGTACTCGTTTTATGTCGGGCACGCCTTCGACGTGAAGCCCTGAAATCTTGCTAAGCATTCGCCTTAGTTGTTCAGCCTTCTTTGGTTTTATCAACAGGGTGTTACCCTTGATTTTCGTTGTAGCGTTTTGAAGTAGTATTTTGTCTTTTAGGTCATCCATGGTTATCGCTCTGTCATCCATCATTGATTTGTTGATCTCGACCACTATTTCTTCACGTATTGGATCTTCATAAACCGTTGAAGCCAAGTCTTCCAAGGTTGTGTAGATTACTTTGCGAGCTATTTCCACGGCGCCTTCTCTGCTCTTTTTGTATTCGCCTGTGAGGTGGATTGTCATTATTGGGGTTGATGGGATGCGTCTTGCGTCGACGATTTCGATGAGTCTAGGCAAGCCAAGAGTGACGTTCTGTTCTTTTACGCCTGCATAGTGGAAAGTTCTTAGCGTCATTTGTGTTCCTGGCTCTCCGATTGACTGAGCTGCAACAATGCCTACGGCCTCTCCCGGCTCCATGAGCGCGCGTTTGTAATGATCGGTTGTGTTGTCAATGGCTTTGGTGACGCCTTTCTTTGAGAGCTTGGCTCTTGCCAAATTTTGTTTGAGCTGCTCCATGAGCGTCGTGGTGATTTTGCCTTCCACTTCTCTTAGCTGGTCTTTGATGTACTTGGCAGAAGCTGCTGCGCCCTCCTCTTCTCCGATTTTTATCTGGTCAATTAATCGGCTTACGTTGACTGCGTTTCCATGGTCGCTTTTTGCCGGGTCGACTCCGTCCTCACCATACATGAATTGTATGATGTCGCCTGCTGAATCGCGTACGGTGCTATCGTATTCTAGGCGTATGTGTTCGAGTGCGTTTATGAGCCGTCTTTGCATGTACCCGCTTTGCTGGGTGCGAACAGCGGTGTCTACGAGTCCTTCTCTGCCACCCATCGCATGGAAGAAGAACTCGATTGGGTCTAATCCTTTTTGATAAGACGAGTAGACGAAACCCCTTGCTCTCGGCGCTGGGTCTCCTTCGGTGAAGTGCGGGAGAGCACGTCCTGCATATCCTCGTAGAATCCGTTTACCGCGGACCGACTGTTGTCCGACGCAGGCTGCCATCTGGCCAATGTTGAGACTGGAACCTCTGGCGCCGGTGCGAGTCATGACTATGCCTGCGTTCTCGATGGTGAAGTCTTGGTCAGCGATTTTTCCGGCTTCGTCTCGTGCAGTTGCTAACTCGTGCATAACATAGATTTCAAATGATTCTTCAAGTGTCTGTCCTGGAAGTCTTGGAAGCGTTCCATTCTTGAAGTTCTCAATGTGTTCCTCGATTTTTTTCTCAATGTGCTCCATTGTCTTGCTGATTCGCGTTACAGCTTTTGGCGATAGAACCAACTGATCATATGTGTAGCTGAAGCCTCGCATCGTAATGAAGAGCTTCAGTAAACGCGTTACCTTGTTTAGGAATTCTCTTCCTGCTTGTGTTCCGTAGTCTTTGATTATTCTGTGAAGTAGGCTTTCTGATTGTTCCGCGCCTATTGAGCGCCTGTCGATTGTTCCAGAGAGAAGTTCCCCATTCTTGATTACCACATAGGCATCGTATTTGCAATTCTCTTCTTCACATTTGATGCATCCTTGGCAGAGGTTTGCTTTCAAAACGTAGTTCAGAGTTTTCGGCAGGTATAGGCTGAATATCTGTTTGCCAGACCAGAGGTTCTCTGGCTTCGTTACTTTGGGTTCAGGAAGTGGTCCTGAGTATCCTGCAGCGGTGAGAAGCCTGTTGACTTCTGCTTTTGTGAGAAGGTTTGATTTCCTAGTTAGCAGGTACGCGCCTGTGATGAAGTCTCGAATAGCGCCGATGATTGGGCCGCCAAATCTTGGGGAAAGAATCTGGTCTTGCACTTGCATGAGCAACAGGGCTTCAGTCCGTGCTTCCTCGCTTTGAGGGACGTGCAGGTTCATTTCGTCGCCGTCGAAATCTGCGTTATAGGGCGGGCAAACGCAGAGATGCACACGGAAGGTTTTGTACGGCAGGACCCTCACATAATGAGCCATTATTGACATGCGGTGAAGCGAGGGCTGGCGGTTGAAGATTGCAATATCTCCGTTCTTTAAGTGCCTTTCAACAACGAAGCCAAGCTCCACTGCTTCAGCTATCTTTTCTCTATCTACAACAAATTCCAGCCTTATGCGTTTTCCATCGGGTCTTATGATGTAGAGTGCGCCAGGATAGTTTTCTGGACCGTTTATGACTAGTTTCTTCATTTCTTCAATGTTCCATGCCGTGACTTTTTCTGGTACGGACAACCGCATGGCTACGTCTATTGGAACACCGACCTCGTTTATGTCAAGGCTGGGGTCTGGAGATACGACTGTGCGCGCTGAGAAGTCAACTCTTTTTCCTGAAAGGTTGCTTCTGAATCGCCCCTCTTTTCCCTTCAATCTTTGTGAGAGAGTTTTTAGGGCTCTTCCCGAGCGATGTCGAGCAGGTGGAATCCCTGAGGCTTCGTTGTTGAAGTATGTTGTTACGTGGTATTGTAGCAACTCCGAAAGATCTTGAATGATGAGTGTTGGCGCTCCGGCTTCCATGTTTTCCCTTAGTCTTTGGTTGATGCGGATGATGTCAACAAGCTTATGTGTCAAATCGTCTTCAGAGCGTATTCCGGATTCAAGTGTGATTGAAGGTCGAACATATACTGGTGGCACCGGTAGAACTTGCAGAACCATCCATTCGGGTCGGGCAACTTTTGGGTTGAAGCCCAGAATAGAAAGGTCCCCATCTGAGATCCGTTCTAGCCTTTCCCTAATCATGCTGGGCGTCAATGGTTCTGAACCGCTTTCTGTTTGTTCGATGAATTTTGTGGGTTTCTCAAATGTGATCTTGAACTGTGGTGCAGCGCATTGTGGACACTGCTTTGTTTTTATTTCTTGCACTATGCCCTTGAATACCTCGTCAGGCACGAGTCCAAGAAGTTTGTCGTATCTTTCTATTCTCCCTCTGGCTTTTTTAGCTGCGTCGTCTGACAACAAGATTCGGCCGCAGTTACGGCATGTGGATTTCAGAAGGTCAAAGATTATTTTGGTGAACTCTATGTGAACGATTGGCACTGCAAGCTCGATGTGCCCGAAGTGTCCTGGGCATCGAGTGGCGGTGTTGCCGCATGTTTTGCATCTTTGCCTCGGTTCTAAGGTTCCCAGTCGTCCGTCCATGAGACCAGTTGTTATTGGCGCGCCGTCTTCATCGTAAGTGTCTGGTGTTTGGATCTCTACGAGTGATTGTTTGCGTAGGTCTTTTGGCGATATCAGCCCGAAGGAGATTTCGTCAACAACTTTGTGGATTATCTCTTCAGCCATGTTAGGCTTTCTCCTTAAGTTTGAGTTTAGGTGTGATGCACAAGCTCTGAAGCTCCTGCAACAAAAGCTTAAACGCGTAGGATACTACGACGGGTGCAATCTTTGCTTTGTCATCACATATCTTGCAGACATATCGACGTTGTTTCATGTCAAAAAACGCTATCTGACCACAGGTTTCACAGATAAATAGCGTGTATTTGTCAGATTCCTCAAGCAGCCTATCCCTGAGCAACATTGCAGCTCCATGTCCGATGAGGCAATCTCGTTCCATCTCTCCAAACCTCAAGCCTCCCCCTCTTGCTCTGCCTTCCGTAGGTTGGCGGGTAAGCATCTGCACTTGACCGCGTGCTCTAGCATGGATCTTGTCTGCGACCATGTGATGAAGTTTCTGATAATAGACGATGCCTACGAAAATATCCGCGACGAACTTCTCTCCTGTCATACCATTGTAGAAAACTTCGCTTCCTGTGTGGCTAAAACCAAGCTTGACTAGGTTCTTTCTGATTTCATCGGGGTTTTCGTTGGCGAAGGGCGTGCCGTTTGTTGGTCTTCCGCGGGCTGCTGCCGTTTTTCCTGAGAGAGATTCGATGAACTGTCCGATGGTCATTCTGGAAGGTATTGCGTGCGGGTTTATGACTATGTCTGGCACGATTCCCTCCTCTGTGAAGGGCATGTCTTCCTGAGGGACTATGAGGCCGATTACTCCTTTCTGGCCGTGGCGTGAAGCGAATTTGTCTCCTAGCTCTGGAATACGCTGATCGCGTACTCGGACTTTGACTAGTTTGCTGCCTTCACCTGATTCGGTTATGAAGATTCCGTCGACAATTCCTGTTTCAGATGGGCGCATGTCCACGGAGGTGTCTCTCATTGATGGTCCTTTGACTTCGAATTCCTTGTATTCTTCTAGGAATCTTGGAGGGCTTACTCTTCCGATCAGGACGTCTCCGCCGACGACAGCTGATTCAAGGCTGATTATGCCGTCTGGTTCGAGAAGCCTGTAGTATTGTTCGCCTCGGTATCCTCGGGTGCCTGGTTCGGGAGCGATGAATTTATCTTTTAGACCCCCGAGATATTGGCGGCATTCGGCTTCGTATATCCTGTAGAAACTGGAGCGAGCCAAGCCCCGTTCAATTGAGGCTTTGTTGAATATTAATGCGTCTTCCATGTTGTACCCTTCGAAGCTGAGCACTGCGACGATGCAGTTCTGTCCTGTGGGTCTCCGTTTGTATCCCATTACTTCAATCAGTTCAGTTTCTACGAGCGGAGTCTGTGGGTAGTGCAGTATGTGTGACCTTGAGTCAACGCGGTGGTTGAAGTTTGTTCCGTAAACACCCAGCGCTTGTTTTGCCATTGCGGCTTGGTAGCTGTTGCGTGGTGACTGATTGTGCTCTGGGTAAGGAATTGTTGAGGCGCAAATGCCTAGTACGGTGTAGGTTGCAATTTCTGCATGTGTGTGGTTGGGTTTGACTTCGCCTGTGGACAACGCTACGTATGCGTTTTCCTCTTCTTCAGCGTCCAAGTATTCGATAATGCCGTTTCTGACGAGGTCTTCCCAGGTCCATTCGCCTATTCCGATTCTATCTAGATGTTTTGGTTGGAGTTTGGGAATTCCGTTTTCGACGATTATGAGGGGGCGTCTTACTCTCCCTTCATCGCAGTTGGCGTGGATTTCCTCTGTTTCAGATTGAGCCTTTGAGAAGTATGTTATGTTGACTTCACTTGAGATTTCGCTCTCTCTTCTTTTTTGTCTGAAGTTACTGACCATTTCTTGGGCAGAGTTGCAGTAGCCTATTATGTTTCCATCCACGAAAACCTTCGCGCCTGAGATTTTCATCGTTTCGTTGGCGTCGTATGCTGGTACGGTGCCCATTTCAAAAAGTAGTTGCTTGACCTTGTCTGGATTCATTTCGACGCTGATTGAGGCTGAAAGTGACAGGTTCTTTACAAGACCACAGTTGGAACCTTCGGGTGTTTCGTTGGGGCAAAGTCGCCCCCAGTGGGTTGGGTGTAGGTCTCTGGCTTCGAAGTTTGGCTGGCTTCGACTCAGTGGGGATTGGAGCCTGCGTAGGTGACTTAGTGTTGAGATGTAGTTTGTTCGGTCTAGAAGTTGAGTTATGCCTACTCGGCCTCTTCCCCAGTTTCCTGTGGCGAGGGCGTGTTGGAATCTTTCGGTTATTATGCCTGGGCGGACGGCTGCGGAGACATTGATTAGAGGACCTTTGACGCCAATTCTTTCGAGCTGATACTTTATGTCTCTTGTCAGATTTCTGAAGGCTATGCGGAAAAGATCTGCGAGAAGTGGACCAGCCAAGCGGAGGCGTTTGTTTTTGAAGTGGTCTTTGTCGTCTTGCCGTCGTCTTCCTAGCTTTAACTGAATGGCCCTGAATGCCATTTCGCCCAGGAAGAAGGCTTTGTCTTTTCTGTTGTTGTCGCTTCTTCCTAAGTGTGGCAGGAAGTTTTTGTCTATGGCGGTTTCTGCTTTTTGTATCCTATATTCTTCAACTTGACCGTGTGCTACTCGGTTTCCTATGAAAAGAACGGCGTCCGAGGAGTTATCCACTCCGATGGCTTTTTCGAATGAAGGTCCGAGTGCCGCTTGGATATTTTTGTCTAAGGATACGGCTTCGGCGATGTCTTTGTCTTTTTCTAGGCTGAGGGCGCGCATTATGACGACAAATGGGATTTCTGTGGGAACTCCTGGCATTGATACGTAGATTGCGTCGTCTGATTTTAGTTTGAGTTCGATTCTTGCCCTGAATCCTACTGTGGTGGAGAATATCTTGGCTTGGTAGACTGGTGTTGTTCCTTTGTCGTCTACGTCAACGATCACGCGGTTGGGCGCTAAGTCTTCCATGGCCACGATTACTCTTTCTGAACCGTTGACTACGAAGTAGCCTCCTGGCTCGTCTGGGTCTTCTCCTGCGGCGATGAGTTCTTCTCGGGAAAGCTGGGATAGGAAGCACAGTTTTGATTTGAGCATGATTGGGATGTTTCCGATGTAGACGAGTTCTGTGTCTTGTTCTCTGCCATCGATCACAGGAGTCATTTCTAATGCAATGGGCGCTGCGTAGGCTAGGTTGCGAAGTCGGGCTTCCATGGGGTAGATTTCGTGTTTTGTTCCGTCTACTTCTGTGACGTAGGGTCCGGTTATTCGTGACTGTGGGTCTATCACCCATATCTGCCCCAGTTTCACTTTGTAGGGCGCCTCAGGAACTTCAATCGGGATTTCGCCGACTTCGTCTACGACTTCTTGGAGTCCATGGTCGATGAATTCGTTGTAAGAGTCGAGGTGTTGGCGAACCAAACCTTTTTCGGTAAAGAAAGTCTTGAGCAAAAGGCGAGTATCTTCTTTGGACATTTCAGTCATTCTTATCATTCTCCCGCAAATCTCTCACATCTTGGTGAGTTTGTGTTTTGTGCGGGTTTTTTCAAATATTTTATTTCCTCCCGTGTTGGATGAGTGTCCAACTCGAAAAAGGGTCTCCTAATTTTGAAGGCACACACTCATGCTACACAGGTTTCTAATAAAGTTTTTTGTGGATGGATTGGCGTTTCTGTGCCCGAATCAAGGTCTGTTTGTATTTCTCGATTGGAGCGTGAAAATTTTCCCTGCTTGAAGGCGCAAGTTTGTCGGTTAAGAGGGATTTCTTATTGATATTTACGCTTTGCCGTTGCTCACATCTTGGGTGCTTCTTACCAACCTTCAGGGAGCTTTGGGTGCATTGCATTATGGATTTACGTCAGAGTCTCATCATAGTGGTCGGTTTCCAATTTCCGCCAGAGCTTGGCGATTGCTGGATCGGTTTCGCGGAAATGCCTGTCTCATTTTGTTCAACGGGCAAAGGGGGATTTGCCAATCAGGTGACATTGCGCAAAGACGGTCGCACATTTGTCGACTGTGGCCTATGGTTTTGTGCTCGGTATGCATTCTGCTTGCTTAGAGTATTCCATTCATTAGCTGTCCTTTTCCTTTTCATGGTGCCAAAACCTTTGGGAAATGATTAATAAGATAGGTCTTTAGAGTTTGTAGCTTGCGTGCAGCGGTAACCAAGCCAGGTCAAAGGTGAAGGACTCAAGATCGCGTTTGGCCTGAAATGGGCTCCGCATGGGATATCCTTTCCCGTAGGGGTTCGCAGGTTCGAATCCTGCCCGCTGCACCA
>CAZQCX010000051.1:0-10699 GCA_964591705.1 uncultured Candidatus Bathyarchaeia archaeon | reverse complement strand
GCGGGCCCGGTGGGATTTGAACCCACGATCTCCGGCTCCGAAGGCCGACACCTTAATCCGTGCTAGGCTACGAGCCCCTCTTGCCGTGCAGTTCGGTCTTACAAAAATTCTTATTAACCGACTTAATATTAACTTTGGTGTCACATGGAAAACGGGCCGGTAGCTCAGCACGGCTGGAGCGTTCGACTGATAATCGAAAGGTCGCCGGTTCAAATCCGGCTCGGCCCACCATGCAGATTTTCTGCTGCTTAACTCCATAAGAAGCCAATACTGCTTGACCATAATTAGGAGCGTTGTCAATCTTGATGATGCGACGGATTATTAAATAGGTCGGTCTTCTTATTGTTAGACATCAGACTATCACACTGCGGTTGGTTTGAAGAAATGCCCATTGACCGACTTCTGGAAAAAGCCAGCAAACTGGTAGACAGCCAAAGGATCGAGTTTCTGGGTAATGGCGTCTACAATGTGGTTGGCGATCATGGAACTTATGCTGTAGCTGAAGACCACACTGGGAAGCTCAGCTGCAACTGTTTAGGTTTTCTACAAAAGGGACGATGTTCACACGTCATTGCTGTGACTTTAATGCGGGAGGGAAAATTTAGGAGCCGCAATGCGCCTAGGCGTGTTTGAGCACTACTCACTTATGCTTGCATTTTGAGCTTTGTAAACTCATTTCTCTCTGCTTCGTTGGCGTTTATGCTTTGAATAACATGTCTTGCAATAGACGGGCCTGCTTGGGTCGGGTTTGAATGGTACTTCACACTCAGTGTCACATTTGCTGCAGACTGCTTTATGTTCTTTTGTTCCCTCTATTTCGCTGTGCTCGATGAGCTTAAACAGGCGATATCGTCTAAGTCGTGGCCACCCGGTCTTTGCATAACGCATTCGATCTGGGTGTGCTTTGAGCCAGCGCATCATGTGGAAAAAGCTTTTTGCGCGTTTTTCTTCGCGTTCCACCAGTGGTTCATAGCCGAGGTTTCTGATTTCGTCGAGGTATGCAATCTCGGTGAGACGTTGTGCTTCTCCTGTCACGCGTATTCGTTTGACGCGTTCTTCTCCGTAGGTTTTGCGCAGCTCAGTTGCTGCGTCGTCAAAAATGTAGCCTTGACACAGGTGTATTTCTTCTTCTGGTTTGAGGTTGAGTGTTTCGGTGAGTTCTTTTGAGATTCGTGAGGCTTCAGCTAAGTATCCTTTTTCGCAGTATAGGGTTGGCTGGAAGAATTCAACAGCCACCACGTCATATTTGAATTCTGTAGTTTCGGCTCTGAACGCGCCTATGATCACGCCGAACAGTAGGTCTCCGCTGCCTGCGTCGTCAACGATGATTGTCACAGACCAAGTTTGCCTCTTTCTCTCAAATCGATTATTTACAGCTATAAAAACAGTCCGCAACGGATTGTGGAGCGTGAATCTGAATCTTAATCATACAAAGCTTTTTTTGCTACTTCTGCTATAATGTGTATTCAGGGTGCAGTCTTGCGAGTCAAGACAGGTGGAACAACGAGACGCAGGGCAATCATAGCTCTTTTGTTACCAGCTGTTGTCTTACTGTGGATTATCGGCTGGAGTTTCTATTGGATAGGTCGACAACGGGATGGCAAACGCACTAATTCAAGAGTTACACCACGAAGCGTTCGTTTGGAGGCTATACCTTTTGAGGAAAACCCAGAAATAGCCGCACAGTTGCGCCATTAACAAAATAATGCTAACCCTCCAGGCGACCGCACTTTTTTTCCGGTTTCTCGTAGCCTTCAGATTTCAGTCTGCTCATTGCTCTTCAAGGCTACCGTCTTTTTTGTGTTTTTCTGTGTCGACCTAAGCGGGAAGGTTAAAGAGTATGACTATAGTAATAACTATCGGACTCAAAACACACTAAAAGGAATAACATGATTAAGAAAGCGCTTATCCGGTTCATTACCACTTCAGTTGCTGTATCTTTGATGCTTTGCACAATGGCAACAGTCACGGCAAGCAAGGATTGGCCACTAAAAGTAGTTTCTCTTTCAGGGAAAACTGTGACTCTAAGCCATGATCAACTGTTGAGTATGCCAAAGACAATCGTGAATGCAGATCTCTTTTGCTATGGCATGTTGCTCACTAGCGAGAACTGGGGCGGAGTCAAACTCAGCCTATTGCTTGAAACAAGTGAGCTTGATCTGCAGGCATCATCTGTAGACTTCTACGCACAAGACGGATACAAAGCTACAGTGCCCTTTTGCCGTGCGATTCAGCCCGACGTGATAGTTGCTTATGACAAAGATGGCGTGCCTTTGCCCGAAACGCTGCGTTTGGTGGTTCCAGGAGCAAATGGGGCTGTCTGGATAGCAATGATAACGTCGATAGAGCTGAGCGCATCAACGTCAGAAATCGAAGGGCAATCTGGGGCAGAAGGCATGACAGTTCTAGATAGACTTCAGTCATCTTTCCTAGCAAAGGGTCAGAACTTGCCACAATCCAAAGATGAATCAACGAACTTGGCAAATGAACCTGCCAACATAACTAGAGTTGAACCGGAAACACCTGTGGTGATAGACAAGCAGCAATCACAGCAAAAACCTGGGGAAACGAGTAGGGTGGGTTTCTCAACAGAAATTCAAGATGGTATTGTTTTGGTGACAATCGGCGTAGTGGCAACGACAACATTATACTTGGTAGACAGACGAAAGAAAGGCTCCAATACCTCATTGCTTATAGTTATTGAAGCTGGGCAATCGACTTCAAGATAGAAGTTTTTTTAATGCTTTCCCTAAAGTTGGTTTTCCAACTTTGGCATGACTCCAACCGAAAATGCTAAGCTCTTTTTCTTCTCCTCAAAACAAAGCCGTTTCCCAGAAAACCCTGCGATTCCAGTTTTTTGTTTTTGGTTATTTTGTGTAATAGAACGTAGTCTCCATCAGGCGTTTGGTTTGTTATTGCCTATTTATTGTGGAATGGACTTAAATATACGCTAAGTGTAGCGTATCGAATTATCTGTCAACACTATCTTTGCCGGAGAGACTCGGAAACGGAGAACCCCTCTTGAAGTGTCCGTATTGCGGCTCTGAAGATTTCAAAACCTTGGAAACGCGCGATTCATTAGAGAACACGACGCGCAGACGCAAAGAATGCAACAAATGCAGTAAGCGCTTCACAACGTACGAATACATAGAAACAATCGAGCTTATGGTGCGCAAGAAAGACGGTAGGCTGGAACGCTTCGATGCTAACAAGATTCTGAGAGGCTTACAGAAAGCTTGTGAGAAACGCCCAGTCACCATGGATCAGATCCACGAGCTGTCAGACCATGTTAGACAAGATTTGATGTTGAAGGACAAGGGAGAGATCACAAGCCAGGAAATAGGCGATTTGGTGATGAAGCACCTGAAAGCTGTTGATCGCGTAGCATACATCCGTTTCGCTTCTGTCTACCGAAAGTTCGAGGAACCTGAGGATTTTCGGCGGTTATTGCTTGAGGTGAAAAAATGAATTTCGTACGAAAACGTGATGGGAAACTGGAACCCTTTGACCAAGAACGCATAACCATAGCCATTTGGAAAGCTGCGAAAGCAGTTGGCGGAAAAGACCGGGAGCAAGCCAAGCACATAAGCGATCAAGTAATGTCTGAACTCAGAACTCGTTTTGGTGATGATGGCTGTCCAACAGTTGAGGAAATCCAAGACATAGTTGAAAAGATGCTCATTGAGTATGGTCACGCTCAGACGGCGAAAGCGTACATTCTATACAGGAAGCAGCATCAGGATATGCGTGAGCTAGCCGCTCTCATGAGTAGCTCTGATCTCGTTGATCAGTACTTGGAGATTGAAGACTGGAGAGTCAAAGAGAACAGTAATATGAGTTACTCTCTCCAAGGATTAAACAACTATCTCTCTTCCACTGTGATAGCCAAATACTGGATAAGCAGGATCTATCCGACGAGTATCGCTGAGTCGCATTTTGCTGGTGAGATTCATATTCACGATCTCGGCGTGTTGGGACCTTACTGTGTAGGGTGGGACTTGATCGAGCTGTTGCTTTACGGATTCGGTGGTGTTTCAGGCAAGATCGAGAGCAAGCCAGCTAAGCATTTTCGAACAGCTCTTGGTCAAATTGTCAATTTCTTCTACACTCTTCAGGGTGAGGCTGCTGGAGCGCAGGCTTTCAGCAATTTTGACACTTACTTAGCGCCCTTCATACGTTACGACCATTTGAGCCACAAAGACGTTGAGCAGGCGTTACAGGAATTCTTCTTCAACATGAACGTTCCAACAAGAGTCGGTTTCCAGACTCCTTTCACAAACATCACTTTGGACTTAACTGTTCCGGATTTCATGAAAGACGAGGGCGTTCTCCATAACGGGAAAGTAACCTCCGATACTTATGGCGATTTTGCTGAAGAGATGGAGATGTTCAACCTCGCCTTCGCAGAAGTAATGCGTCAAGGAGACGCAAAGGGCAGGGTGTTCACTTTTCCAATACCGACTTACAATGTCACAAAGGATTTCCAGTGGGATTCAGCGGTTTCGAAGGCGATTTTTGAGGTTACAGCGAAGTATGGTGTGCCTTATTTCTCAAACTTTGTGAACAGCGATATGAAGCCAGAGGATGTGCGCAGTATGTGTTGCCGCCTGCGAATAGACAATCGTGAGTTGCGCAAACGTGGAGGCGGTTTCTTCGGCGCTAACCCTCTTACTGGTTCAATAGGCGTGGTAACTCTTAATCTTCCCCGCATTGGTTACTTGAGCAAGGATGAGGATGAGTTTTTCGAGCGTCTGGAAAATGTGATGCAGGTTGCCAAAACAAGTCTGGAAATCAAGCGAAAAGTGCTCGAGTCATTTACGGAGAACGGTCTCTACCCATACTCGCGGCGTTACTTGCGCACCATAAAGGAAGGCTACGGCAAATACTGGAAGAATCACTTCTCCACAATCGGTCTGGTAGGCATAAACGAGGCGATAGTGAACCTGCTGGGCGTGAACATTGCATCGGCAGAAGGAAAGGACTTTGCCACTAAAACTTTGAGTTTCATGCGTGAAACGCTCGTGAGCTTTCAGTCTGAGACTGGGCATATATACAACCTTGAGGCAACTCCTGCGGAGGGCACTTCCTACAGGCTTGCCCGCATTGACAAGCGGAAGTATCCCGAGATTGCCGTGGCTAACCAGCGTTTGGTTATGGAGCAGCATGCTGAACCTTTCTACACGAACTCCTCACAGCTTCCAGTGGACTACGAGGGCGACCTGTTCGACGCGCTCGAGCATCAAGAGCGCCTTCAGACACTTTACACTGGCGGAACGGTGTTTCACATATTCCTCGGAGAAAGGCTTCCATACTGGGAATCCGCTGCTGAGCTGATACGCAAAGTCACAGGTAACTCGCGTCTGCCATATTTCACTCTGACTCCAACATTTAGCATCTGCCCAACTCATGGCTACACAACTGGAGAGCACAAGAGGTGCCCTTTCTGTGGTGCAGTCTGTGAGATATATTCTCGCGTGGTTGGTTACCTCAGACCAGTTGATCAATGGAACGATGGTAAGCAGGCAGAGTTTACCATTCGCAGGACTTTTGACAAGTCAGTAATGACCGTTCCCATGCCGATGGCAAAATAAGTGTGACATTCATGAAGTTCAGTGGTTTGCAGAAAATAAGCCTGATTGACTATCCAGGCAAGGTAGCCTCAGTGCTGTTCACACCTGGCTGTAATCTGCGCTGCCCGTTTTGTCATAACTGGCGCATCGTGGTTGATCCCAAGCCTCCTTTTCTGCAGGAGGCGACTGCTCTTGAGATTCTTGAGACTCGAAGGAAATATGTAGACGCTGTCGTGGTTACAGGTGGAGAACCCACAATGCACAAGGAGCTGCCCAAGTTCTTGTCTAAGCTCAAGTCCAGAGGGTTCTTGGTCAAACTAGATACAAATGGATTCTATCCTAGCGTTCTTGAGGAATGTTTGGCGAGCGTTGACTATGTAGCCATGGATGTGAAGACCAGTCGTGAAAAGTATGGCATTCTCGGAGCGAGAGATGTTTCAGATCTACTCCGCAGTGTAGAAATACTGAAAACTGGGAAAGTACCATATGAGTTCCGAACAACCGTGGTCCCTCAGCTAGTTACACTGAACGATATTGCATTCGTCGGCGACCTCGTGAAGGGTGCGAAAACGTATGCTTTGCAGCAGTTTGTGCCCAAGGACCTACTTGACAAAAAATATGAGTCATTGAGTCCTCACTCTCCTGAGAAAATAGGTGAATTCGCAGAAGCCATGAAGAACTATGCTGATAATGTGGTAATGCGCGTCTAGCTGCAGTATTCTTTCTCACCCAGGCAGTTTTTTCTCAATGGCTATTTTCAACAACCTCCCAGTCCCAGTCTTGTCTCTGTGTCAGGGGGCGTCATTACAGCGACGGCAAAAAGAACTGCAACCGTTAGAAGAATCACTATTACGAGGAGAACATGTCTCATGTCGAAGAATGGTGTGTGCTGCCAAATCAGAAAAACCAACGCCAGTGCAAGAAAACATAACACGCCAATGTAGACGAAGAGACCGATTCTTGTGTCTTTTCTCAAGTGTATTTCTTCTCCCTATCCGATATTGGGCAAACGCTGTTGAAAACCCTTTATATCGGCATGGGGCAATAAACATTCATGGTATGAGGTTTCATGAACAAGAATCAACTTGTCATTGTTGGTGGGATTCTTGTCCCTATGACTATGATGTTCGTATTCGCGTACTGGGCATGGGTCAGCTATTTGGGTTTCTTCAGTTCAGTTTTCTTTGTTACGAATTGGGAGCATTTCAACATCATGATAGTTGCCCTATATATTTCCGGGTTCTTTGCAGGGATGTCTGCTGCTATCATTCCGATCGTTAGCAGTATGACACAGGAAGCCAAGAGAAAACAGGAACGGGAAAAGCTTAAGGAAGAAATCAAGAGAGAGATAGAGAGGGAAAAAAAGCAGCAGACGGTTGAATAGATGCCGACTAGCATGCTTTGCCCAGTTTCTTGTCTTAGGATGACGGCCGGTTTGTCGCGTTCCTAGAATCTTTGCTCTTCTTTCTTGGGTTCTGGTGTTCGAAGAATAATTATGACAATCATTGGAAGAGTCAGTACTATTGTAACGTAGAATGGTAGTTGAGGGACCAGATTGTAGAACAAGTTGCCTAGCAACATGCCCATTCCCGTCAGAATATAACCCACGAAGTTCAGACCACCAATGACTTTTCCTCTATTCTGCGGTTCAACCAAGCATGCCGAGAGAGCCATTCCTGAGGACATCATGAGCATGTGCACTAGACCAAACAATGCCATTGAGACCATTATGGTGAGAAGAGTGCCATTCAAGAACAGCAGAAGTGAAGCTGTGAGCAAACAAGGTCCAACCACCAGCGGAAGTCTCATTCCCACTCTGTCAATTACCTTTCCGATTGGGTAGGACATCGCAACCATTGTCAGAAGCATGGGTATATAGGTTAGAAACCACTGGTCCTGCGGAATTTTCAAAACGTCTCTGGCGTAGATTGCGTTTATGACATTGGTCAACGCAAGAGCGAACATGACCAGTATCTGGACGAAGAAAAGCCACAGCACGGTTCGTGGGACGATTTTCCATACTCTCAGGCTTTCTTTGATTGCTTCAGGATAGTGTGATATTAAGTATCTCAAACGCATCTTCTCTGAGTTTGCAATTGTCTCTCTAAGTCTCAATCTCCAGAAGGCTGCGGCGAGGAACAGGCACATGACAACTAGGTAGATGGCTTGCATGCCCACAACCAAACCTAGGGATACCACTAAAATGCCTCCGATCACTGTTCCCGGCGTGTTCATTGTGCCGTGGATCATCTGAATTACCGAGGATCCAACACCTCGACGTTCAGGGGGAAGGGAGTCTTGAACCATTGCGAATAGGGCTGGTTGATATGTGAGGCAAAGGCTCTGGATGATCATGCCAATGAGTATCAGGTGCCATGATTGCGTGATCTTCCAAAAGGGTGCAAGGACGAAGAAGAGGAAGGACAGTGCCATGCCAAAAGTCATGGTTGTAACGAGCCAACGTCTTCCGAATTTGTCTGCGAAGAAACCTCCTGGAACGGAGGCCAACGCCATGGCGAAGAAGTTCGCAAAGCCGATTATTCCCAGCGCCATGGGGAAGACGTTACCGCCTAAAGCGTCGACATATTGCTGATAGTAGGGAACCGGCATCTCATTGCCTATGTCCATGAGTATCCAGCTTACAACGAGTATCAAATAGTTGCCTCGAACGAAAGAAAACTCACGCTGGAGGAAGCTGATTATTCCCATGGTGTTCTCTCTTTTTTTGAGTTGACAAGGTGCGATGATTTAAGTCTTAGTGTGGTTTGCACCAACAAATCACGTATTGAAGAAGACAGCTATTGAGAGGGCGCCAACAGGCTTGGGTTCGAACCATTGCATAATTTCGTGATGTTCTTTACTCGTCATCAGTCTCTTGTGTGTCATCAGGCGTTCAGTTAAGACTGTACAACCGAAAGAAGAAATGCTGTGCTAATCCGTGAGTTGCTTTGGGTGTGTCTGCGAGAAGTCAGAAGGTTTGGAAAGAAGTGTGGAGATTATCAAAGCTCTATGGAAAGAAACCCTCCTGCTGAAGTTTGGCTTCAGCCTTTTGTTTGGTTTATTGGGATTACTGGGGCTTCTGGCAGTTCTTGCGGGAGTTTCAGCGGGGGTGACTTTTGTGCCTGGATGGGATTCTGCGTATGAGTCAGTCGTCACTAGCATGTCTGTGCTCGTTTCGGGATTTGTTATTGCGGTGGCGTACTGGGCGGCGTTAGTATGCGTGAATTTCGCCGTGAAATGAATGCTGAGGGCTACCCTCTATGAGCATTCACTGATGGACAGAGGTCAGTCCAGCATTTCATCGTTAAAGGCGAAGGAGTTTGCTTCTCTGGGCAGCATTGTCAGCACTTTGAGAAAGTAGGGTACACGGTGTTAAAGCAGAAGTTGAATAATAGCCAAACTCGTTATGAGAAATGGCAAAACTCTTAAAGCTCTTCTGTTTATGCTGATTGCTTGTTCCATTTTCTTTTGATCCACCAGCCTCATTATGTAGACCGAGTTCGCAAGGTTGAAGAGGAAGATTGCGTAGATCGATAACATCATTCTGTCGGCAAATGTTAAATATCCAGTTGGGGGGATTCCGCTAATCAAGGACAGGTGGAACGTAGTTGCTGATAGCAATGTTGTTACCCCCAGAGTTATTCGCTGGGCAAAATTCTGTGGTGACATGAAAAACGCAAGCAGCGATATAGTTGTAATAAACACAACTGGTAAGACACTTTTTATGAACGACGATAATGTCGGTCTTTCTAAGTCAACGCTGAAAACGAAACGTGAGAAATTTTGGTCACCGTAAATGTGCTCAGCGATTGTTGTTCTGAAAGCGCCGAGGTTCCAGCCTGAAACAGTCGCCTCGGGGTCTATGCTTGACTCGGGATCGCTTTTGTAGACCAATTGGGTTGTGTTCAGGGTTTTGTGTTCTATTTTTACTGTGAGTTCGTGTGTTTCGAATTGATATTTAGAGAAATCGAAGGATGTGATGAAGTCTCCTCTGACGCGGTATTCTATGTATCCTGAGCTTTCGTCTACTCGTACCAGATACTTGGTTGGGGCTCCGTTAATGAACTCAAAATCTTTCACCTGATCGAAGCTGATTTCCTTTGGGTTGAATCTGAACCACAGGTAGAAATCTATTCGGTAGCTGTTGGAACTCAAATCAACTTTTTCCACGTTCACGAGCCATACTCCAGCTTTAACCTCTGAAGGGCCACTAGCTTGTGCGCTCTGAACGAATAGCGCTAGAAAAGTCATGGAGAGAACTGCTATGGTAATAATTCTTTTCATTTGTATCCACCGCAGTCTGGATGCTGTTATGGAGTCGCAAATCAGATATTTAAGAGTTCTAGAGGGGGTTTCTAACCAGCAGCATTAGAGGATGTATTCCCTACTTGGGGGAATACGTTGTTGCTAGTAACTGGATCATTTTGATTCGTTTTTGCCTCGCAGGCACCAGCCCGCCACATTTTCCGTTTTAACCCTGCCCATAGAGCGAAGGCATCCGCTCAGAAAACCGTTCCTAACTGATCTACACGAAACCTACCTGATGTACGCGCAGCTTGTCAACGAGTCAAAGTAGCCATGCTGAACCCTCGTCAACGCAACCGCAGCCTCGCACAGCATACACAAAGCCACGTGCAGTTTCGCCTTCCTCAAGCCTTTCTCCACGAAGTCATCAAGACCCAGCCAACTCTTCTGGTGTCCATGAGTGCCCTCAATGAAGCTCCTAGGAGGAGCGAACACTGACATCCAGCCTTTCCTGTCACGCCTAAACCACGCTAAACTCTTGTTCCGAAAGTAAGCGCCAGCGTACGCATGCTGACCCGCAACAGCCAAACCGCACACAACATCCTCCAACCTGTTCTTCTCCGCGTCAGCGTCCAAGCCCATTTCCGCAAGCTTCTCCAGCGTCAGTTTGCCAGCCTTGATCATTTTTCTGAAGCGCAGCCTTAGCGTTCTGGGTTTGCCCCTCCAACTGAACCTGTTCTTCTTTTTGCGAAACCCGATCAGCAGTTTGATGCCCAGCAGGTTTGGGATTTCGTAGTTGAAGAAGTGAGCATAACCGTTGTCCAGCACGAGCAGTAGAGGTTTGAAGCCGTCGGCGAATGCCTTGGCGAGCATGGCAGCATGAA
>CAZQCX010000050.1:0-10790 GCA_964591705.1 uncultured Candidatus Bathyarchaeia archaeon | reverse complement strand
AAGTGGGTTTTTATATTGGCCAAATCCCTAGCAACAAACAGCTAGAGCTCAGAGCCCAAGACTTAAATAATAATAGCAGGCATCCAAAGCTGGAGCGGATAATTATTGGTTCTTAAAAAGCGAATGTCGCTGAAACCCATAGGAGTAGTGGAAACTGAGGCGGTCGGCGACGAAGTCAAAGACAAGACACGACTGTCAAAAATTGTAGTTGACCCCTCTTTGGCAAACGCACTAGATGGAATCAGCGATTACTCGCACCTTCACGTATTGTTCTGGCTCAACAAAACAACAAGAAAGCAGAGAAAGACCCTCAAAGTCCACCCACGCGGGAGAAGAGACATGCCCCTAGTGGGAGTGTTTGCAGCCCGGACAAACTTTAGACCAAACCCTATTGGGTTGACATTGGTCGAATTGGTTAGCGTCCAGAACAATGTTCTCACTGTTCGCGGAATAGATGCTTTCAATGGCACCCCTGTTTTAGATCTGAAACCATACGACCTGTGGGATGCAGCCAAAGATGCACGAGTACCCGCTTGGTGGAAAAAGTTGGAGGAAAAGAAGAACTTCAACACTTGATTACTCTTGATGATGACCAAGCAATGGTTCAAGTACCCTGATGACAGTGCTTCCCGCGAATTCTCCCGATAGGTTCAGTATCGCTGCGTGAGCATTCATCTGCGAAAGCCAAACCGTCCATAATTCTTGACAGCCAGTTTCCAACTTCTTTGCATAAATGCGAAAAAAGGCCGCTCCATTGAAATTTCTGACTATTTTCCAAAATAAGCCTAGAACTTCAGCAGAAAACAAGAACCCCTTTCAGCCTCAAGGTAGCATTCAAAATGCCCTAATTACGTCAACAGCGGGGCACCCCAAAGAACGTTCCTTTCATCGTTAAATCCTCGCCCTACTGACATTTTCATAATCGTATTTGTCTCAGTCATCGACGAGTTAGCCATTTAGCAAATTCATTGAAGTCAACACGCTGTTGATTTGGCTGGTTACTTCTCCTCGCCCTCAAATTCTCACCCAGCAACCTGTTTTTCATTCGTTGACCATACTCCCAATTCGAGGCTTGCTGATGTTCCGCAACAATGCCAAAACACATAAATTCTCTCGCAATATCGTTATGGTTTTTGTCGGGAGGTAGCTCAGCCTGGCAGAGCTTCCGAGCCAGCTAGCATGCCTAGCTGGCGGAGATGCTGTAGAAATCCACCCATGGTGGGTATCATCCAGCCTGTCAGGCTAACAAGCAGAAACCGGACTGTCGCAGGTTCAAATCCTGCCCTCCCGACCAACCTATTCTTCAAAAACCGTTCTCACCAAGTTCTTTGACACGTGCAATAATGTTCAAGAACAACTGCTGCAATCGTTCGAAATGCGGGAAACTGCTTCGACCTGTAATTGGGACAATTTCAACATCTAATTCCCGATCATCCTAAAAAGACCGGGTTTTGGATTTCTAGCGGTGCCATGTTATGTTTCTAATGTCACGTTCTGGTCTTCTGCGGAGGGGCAACTGGTTGTCTAGTGAATGCTTCCCGTTACCCCCCACGTTACGGGGCAGGTTTCCCAGATGGCTCAACAGTGAAGTTGACGAGCGGAGAAGTTGGCTTGGCCATTCATGCTTCCGCAAAGGCTGTGAAGCATATTCAGCCCAACCCAGAAACTGCAACAATCGAAACATGACATGACACGCGGTAAAACCTTAAATAAGCATTATGGGCATGGGGAAGACAAGGGTGGATTTGGGTGAGTACCGCCGTTGAAGCGAGAAGACTTGTCAAACAATTTGGTAACATTCGAGCCTTGAACGGCTTGTCCTTCAACATAAACCAAGGCGAAATCTTTGGTTTAATAGGACCCAACGGAGCAGGAAAAACCACAGCATTACGCATTGTCAGTACCCTGATTCTACCCACGTCAGGTTCTATGAAAGTTTTCGGGCTGGACGCAGTTTCACAGGCTTCAGAAGTGCGGAAAATACTAAGTTATCTTCCAGAAGAAGCGGGACCATACCCAAACCTTTCCGGAAAGGAATACCTAGAGTTTATGGCGAAATTCATAACCGGCAATGCAAGCGAAGCAGTTGAACAAGCGGCTGAGATCAGCGGCTTAGGCAATCGCTTAGGAGACAAAGCAAAAACATATAGCAAAGGCATGAAACGACGATTGTTGGTTGCAAGGGCGCTGATGAGCAAACCGAGGCTTGCAGTATTGGACGAACCCGCAAGCGGCCTCGACGTGCTGCACGCATATCATGTCCGACAAACAATCAAACAATACGTTAGATCGCAGGGGGTAACGGTCTTACTTAGCAGCCACAACATGCTTGAAGTTGAATACCTATGCAATCATGTCGCGCTCATAAACAAAGGAGAGATAGTTGTCGAAGGTGAGCCCGCGGAACTCAAAACCCGCTACAGCAGCGCTAACTTGGAAGAGGTTTTTGCAAAGGTGATAGGCTATGCTTAAGGGATTTGGCAACATACTCTTCAAAGAGCTAAGAGAATTGGTGCGCGACCCAAAAATCCTGATAGGGATGATAGTAGTCCCCCTGATTCTCTTTCCAGCCATGGGTGCGGTGATGGGATACGCACAGCAGACAGCCATCGAAGAAGCAAGAGAAGCCACGCTCCTCATATTAGACAATGACCAAGGCAACTGGAGCAAAATCCTGATAGCCTACTTGGATTTCAACGCCACTGTGACAGTTGCAGAGAACATTTCGCCGCAAGAAGCGGTCGACCGAGGCTTGTTGGCTGCGAACAATAGCACGCAGTTCATCGAGATCCCGCCTGGGTTCAGCGATAACATGACTAAGCGCTTGTCCGGCGATCAAACTGTCATCGCGAAAATCAACGTCTTCGGCGAGTTTACTATTGGCGGAATTTTCTCCAATCTTGGCTCAGCAGGAGTTACCAGCAGAGTTCACAATTTCAATAGGATAGTTGCGCCGGACTCTGTTTACACTATTCAGTCTGCCATAATCAAAGGAGAGATTCAACCCAACGTGGATCCCGCTGTGCTCTCCAGTCTAATGATTTCACAGTCGATAGCGCTTCCAGTAACAATTATGATTTTGCTCACTTACTCAATGCAGATCGCAGCTACTTCTGTGGCGATGGAAAAAGAGGGAAAAACCTTGGAAACACTTCTAACGTTGCCAGTTGACAGATTCGCAATTCTCATGGGAAAACTGACCAGCGCGGCAATAGTTTCAGGCGTTGGAGCACTGGCTTACATGATTGGCTACAGCTACATGCTTGGATCAATGACCACGGGGTGGGACGTTGGATCCGGAATCGACTTGGTCGCATTGGAATTAGTGCCTTCGGTTCTCGGCTACGCCCTGCTCGGAATTACGCTTTTCGTGACTTTGCTATCAGGCTTGGCACTCGCAGTGATAATGTCAGCTTTCGCAGAAGACGTTCGGAGTGCAACAGCACTTGTTGGTTACGTCTACCCCCTGATTTTCATACCTTCCCTAGCTCTAATGTACATCGATATCAATACGTTGCCTTTTCCAGTCAAAGCAGTTCTCTTTGCAATTCCTTACAGTCAACCCATTATCGCCAGCAAAGCAGTGATTGCAGGAGACTTTCTCACAGTGACCCTTGGGATTGCATATGTTACAGCATTTACTCTTGTCGTCATGTACGTTGCCTCACGCCTCTTCGCCACCGAAAAAATCCTAACAGCGAAAATCAAATTCAAGGGGCGAGGATCCGCAAGAACCGAGAAAGAGATAGAATAATCCCAAAAAGCTCTGAAGACAAGAAAATGTTGAGGCTAAGCAGTTTCATTCCAGAAAAAGACTTTCAGATACTCATTTGACAAAGGAAACCTAGTGTCATCGTAGACTATATCCAGACCTAAGCTGTAGGTGGAAAGAAGGCGACGTGACACTCTCCATATGTTTTCCGACTTGCCGTCTGACTCCCACATTCCCCATATTTTGTCTTCGGGGTGCCTCATTCCCCATCCGTAGTTCTTAGGCAAAACGAGCGCAACCTGCCCCTTGGACAAGTCAGCTTTCCTTCTGGGATGGACATAGTTTTTCCAAAATTCTTCAAGAGCATCAAAGTGCTCTTTATGCATAACGCCATAGAGATTTCCCTCAAGTTTGGGGTAGTTGAAAATCAGTATGTATTTTGCGCCAGCACGATATGAAGCCACCATTTGGCGATAAACCTCGATACCACGGTCAAGATAGGGAGGTGCGTTGTACTTCCATGTTATTATCGATCCCCATGTTCTGTTTTGCAATCTAGCAGCGCCCCTCAGCAGACCGATATCCTGTGCCAAAGTGTGGTTCCACCCCAACTGAGCAAGAACAACATCATACCCTCCAAGATAGTCAAACCAATAGAGAGCATAATCTGAGGTGAAGGTGGTGACTTCTGCAGGTCCTGAAGGTATATTTCCCCTCGTGTAGTTGAAAATCATCTCGGTGAAGAACTCAGCCTCTAGATCATATTCTTCGGGATACAATCCTGAAGCTTTCGCCTCAAGAAGCTTGGCAAAAATCTTGTGAAGCGTCGTATTCAAGGGGTGAGAAAAGTAGCTCGCGTATTCCTCAAAGAACTCGGACCATTGCCAGTCTATCTGTATTCCTCCCGGTTCATCGTCATAGTAAACGCCTAGAAAGTAGTTGCCATATTTCCTCTTGGCTGCCTCAACCCATGAGTGCTGCCAGGGCCACCGCCGAAACATTTGGTCCGCCTCTGACACATAAGGATCATAGTACCCAAAATTGACGATTATGCTCAGTCCTTGCGAGACCGCATAGTCGCAGACCTCGTTTGTCGATGCCTCGTTCCTGCTAACAGCAGTATGTCCCAAGACAAAAACATTCGTGTATTTCTTCACTCGGTCAATAAGGAGCTTGGCTTCTGCAACAGTGTCTCCCTGAAACGCGACGCCGACATAGACTGCGCTGTTTTCGACACTGCAATTACTCTCACTGTGAAAACGCAGAATTGAGAACGGTACAGCCAAAATGACCGAGATTAGAAGGATAGTTGAAATCCGTTTCATTTAGCTTCAGTCACTGTCCTATCCATCATTATTTATCACCGTGTAATATTGAGGAACGTGAAATAAGTTTATGGTTCCCTCAACACAGAGACTATGATGAAAAGGCAAATGCTTAGTTCCACACCATTCCCCAACCAGATTTCAGCTTGATTCCCTTGCTTTGCGCGGTATTTCCTCCAGCTGCGCTTCAAAGTGACAACCATGCTTCGTTTTCCCCCGCCTGCAGCCTTTTTCATTGAGAATAGTCAACTCAAAGGTAACGTTTAAGAACTGCATTTCCGTTCTATCTGCACCAGGTGTAAACGTATGCCAACCCACGGCTCACTCTCAAAAGCTGGAAAAGTCAGATCGCAAACTCCGAAAATCCAAGCTCAAGAGAAGACCGCGCCTAGCCCAAAAGGCAGGACACGACGTAACTACGAAAAAAGAGTGGTCCTGCTTCGCAAGCCAGGGCAAAACTGGATGTAAGGATCTAGCTTCATTTTCACTATTTGCAGTCCTTTTGAGATGCTCGGAAGACAAACTCTCTCAATTGCCTTTATGTATCCGTTCCACAGATTCCTAACGGACCGATCAAATGTCGAATTTTGAACGCCAGCTACGCGAAATCATAGATTCCTTGAAACAGCTCTCTGACCCGACAACAACAGATGTGTACCGCATAAAAACTAGAATCACAACAAAATACCACCTACAAAGCATACCATCTAACTCACAGATCATCGAAGCCCTGAGAAAAGACGAAAAACCAAAACTCTTGCCTATCTTGCGCAGAAAAGCCACCCGCACAATCTCAGGCGTCACAGTAATAGCGATAATGACCAAGCCACACCGCTGCCCGCAAACAGAGCCGTGTGCGTATTGCCCCGGAGGACCATCACAGGGAGTGCCACAAAGCTACACGGGTCACGAGCCAGCAGCAATGCGTGGATCACAGAACAACTACGACCCATACCTCCAGGTAAGAAGCAGAATTGATCAGCTAACGGCCATAGGGCACAAAGTGGACAAGGCCGAACTCATTGTCATGGGGGGAACCTTTCCATCCACGCCAGTAGAATATCAGACTTCATTCATAACGCAAGCGCTCGCCGCTATCACAAGTAGCCATTCAACAACTCTTGACCAAGCAAAACGCAAAGCCGAAACAAGTCGTATCCGAAACGTTGGAATAACAGTGGAAACCCGCCCCGACTGGGCAAAGCAAAACCACATCGATGCTATGCTCAACATGGGCGTGACTCGAATTGAACTTGGCGTCCAAAACCCCGACGACGAAATCTACAAACTCGTCGGGAGAACCCACACCGTAGCAGATGTTGTTGAGGCAACCCAAATAATCAAAGACGCCGGGCTGAAAGTCGTTTATCATATGATGCCTGGAATCCCCGGTTCAACCCCCATGAAGGATATCGAAGCCTTCAAACGAATATTCAGTAATCCGGATTTCAAACCAGATATGATAAAGATATACCCGTGCCTCGTTCTTGAGGGCACGAAAGTCCACACTTGGTTCCGCGAAGGACTATATCTACCCTATTCGACTGACCGGGCAATCGATGTCATCGCCGAGGTCAAGAAAATAACGCCAATTTGGATCCGAATAATGCGTGTGCAACGAGATATACCTGCTAGACTCATAGCGTCAGGCGTCAACAAGAGCAACCTTCGCCAGCTGGTTCAGGAGAAACTCGCCAGAGAAGGCAATAGGTGCCGCTGCATTAGATGCAGAGAAGTTGGACACAGAACTTGCGTTGACAAAATCAGCCTGTCGGCGGAAAATATCAGAATCACCTCGACAAAATATGAAGCGTCCGAAGGATTTGAGGTATTCGTCTTTGCAGAAGATCCAGAAAACGATGTTCTCGTCGGATATCTCAGGTTGCGTGTTCCTTCTGAAAAAGCACATAGACCAGAAATCAAAAGACAGCCCTCAGCAATAGTGCGAGAGCTTCACGTTTATGGTCCTTTGGTGCCCGTCGGCTCTCCTCCTGGCAAAGCATGGCAACACAAAGGGTTCGGCAAGAAACTGCTAGACGAAGCAGAACGAATAGTAGCTGAGGAGTATGATTTAAGAAAGCTTCTAGTTATTAGTGCACTGGGCACAAAGAGATATTACATGAAGTTTGGCTACGAACGCGATGGAGTTTACGTTTCAAAAAAGTTGGAGAAATAGAGAATGACAAAAATTGAAACCTCAGGATACAAGGGAAATGCTCTTGAAGCCCTCAAAAAAGCTAGCTGCGAAGTGGGCGATCTCGTCCAAATCATTAACGAAGAAGGGAAATACGAAGGCATACTCATCCCTCGCCCGGAAACTGGAGAAGGCGACCACATCGTTGTGAAGCTAAAAAGCGGCTACAATATTGGTATCCGTATTACTTCCAGCGTCATCATCAGCAGGATTGGCAAGGGCGCCAAACCAGTTTTCGCAAAACCCCCCATCCCTGAACAGAAATCTGAACTGCCAAAAGTTGTGGTTACGAGTACAGGGGGGACCATAGCTAGCCGCGTAGACTACCGAACAGGAGCCGTTCGGTCAGCACTTTCCGCGAGCGACCTCTACGGTGTCGTCCCAGAACTCAGCGAGATCGCTAGAGTGGAAACGAATATACTTTTCAGCCTCTACAGCGAAAACATAACTCCCAAACACTGGGTAGTAATAGCCAAAGCGGTTGCTGAACAGATTTCCCGGGGTGTTAATGGAGTGGTAATAGCTCACGGCACTGACACAATGGCTTATACTGCAGCAGCGCTCAGCTTTGCTCTGCAAAACCTGCCTATCCCCCTTGTAATAGTTGGAGCACAACGTTCATCAGACAGACCCAGCTCAGATGCCGCAACAAATCTAATCGGCGCGGTTCAATTTGCCGCCAATGCCCCATTCGCAGAAGTCGTCCTAGCTATGCATGAGACAGTTTCGGACACAACAATTGTTGCCCACAGAGGGACAAAAGTTCGAAAATGCCACACAAGCAGAAGAGACACATTTAAATCTATCAACGCATCGCCAATTGCACGCTTAAAAGATGCCGAAATAACAATGTTGACCGACGATTTTCACAGACGGAACGCTGCGAACCAAGTAATCCTGAAACCACAGTTCAACGAACAGGTCGCACTCGTGAAATTCCATCCCGGCTTCAACCCTTCAGTCATAGACTGGTACGTAGAAAAAGGCTTTCGAGGCATAGTTCTCGAGGGAACAGGTCTGGGACATGTAAGCAAGTACTGCTTCGACGCAATAGAAAAAGCAAACAAAGAAGGTGTTGTCGTGGCATTGGCATCTCAATGCATCTGGGGTCGAGTAAACATGCACGTTTACGACACAGGAAGAGACCTGCTCGAACTAGGGGTAGTTGCCCTAGGTGATATGCTGCCAGAAACCGGAATAGTCAAGTTAATGTGGGTACTCGGACAGACTAGGGATCCGAAGGAGGCAAAAGAGCTTCTAACAACCAACATCGCGAACGAATTTTCCCACCGGACCACCTTTGAATAAGCAAATCGAGAGGAAGGAGAAACGTTGGAAATTGATTATGCAAAAATCGGGTTGAAAGTAGGTATAGAAATTCATCAGCAGATCCAAACCAAGCGAAAATTGTTCTGTGACTGCAAACCTGAACTCTTCAAAGAAGAACCCGAAATAACTTTCTTGCGAAGGCTAAGACCAACACAAAGCGAGCTAGGACAGATAGATCCAGCGGCATTCTTCGAGTTTAAAAAAGGATTAGAGTTTCTATACGAGGCAAATTATCACAGCTCTTGCCTCGTGGAAATGGATGAGGAACCACCACACGCATTGAATATGGATGCAGCCGAAATCGCGCTGACAGCAGCCCTCATGCTGAACGCAACACCCGTTGATGAAATCCAGGTGATGCGTAAGACGGTGATTGATGGGTCCAATACGACTGGTTTCCAGCGAACCTGCGTCATAGCGCTCAACGGTCAGTTGAGCATTGATGGAAAAAACATTCCGATCTTCCATGCGAGCCTTGAAGAGGATGCTGCGCGCAAAACTGGAGGGGGAAACGGGGGAAAAACAATTCGCTACCGCATAGACCGATTGGGAATACCACTAATCGAGGTTGCAACGGGTCCAGTCATAGCCTCACCAGCGGAAACACAGAAAGTGGCAGAGGCAATAGGTCGCATTCTAAGAGACACAGGAAAAGTTATGAGGGGGTTAGGGACAATTCGCCAAGACCTAAACATCTCAATTTCCAAAGGAGCACTTGTTGAGATCAAAGGCATCCAAGAGCTTGAACTCATCTCTCGAGTAGTGGAATATGAGGTAAACAGACAACTCACACTTCTATCGATAAGTGAAGAACTCAGAAAAAAAGGTGTAAAAGCTGAACAACTAAGAGAAGATTTCATTGATGCCACAAATGCTTTTCAGCGAACAAAATGCAAGGTAATATCAAAAGCCTTGGCGAAAAACCAAAAAGTGCTTGCAGTGCGACTCCCTGGTTTTGCAGGATTCCTCCAACGAGAACTGATGCCAAACTTCCGCCTGGGCACAGAGCTATCGGACAGGGCGATATTCTGGGGAAGAGTAGGAGGCATCTTTCACACAGACGAACTGCCTGCATATGGCATAACCACCGAAGAAGTCGAAAGTGTAAAAAGCGCAGTAGCCCCAACCGAAGATGATGCAATTGTTTTTGTGGCTGACTCCATAGAAAACGCGGTAGATGCTTTAAAGGCTGTTGTTGAAAGAGCGAAAGAGACTGTCTCAGGTGTTCCTGCTGAAACACGTGCTGCCAACGCCGATGGAACGACGCGGTATATGCGACCGAGACCCGGAGCTGCCCGGATGTACCCTGAAACTGACATTCCTCCAGCGCCAATGACCAAAGCGTTCATAGCCCAAGCCAAGCGTGGTCTGCCAGAGTCAGCAGAATCGAAGCGCAATAGACTGAAACACGAATATGCGCTAAATGACAAATTGGTTATGCAGATGGTTGACAGCGAGCACTGCCCTCTCTTCGAGGAAGTCGTACACGCTTACAAAGCTTCACCAACAACCGTGGCGGTTTTTCTAACCGAGACATTGAAAGCGCTAAAACGCGAAGGAATCGAAACTGAAACTGTCTCAGACCAAAAACTTAGAGAGATATTTAGGCTGGTGGGTTCAGGAGAGATTACTAAGGAAGCAATATCGGACGTTTTCATTTGGCTTTCTAAACATGTTGGCAAAGGCGTCATTGACGCCATCAATGTACTAGGACTCAAGGTGTTGTCTGAGCAGGAGATTGAAAGACTCGTCGATAAGGCAATCGCAGAGAACAAGGAAACAATACAAAAGCTTGGCAAAGACTCGTACGGAATGTTAATGGGCAGAATCATGAGAGAGGTTAGAGGAAGAACCGATCCGGCCGGGGTGGGGAAGGTTTTGAGAGGGAAACTAGACAGCTGAAAACAGCAAGCTCCTTCAGTCAACAATCAACGTCGTATTTACAATAATGAGGAACTAAGAGATGGTAATCTGAAGGCATCCTGTTGATGGCTGACAGAGAAACTTGTGGAATTTCGAGCGTTAATCATAACGAAGGGTTTGACAAAGAGATTGGGCAACTTCGCAGCCGTCGAGAGATTTCGAAAATTGCGAAGGCGAATGCGTCGGCTTTCTCGATCCTAAAGTTGCAGACAAAACCACACAAGTAAGAATGATCTGTTGGTTCCTGTTAGCGCGCTGGCTTGTCCCGATATTAAGTATTGAAGAATGTTGGTGACACCGCTTTGTC
>CAZQCX010000049.1:0-10837 GCA_964591705.1 uncultured Candidatus Bathyarchaeia archaeon | reverse complement strand
GAGAACGTCAACTGGTTAAGCCGGCTATGCTAAATGGAGATTCTTGAAAAGCTTTTTATTGAACTTTCGTATCGCCTAGACTTTGTACCATTGTGTACTATAATTAAAGGAGAGTAATGAATGATAGACAAGAAAACAGTCACGGTGACTATTCTTCTTACGTGCACAATTGCTTTGACGCTGATTGCTTTGCCAACTGCTGTTGCACATACGCCGCCATGGCAGATCCCAACCTTCGCCTATATCAATGCAAGACCGAACCCTGTTGGCGTCGGTCAACAAGTAATCATCGTAGTGTGGCTAGACAAAATGCCAGCAGGCACAGCCATACTCAATACCATTCGGTTCAAAGACTACAAGCTTACAATCACAAAGCCCGACGGAACCACTAACGTGGTCAACTGGCCTGTCGTTGAAGACACAACGTCATCAGCTTACACTGTGTACACTCCTACTCAAGTGGGCACATACACGCTGAAGTTCGAGTTCCCTGGGCAAAGATATACGTGGAACCAGGCTAATACTCCAGGGCTTTCTGCTGCAAACGCAGCCTTCGAGAACAACACCTATCTGCCAAGCAGCCGAACAATCACTTTGACAGTGCAAGAAGCGCCTATATCGCATCTTCCAGGCAACCCTCTTCCGACCGAGTTCTGGAGCCGACCCATAGAAGGTCAGAACACGGAGTGGGCAAGCGTATCATCCAACTTCCTTGAACCGTTTGGTGCAGCCTACTCTTTCGGATCGTTAAGATATCAGCCCGACGGCACAGCACCCAACAGCCCTCACATCATGTGGACAAAGCCAATTAACTATGGAGGAGTTGTAGGCGGAAGCGACACGGGCGTCGACGGTGCAACATACTACACAGGGCTTTCATATGAATCAAGATTCCCCAACCCCCTCATAATCTACGGCAGACTCTACTATCCTCTGCCCAGGGGCAACAGCGCTACTGGCGGCGGATATGTCTGCGTTGACCTGCAAACTGGCGAACAAATATGGTGGCAGAACTACACAGTCAACCCCTCATTCGCTCAACTGGAATGGTTCGACTCTCCGAACCAACACGGTGTTATACCCAGCGGCTATTTGTGGGCAACAACAACTGTAGGCGGTGTCACAACGTGGATTGCTTATGACTCATTGGATGGAAACTGGCTGTTCAACATAACGAATGTTCCCGCAGGCACAAGAGCGCGTGGTCCTAATGGCGAGCTTGTGATCTACCAGCTTAACGTCGCAGGCAGATGGTTGGCTTTATGGAACTTTACTCAGGTGATTACGAATGGACAAGATAACGCACTTACCATGGCCGCATATCGACCCGTCGGTGCAGTTCTCAACTCAACCCTGCGCGACTCATATTCTTGGAACGTGACAATACCTACATTACCTTCAGGCTCAGAAATTCGATACATTGTACGCGATGACATTTTGATTGGGAGCGCCAACATCAGAGCCGTGTTTGGTCAGGCGCATTTCGGAGGCATCGGAGCTGACACTGCTGCTTCATACGCTACTTTCTGGACAATAAGCCTGAAGCCAGGCTCCAGAGGAAACCTTGTTTGGATGAAGGACTTCCCAGCACCGGCAGGAAACGTTACTAGACAATTCGGTCCCTTGGATGCAGAGAGCCGCGTCTTCTTCATGAGCGACAAAGAAACCATGCAATGGTCAGGCTACGACTTGGACACAGGCAACCGACTATGGGGACCAATCGGGCAAACACGCGACTTCAACTTCTATCCAACCATCGGCAGCGGCGGCGTTAGCCAGATAGGATTCGTGGCATACGGCAAACTCTACACGGGCGGCTACGGCGGAGAAATGTTCTGCTACGAATCAAAAACTGGAAAACTGCTTTGGAAATACAACAACACCAACAGCGGTCTAGAAACCCCATGGGGTCTGTACCCAATCTTTCCAGGGGCCATCGTTGACGGAAAAATATACGTCTACAGCGGTGAGCACTCGCCAAACGCGCCAACATACAAGGGATCAAGAGTACGCTGTCTAAACGCCACTACTGGAGAAGAAATATGGACTCTGCTGAGCTGGGCCTCTGTGGGCGCATTCGCTGATCTAGGCTTCCCAGTCGCGGACGGTTGCATGGCTTACCTAAACGCATACGACATGCGAGTATACGGCATAGGGAAAGGACCAAGCAAAACAACCGTGGAAGCACCAATGACCGCCACAGTCCTGGGTTCAAGCTTAATGATTCGCGGAACAGTTACCGATATCTCTGCGGGTACGGCTCAGAAGGAGCAGGCTGCTCGTTTTCCGAATGGTGTTCCAGCCGTGTCTGACGCGAGCATGGGTGTGTGGATGGAGTATGTGTATATGCAGAAGCCTAGGCCTAGGGATGTGACTGGTGTTCCGGTCGTGTTGAGTGTGCTTGACTCGAATGGCAACTACAGGGAGATCGGCAGGGTTGTGTCGAATTCTGACGGGTTTTACACGCTTAACTGGAAACCTGACATTGAGGGTCAATACACGGTTTTCGCCGAGTTTGGCGGGAGCGAGTCTTACTGGCCGTCCCGTGCGGTGACGTCGTTCGCTGTTGATCCTGTGCCTGCTGTGCCTGCCGAGCCCGAACCTGCACCGCCTTCAATTTCTGACACGTACTTCCTGCCTGTTGTGGCTGGCTTTGCCGTAGCGTTCATAATCGTTATCGTCCTTCTGGCAATGCTGCTGATCAAGAAGCGCAAGTAGTTCGCCATCAACGAAATTAATCTCCCCTTTTTCTTGTATTGAATTCGCTGTATGATAGGTAGGCTTTTATCTGCATCAGCATCCGAAACCTTTCAGCGGCTTGGTTGCACATGCAACTGCGTCCTGCGTTTAGGTGCAATCTCCTTTTTGGTTTCTGTTGTGTTTTCGACTTCAACATTTTAATATATCCTGTATTCACCATGGTTTTGCGTAGGATATCAATGAGAAAGCGCAGGTGGCTGCTATTCATTCTCATTCTGCTTATCCTTATTCAATCATGCAGTATTTCCACCGCTTCGAGCGCTGACGGCATTGCAGCCGCATCTGCTTGGACCATGTTTCGCCACGATCTGGATCGCAGTGGTTTCTCAACCGTCAAAAGCTTGACTGATATACCCAAGTCTCTGTGGACTTTTGAGACGTGGAAAGCTGTGAAGTCTTCGCCTGCAGTTGCAAACGGTTCCCTTGTTGTTGGTTCCAGAGACTGGCGAATATACTGTCTTGACTCCTTGTCAGGCAGACATTTGTGGAACTATTCGACTGGAAACGAGGTGAACTCGTCTCCTGCTATCTACAATGGTTTGGTTTATGTGGGCTCAGATGACGGTTACGTCTACTGCGTGGATATTGCGAAAGGAACCCTGGTCTGGAAGTCGGAGCTTGGAGGTTTAGTGCGGTCTTCTCCTGCAATCGCGAATGGTGCCGTCTACATTGGTTCTGGTCACAACAGTGTGTTCTGCCTCAACTCGTCAAACGGGGCTGTATTAAAGAGATACCAGACTTCGAGTCGTGTGCATTCGTCGCCAGCTGTCGTGGATGCCTTAATCTATGTTGCCACTGACGATTTTCATGTCTACGCTTTCGACGCTTCATCAGGTAGCGAAATGTGGCGCCGCCATACAGGAAGCGTTTTCTCTTCGCCATGCGTTTTCGCTGGGCGTGTGTACATTGGATCAAATGATGGTTATATCTGCTGTCTGAACGCATCTACCGGAACAGAAATCTGGAAGTATCAAACAAGCGGTTCAGTTTTCTCATCCCCAGCCGCGGCTTACGGATTTGTCTACGTGGGCTGTGATGATAATAATGTTTATTGTCTGAACGCTTCTAACGGCGACAGAATTTGGCAGAGTCCAACTGGGTATTGGGTCAGATCCTCGCCAGCGATCGCTGACGGACGTGTGTATGTGGGCTCTGAAGACTTCAACATCTACTGCTTTGACGCGTTCACAGGGGAGAAACGATGGAGCTACTCCACAGGATCATCTGTAGACGTTTCTCCTGTCTTGGCGAATGGAATACTCTACGTTGGAAGCAGCGACCATAGAATCTATGCTTTCGCACTATCTGACGCAACAGCTGAAGCACTACCTCCTGTCTTGGTCGACTCCGTTCCGTGGACCACCATTGTTTTCGATGTGGTTGCCCTTGTCGTGGCGGTCATGGCAGCTCTGACAATTTTGTGGCTCGCTCGAACCTCCAAAATAAAAAAGCAACAAACCAAAGCCGAAACGAGTCCTAAACCAAGATTCACATGGGCATCATCGCACGCTGATGCGCTCTGCGTTTTTTTGCTTCTTCTTTTTTCAGCAGCATTCTTCGTCAACCTGGGAAATAGCCCTCTTTGGGTGACTGAGGAACAAACATACTCGCAGTGGGCTTTTCACATGTTCAAGACCGGCGATTACCTCAGCCCTTGGTCTTTCGGGCAATTGGATTTCGGGATCGGCAAGCCGCCTCTCTTTGCCTGGCTCGTGTCTCTTGCTTACCAGATATTCGGGGTTACCAACTTCGCAGCCAGATTCTGGAGTGCCGTGTTCGGTTCGCTATCCTTAGTCGTCATTTTCTTTTTAGGGAAGAAGCTCTACAACCGATATGTTGGGCTTCTTTCTGCGCTAGTTCTTGGTACATTCACGACATTTTATGTTCTTTCAACCCGCGCAATGACTGATGCCCCTTTGATCTTCTTCATTCTATGCAGTCTTTACTCTCTGTTATTGAGCGACGAAAAGGAAGGAAGACGACGATATACTGTTCTGAGCGGGCTTTTTTTTGGTTTTGCATTCATGACGAAGCAGGCCATGGCGTTGCTAATACCGGTCATCATATTAGTCTATTTCACCGTAGCGGGGAAAGGATTCAGGTACCTATTCACAAAACGCTTCGCGCTTTTCTGGCAAGTCGCAATCCTCATGGTAGCTCCTTGGATAATCTATATGCTTCTTTGGTTCGGACCAGACTTTTGGAATTTTCATTTTGTTTTTCAAGGCGTTGCGCGAACTGTCAGTTCCATTGAAGAACACGGCGGTAATTATCTTTACTATTTCAGTTATCTTGTCGATAGAGAGAACATTCTTTGGGTGATATTGCTGCCCTTTGCGGCAGGACTCTCTGCCTTCAAAGCAGTTGTCAGGCGTTCAAAGGAAGACACTCTGGTTTTCTCATGGATGTCAATAGTGCTCGTATTCTTCACTTTTACTCAGACAAAACAGTTCTGGTATATCCTGCCAGCCTTTCCAGCGTTCGCCATTGCCATAGGCAGCCTACTGTTTCAAATGCTTACGAAAGTCCCCGATGTCTTAGGTTCTCCTCCTGAGAACGAAGGCAAAGGACCTAGAGGCAACTTCGTTTCAAACCGCCTTCATCTTCAGCCAATCACTCGTCGCTTGAAGGAACATTTTGCTATCATTGGAGTGCTTCTTGGTGCCGCGTTTCTGTTACTCAGTCTCGGACCATTCTCCAGCTGGGATTCTCAGGTGGAGTTTTCAGCTGCGATGGGTATTATTCAGTGGGGAATGCCGTATACTAGCTATGGCAACATGATTAACATGCAGCCTCTGGGCTTCTACATCGCAGCGTTCTTCTTGAGAACCTTCGGTTCCTCCTACACGATTGGGGTTGCGGCAGCAGCCATATTTGCCCTCGGAAGTGTCTTTGTGATGTATAAAGTTGGTGAAGCACTATATGGCAGCCGAACCGGGTTGTTGGCTGCAGCCCTTTTTGCCTTAGCGCCTTGGCAGCTGATAATGTCGCGGGCTTTCCTAGTTGACGTCTACTGCCTCTTTTTCAGCCTATTGTGCCTGCTTGTTAGTATCTATGCACTTAGAAAGGACTCTCTGAAACTGTTTCTGTTGGCGGGTTTGGTTTTCGGTTTGGCTTTGCTGGCGAAGCTTTTTGCAGTGTTTATACTGATTCCGCTTGCATTGATTTTCCTATACTCCCGACCGAAAAGCCTCAAACGTTCAACAGTTGAACTTGCCTTGTTCATATTGCCAGCCTCACTTTTGCAGTATTTCTGGTACGAGGCAATTTCTGGACGGGGGCTGATGTCCATGTTCGGTCATGACGATTTTGGAACTTTTCTGCCAGTCGGATTGAAGGCTTCACCTTTCTTCAACCTGAGTTTCTTGGTTGAATCCTTGGGAGTTTTCTTCATTCTTGGTTGCTTTCTCTCTCTGTTAGTTTCGTTTATTTACGGAAGACGGTTCTCTAAGCTCTTCTTTCTTGACTTGACGTGTTTTGTTACAGTCGCCGGCGTTATGGGACTCAACTTGGTGTTGGTTTTCTATGGTAACCTGCTTGTTCCGTATGTAAATTCGATCAAATACAATTTCCTGACGCTTCCTTTACTGTGCCTTCTTGGTGCCTCGGCGGTCGAGAAATGCATAATGGTCTCGCGAACAGGAAACGGTTCTCCAAAACGGCGAAAGCTGGCCTTCTACGTAGCGTGGGTAGCTCTATATCTCATTTTGGTCTCTATGGCTTCTAATTTCTTGGCACTGACCGATCTTGCGCAGCATGAATGGGTATCGTTCAAATTGCCCGGGGATCTGAGTTATTCTTTTAACAGGTTTACCCCTGTTCTAAGCGGTGGCTATGTTTGGGCAGCGCAAGCTTTGGGATTCATCCTAATACTGTTGGGTCTGGTTTGGGCAAACAGAGATAGGCTACTGCAGCTGATTAAATCCTTCTAGAGTGGGACATTACTCTCAGGAAAGCCCGAAAACAAGTGAATCTTGTTCTGGTGCCAGCTCGGACCGACAATCGCTATGTAACTACTAGGATTCTCCCAAGCATACTTCAACAGCAGCGCCGACACCATCCAGCTTTTCCCGCTCTGCCGGCACCACCGAGCAGCGACAAACTGGTTCTTCTCAAACAAGTCCGCAAGCTCAAGCTGGTACCCGTAAGGCGTGAAGCCGAGGACCTTGCGGAAGAAGCCTTCAGCGTCAGACTGCAGCTCCCAAGCCTTTGCAGCCCTCGCACGATCAGCTTTGCTCTCGTATCGGTCGAGCTTAAGCTTCGCCTGCTGATACGTGCTAACTGCCCTGTGCGCCCTCAACCGTATCCTTCGCGAGCTCCGCATACTTCGCCTCCAACTCAAAAAGCCGCCGCTCAAGCTCAGCGAAACCGAGAAAATCCGCGAGCAACTCCTGGTAAACCTGCACTCCCGTGACTATGCTGCGCAAACGCAGGATCTCTATGCGGTCAAGCCCACGCGTCTGCAACAGTTCCAATGCAGCAGCCAAAACCTTGAGTTGCCTTTCCATGTTTGGCAATTCGGCTGGTAAGGGGCTGGTAGAAGAAAAAAATTTGCTGTGTGACTTTTTTTTCTTCTTTCAATTCGAGTTTAATCATTTTCTGGCGGATGGCAGTCTCTGTTTTCCCAAGTGCCTCTGAGATGGTTTTGATGGATTTGCCTGCCCGCACCAGTTCGCGGAGCTGCTTTTCATGTTCAGGTGACCAAGGCTTACCCTTCGTCAAGTAGCTGCCTCCTTCAGGCTGAAGACTCTGGATCGACCTCGCTTTTCTTTCCACGCCAAGCCCAAACGGTACAACTCGTTCAGGCGTGCGCTCTCATCAGTTCGGTCTCTTCCTGTGGCGACTGCAACTTGGCTTGCTGACGCCGCCTCCTGGAAGCCTCGCAATGCATCTACCGTTCTCTGTAGCCCAACTGAGATTGACTGCTTTCGCTGGCTGCTGCGGACGTGTGTAATGCGGGAATGGACGAATTCCTGTTCTGTGAGCGTTTTCTGGATCAGGTCCTGTACTGCGGCGTTCATGTTTCCCAGGTAGTAGGGGTTGGCGACTTTCTGAGCGAACTCGGTGAGCAAGGATGCTGGGACGCCATGCAAGGTGAGGTCCACGAGCAGATTATCTTCCAGCGCCAAGGCTTGGTTTTTCTTTTTCATGATAGGTCACTCGGAGCTCACGCCTATGCCGAAAACAGCTAAAAAAGCAGACGCCGAAACGACTCTCCAGTGCAGTCGAGAGACCAGAGTTAAAGTGAAAACATGCTCAATGTTTGGGTATTGCCTGTTTGAAACCCGCAGCCGCAGCGATCATGGTTGCTTTGGAAAAAATGCAAAATTACCAGCACACCATAGAAATCATGTTCGATTTCTAATCAGTCATCTCCCTGAAGCCCTCCTCATGCAAATCGAAGACTTCAGAGAAGAAAACAAGCAACTAGGCTTGACCACAAAAGAAGACTTTCTAAGAGACGCAGCACGCGGGAGACCAAGATACCTCGACAGGCATTACGAGCATATCGAAGTGCTCAGGGAAAAATACGAGCAGCCAGAGGAAATCATAAAGGAAACAGAAATGCCCTTCCTAGGTGTAGCAGACTAATTAGAGCAGCAACTAGACGCACTGCTCAAAAAATATGAAGATTGGGAAGGCAGCAGAAGGAAATAACTACTCTCTGTAATAGCGGTGGAAAGGCTTCACGCTTGAGGGTTTTCTCGATTTTGCGTTTCGCAGTTGACAACGTTTAACACTTATATCTCATCGGTTATTGTTACAGACGGCATAATTTATTTCGAGGAGAAGCGAGTGGTTCAGAAACCATTGCCGGCAACTGTGAGAGGCTACGTGTTTGCATGCACGAACTCATCGATGGACGAGTGCCTGAGACTTTTGCTTTTTGGAAGCAGCAAAGTCTATGGGGCGGCTGCCATGAGGGTGAAGAAAGGCGATTTCCTATTTCTATGGAATTTGGATTCTGACCTTTTGCTTGGCGTGTTTAGGGCAGCTGCAGACGCGAGTTATAACATTATTCCTGATGCATGGGAAAGGAAATATCCTTACCAAGTCAAGGTTGAGCCAGTTGGGAAGACAATCCCGCTCAAGGAAGCAAAGAAGCTTCTTGATGCGCTAACCATTGAGAGGTCGTCGCCAATCAATAAGGGCAAGACCCTTGCTCTCCTCGATTTGTACAGGGCACCCACGATGCAAATCAATCAATGGCAAGAGTATCTCACGAAAACTGAGGCTGCAGTTGACCTTGAGATATCTGAACCCCAGTCTTGGCAGATGCTCCCTTACGTCAACAAGAAAGACGAGGCGGCGGAAGAGATCCCGAAGCTGCAATCCACGACGCTTTGGGATTTTCCCAGGCAAAGTTATGGGTCTGTTCCGAAAGGAAACAACAAATATGCTGGCGTCACCCCTGCTGAACTCATCTGGAACCTGATATGGAGGTACACGGAACCTGGAGACCTTGTTGTTGACCCGATGTGTGGAAGCGGCACCACACTTGACGTGTGCAAGGAAGAAGGCAGAAAGGCAATTTGCTACGATATTGCGCCTCCTCCTTACAGGAAAGACATAATTCAGAATGACGCTCGCAAGATCCCTCTCCCAGACAATTATGCTGACTTGGTCTTCATCGATTCACCATACGGGGATAACATTAGGTATAACGAGAATCCTAACTGCATTGGCAAGATCTCAAGCGAAACGGCAGAGTTCTACGACGAACTGGAAAAAGTAATCAAAGAATCACACAGAATACTGAAACCTGGAAAAGTTCTGGGATGGCTAATTGGGGACCAATGGGTGAAGAAGAAATTCACGCCAGTTGGTTTCTTGCTATACGCAAGGCTTACAAAATATTTTGATACTGTGGATCTGATATGCATAGCTCGTCGAGGGCAGTCTTCTAACACAGGTCTCTGGCATAATCGCGCTAGGCGATTCAACTTCTATCTACGAGGTTTCAAGTACCTGTTCATAATGAGAAAACCCATGGCTATTGAGAAGAAGACTGAGGAGTCTCGAGAGATCAGTTGGGCGTATTACCAAAGGGAAAAGGGTAAGAGAAGTGACTCAAAGAGGAAGACTACCTGAAGACATCCGAGCTGACGAAACTGTACGAGGAAAAGAGAGCAGCCCATGGAACGGACGTGTACAAACACGTCTCTGAATTTTTGGAAGAAGCAAAGGAGTGCCATTACAAAGACTGGCTGAAACATCCAACCGCAAAGAAGGATCACGCGCAATCTTGGAGGGCATGGAAGGGAAAGAACCTCGAAAAACTTCTTTTACACATGCTCAAAAGAGAAATCGAACTGCTGGGTTTGAGAGTCGCGGAAGGAAACAGGCTCGAGCGTACAAGCGGTCAGAACTTGACTTATGAGCTCAGCGCCGTTAAGAGGAACCTACTCGTGGATTTTGGCGAATTCAGTTCACACCTGTCCGATGTCGACCTGATAGTCTATCAACCAAAGACTCACAGGATAATTGCTGTCATATCAAGCAAAGTCACTTTACGTGAAAGAATCGCCCAAACAAGGTACTGGAAGATCAAACTCTCCGGCGACGAAGCCACCAAACACATCAAGGTGCTCTTCATCACTCTAGACGAAGATGGTACACTCGCTATTCGGAAACCTGCGAAAAAGGGAAGAGCTATAATTGAAGTCGATACTAACGGAAGCTATGCCATGTGCCTAACCCCTATGGAAGAAAGCAACAAAGTGAAAATGTTCGACAAGTTCATTGATGTCTTAAGAAAAATCGCCAATTGTAGCAAATGAAAGCTAGAAGACGATTATGTCTTTGCTCTTGCTCTCTGCGCAGAATGGTCACGACCATAGGGAAACCCAGAAATCTGGAAGCTTCTCTGGAAATAAGCTTCGAGCGCCCATGCCCAACAGATAGCCTAATATTTCCGAGATAGCGCAGAAGAAGTGAGAACTTGGCAGGGTCCAAGCAAAATTGAAACCTGCAGAATCAGAAGAAGACAGGGCGGGGTTGCCCTAGCCTGGTAGGGGGCAGGCCTGCTAAGTCTGTGGTCGAAAGGCCGCGTGGGTTCAAATCCCACACCCCGCGC
>CAZQCX010000048.1:0-10862 GCA_964591705.1 uncultured Candidatus Bathyarchaeia archaeon | reverse complement strand
CTCCTCCTAGGAGCTTCATTGAGGGCACTCATGGACACCAGAAGAGTTGGCTGGGCCTTGACGACTTTGCGGAAAGAGGTCTGCGCAAGGTGAGGCTGCATGTGGGTCTTTGTATGCTGTGTGAGGCTGTGGTTGCGTTGACGAGGGTTCAGCATAGTTTTGCTGACGCGTTGACAAGTTGTGCGTACATCAGGTAGGTTTCGTGTAGATCAGTTAGGAACGGTTTTCTGAGCGGGTGCCTTCGCTCTACGGGCAGGTTCAGACCGTAAATGTGGTCGGCTGGAGCCTGCAAGCCAAAAAACAATCAAAACGGTTGAGTTACCAACACCAACGTATCCCCTAAGTAGGGAACACATCCTCTAATTACTGCTGGTTAGAAACCCACACTCTAGAAAGTCTTAAATCGAGAACGTATGGAAATAAGCAGACTGTACGCAGCGATGCGTGCTAAACATTAAGGAGAAGAAGGAAAATGAGGAATAACAATAAACCTAGAGCGATTGCTTTGCTTCTGCTTCTAACCTTTGCCACTTCAATATTTGTCTTGCCAGCTGCAAAAGCACAGGCATACACCAAGAAAACATACCCGTACATCGGCGCTATGCCCAATCCCGTGGGAGTAGGACAAGAAACGCTGCTCCATTTTGGCATTTCGGATGCAACAGCATGGCCTCAGCCTGGCTGGTACGGCATGACAGTGACGATCACAAAACCTGATGGCAAAACCGAGACCTTAGGGCCATTCACGACAGACACTACAGGTGGTACAGGCACAGTATACATACCCATGACAGCTGGCACCTACTATGTTCAAGCAAACTTCCCCGAGCAGAGGATTCAGTACACAGCAGGCGGAGTACCTGCGAATACAACCATGCTTGCCAGCACCAGCGAGAAACTTGCCCTCATAGCAACTGAGCAAACAAGGACCTACTATCCAGACGAACCGCTCCCGACCGAATTCTGGACCCGCCCTGTCGACGCACAGCTGAGATCTTGGAGCGCAGTAGCCAGCAACTGGCTGACAACTCCGACCAACCGCTTCGCCCCCTATAACGACGCACCTGAGAGCCCACACATACTATGGGCAATACCCCTGGCAGAAGGCGGACTCGCAGGAGGAGAATTGGGACAGAACAACTACGAGACAGGTGACGCTTACGAAGGCAAATTCACGGGGAACGTCGTAATCAACGGGGTCCTCTACTTCCACAGGCAGATAACGCAGACTTCCATGACGGCATTCAACAGCACTCTTGTCGAACAGCAGGTGGTTGCAGTAGATCTAAAAACGGGCAAAGAACTATGGACAAAAGTCCTAGGAAACAATGAACGAGTCTCTTTTGGTCAAGTTATGTATTGGCAAACAATGAACTTGTACGGTGCCTATGCATACTTGTGGACGGTTGACGGCACTACTTGGAGGGCATATGACCCGCTCACAGGACGATGGGAGTGGAGCATAAGAGATGTACCAACTGGCACAAGCGTTTATGGTCCGAACGGCGAAATCCTCCGATACATCACAGACCTGACAAATGGCTGGGTTGCTCAGTGGAATTCAACAAGCGCGTGCTACAAGACTTATCTCGACTATTACCTATCCCGTCCGAGTGATGCTCCCTTGGCTGAATACTACGCCCAGCGCTGGAGACCCTTCGGAATAGTGTTCAATGCGTCTAAGGGATATGACTGGAACAAGACGATACCTAGAGGGTTACCGGGAAGCGCTAACGCATTCTTCTATGACGACCGAATAATGGGCGGACTCATCAACAGTACTGGTCGACTCGTAGATCAGCCTATAGCAATTTGGGCCATAAGCCTTAAAAGAGGACAAGAAGGAACGCTGCTGTTCAACACAACTTGGCAGCCGCCAGCAGGCGGTTTGACTCTGGCTTTTGGTGCAAGGAGTGTAGCAGACCGAGTGATAACTGTGCGCGCAAAAGAGATTCGGGCATTCTTCGGCTTCAGCATGGATACAGGACAATACCTATGGGGTCCCACTGAGTCGAGACCATACATGGATCTTTTCATGGGCGGGCCATCTGGTGAAAGCGGCATGATAGCCTATGGAAAGCTCTTTCTGGGAACAGTGGCGGGAGTACTACAATGCATCGATGTCAAAACTGGCAAACTACTCTGGTCTTACGATGTCACCCAGCCTTACACGGAACTCATGTGGGGTGGCGACAAGTGGCCAATAGAGTTTGCATTTATTTCTGGCGGAAAGGTCTATTTGCTGCACTCTGAGCATTCAGGAAACAGCCCATTGCCGAGAGGTGCACCGTTCGTCTGTCTCAACGCAACTACAGGAGAGGTCGTATTCAGAGTCGACGGTCTCTTCCGTTTCACAGTCTGGGGAGGAGACCCAATAATTGCAGACAGCACAACCGTGATATTCAACACATACGACAACCGCATATATGGCGTTGGCAAAGGACCAAGCGCAATTACAGTTGAAGCGCCACAAATAGTTCAACCAATTGGCACACCGATAATAATCAAGGGCATGGTAACTGACGTTTCTGCCGGCGCGCAAGAATACGCTAGGACCGCACGTTTTCCAAATGGAGTCCCCGCGGTAGCTGATGAAAACATGGGCGAATGGATGAAGTATGTGTACCAGCAGTTCCCACGTCCGACAAATGCCAAAGGTGTTGAAGTCGTACTCAGTGTGCTTGATGCCAACGGCAACTTCCGCGAGATTGGCAAGACAACAAGTGATTCATATGGCTTCTACAGCTTCATGTGGACACCCGACATCCCTGGCAAATACACGTTAGTTGCAGATTTCGCTGGGTCCAAGTCCTACTGGCCTTCACGTGCTGAAACTGCATTCGGCGCCATGGAGGCACCATCTGCCCCTGCTGAACCTGAACCTGCGCCCCCTTCAATGACGGACACATACGTTCTCGGAATAGGAGTGGCAATAATTATCGCGATCGCCGTGGTTGGTGCAGTGATATTGTTCAGTCTGAAAAAGAAATCGTAGCGTGGGAGACACTATCCCCGCTTCTTTCCCTTCTTTTTGTTGAAATGCCGGAATTTTCCGTTTACTGTTTCAGTTCCATCTTTCTTCTTTTCGGATTCTTCAGGCATCATGGTAGCTTCATGACGTGACAATGTTTAGAGCATGGTTAAGTTAATGTCGGCGAGAATTCCATCACAAGTGCAAGATTGGACTTCATTAAGAGAAGTGTTTGTTCAACAGTCTCTGCTCCGAATCTTGTTTCTGTCATTGAGAAGAACCTATGCCCATTCACTTTTCGATACTTTTGGCTAATCGACAGCAGAAGCCGGTTCTTTTTTGTCATCATCACAGGTGCCTTTCGTGTCAAAAAGTTTATTTCAGTCAGCAAAACTCTTCTCGTGGTCATAATGGATATTCTTGAAGTCAAAGATCTGACTGTCAAAGTTGGGGAGAAAACTATACTCAAGAATGTCAGCTTCGGCCTCAAGAAAGGGCAAAGTCATGTTCTGTTTGGACCGAATGGTTCTGGCAAGACAACCCTCCTGAGCGCCGTAATGGGCATTCCTTCGTACGAAGTTGTAACCGGAAAGATATTCTTCGATGGGAAAGACATTACAACGGCTAGCGTGGACGAACGAGCAAAACTGGGCATGGTTGTCAGTTTCCAAAACCCTCCTGAAATCGCGGGAGTGAAGCTGTCTAGCCTGTTGAAGCTCTGCATAGGAAAACCCTTTGAGGCAGAATTCAGCACCGAGGAAAAGGAGCTCATAGAAGCTTTCAAGCTAGTTGAATTTTTGAATCGGGACATCAATGTTGGTTTTTCCGGCGGCGAGAGGAAACGTTCCGAAATCCTCCAGCTGCTGTTTCTCAAACCCAAACTTCTCCTGCTGGATGAACCCGACTCGGGAGTAGATGTCGTAAGCTTGAAGTTGATTGCGACAGCCATTCAACGTTACGTTGAAGAGAGTGGCAGTTCAGCACTAATAATCACCCACAAAGGAGACATACTTGAGTACATAAACGCAAAATACGGTTGTATTCTTCTTGGCGGGGACTTCCATTGCTACACGGGACCCATGAGCATCTACGACGATATCAAGAAAGTAGGCTACGAAGCCTGCGTGGCTTGCAGAACAAGAACAACTGGAGGATGGAAAAATAACCAGTCAAAATGAACTCACAAGAGTCCCTCATCAAATACTCGAAGAAGCGCAGAAGGCTGGCATCGAATCCAGCACAGAGAACAGAGCAGGAGCCTTCTTTCACCTAGACCAAAATACCGTTCAAGCAAAAGTGAACGAGGCGTACCATGGAAAGATCGAGCTAATGGATGTCAAAGCAGCACTCAAGAAACATGCTTGGCTCAAGGAGTACCTGTGGAAGGTCGTAGACAAAAACAAAGACGAGTTCACAAAGAAAGTGGCTGACGACTACAGTGGAGGCTACTTCATCCGCATACGAAGGGGTGTAGAGGTGACTTTTCCCCTTCAATCCTGCCTGATGATAACCAAGAAGAACCTTGAACAGCGCGTACATAACATCATAATTGCTGAGGAAAACTCGAAAGCGCACATAATCACTAGTTGCCTTCAGCACTCAATAGCCGAACAAGCATCACATCTGGGCATCTCTGAAATATATGTTAGGAAAGACGCCATGCTTAATTTCACAATGGTCCATCAGTGGAGCGAAAACACCTTGGTGCGTCCACGAAGTGCAGCTGAAATAGGTGACAAGGCGACATTTGTGTCAAACTATGTGTGTATGCGCCCCGTAAGAGACGTTCAAATGTATCCCACCGCGTACTGCAATGGCGACGACTCAAGAGTCAGTTTCAACAGCATTCTATACGGACATGAAAACTCGGTAATGGACATAGGCTCAAAGGCAGTGCTCGCAGGAAGGGGCAGCAAGGCTGAAATGATAAGTCGAGCGGTGGCAAGAGAAGGCTCAAAAATCATAATCAGAGGATTGATGGACGGCAACAGTTCTGACTGCAAAGGGCACATGGAATGCCGAGGGCTACTCATGGATGACAAATCTTTGATGCAGTCCATACCTGAACTCATCGCCAGAAAAAAGGGCGTAGAAATCACACATGAAGCAGCGGTGGGCAAGGTTTCCGAGAAAGAGATAACATACCTTCAAACGAGGAGACTGTCCCGGGATCAAGCAGTCTCGCTCATTGTGCGTGGGTTTCTGGATGTCAGCATACTTGGATTGCCTGATGCGCTAAATGCTGAAATCAGAAGAATAATCGAAACCTCAACTCAAGCTAACTGAAGCCCTTTTATCATTCTCCAGCAAACGGTCAAACTCCAATTCGTTGCACTCTGAGCATAAACGCATCAACACCCCCCTCCTCTGTTTACGCCGCTAGAAGTGGACGAGGGAAGTCGAATTCAGTGCACAAGATCTAAACTTGTCGCAGAGCAAAGTGATAGAAAGTCGTTTCTGTCTTTTCGTTTCTAACTTGTTACAAAAAAGAGGGGGAAACGATTGTTTGCCTTTCCCGTTATTGCCGTTTCCTGAGCACGAGTATGATGATGACGCCAACTATTGCTATTGCGGCAACTATTACAGCGATTCCGGCGAGCACATAAGTGTCAGTCATGTTTGGCGGTGCGGGTTCGGGTGCGGCTGGCTGGGGCGGTGCAGGGTCGACTGCAAACGCGGTTTCAGCGTAGGATGGCCAGTACGCTTTGGATCCTGGGAAGGTGGCGATGACGGTGTATTTGCCTTCGATGTCGGGTGTCCACTGGAGGCTGTAGAAGCCGCTGGCGTCGCTGACTGCGGTGCCTATGTTACGGTAGTTACCGTTCCCGTCTAGCACGTCAATCGTGACAGACACGCCTTGAACGTTCTTGGGACGCTCAAACTGCATATAAACGTACTTCATCCACTCGCTCATGTATTCGTCAGACACTGCAGGAACACCATTCGGAAAACGTGCTGTTCGAGCATGGTCTTTTGTGCCTGGCGACTCATCCGTCACTCTGCCTTCTATGAGGACACTGCTGCCATGCACTGAAACCTTTGGCGAGGCAGTTAGGGTAGTGGCGCTCGGACCCTTGCCGATACTATATATGAGGTTATCGTAGGTGCTGTACAAAGCGATTATGCTGTCTCCAATTGCTGGCGGACCAGACCAGTGCGCGGGGCGGAATCCACCATTAATTCGCCATATTTCCTTTCCAGTTTCAACGTCAAGGCATATGAATGGCGCACCTCTCGGTTTAGGATCGACAACTGAGTGCTCAGTAGAGAACAGATAGATTTTGCTGTCTGTGCTGAACGCTATATAGAGGGGCCAGTTATTGCTCCACAAGATCTCAGTGTAGGGATCAGAGGCTTCGTAAGTCCATAAGCGTTTTCCATTTTTCACATCGTAGCAATATACGACTCCGCCATAGCCGGTTGAGAAGAGTTTGCCGTAAGAGATTCGGTTGCGTATGCCAAATATGTCCAAATCTTCTTGCGGCTCGGTTGGTCCCCAGATTCTTTCTCCGGTATCAAGACTGTAGCCCCAATGTTGTCTCAGCTCTTTAGACCATAAGGTCCAGACCCTGTCTTCTGCGCTCACGTGCCCAATAGTCAATGTTATGTTGCCCGGTGGAGACGGATATGTCCGGTTCCAGAGTATTTGACCTCGCTGGCCTGGCTTCAAGCTCACAGCCCATGCATAGAACGGCGGATCACCAATCGCTATGTCCCGTACTACGGTAGCGCCTCTGAAGAATCCGAACACAATATCGTCGTAAAAGACCGTATTAATGCTTCCAGGCAACCCTCTCGGTATCGTAATATTGAAGTCATAGCCTGTTACCGTTGCATTGAAGGAAGTTCCCATATTGGCTCGGATCCAACTGCCATCACTCTGAGTACCAGTTGTCTGGGGTTGGACTGTCCTAGTTGAATTCCATTGAGTAAGCCATCCAGCAGCTGAATTTAGTGTGTATATCAGAAACTCACCGCTTGGACCTCGTATTCTGGTGCCTGTTGGCACATTAGTTATGTTGTATATCCATCGTCCGCTGGCTGCTTCAAAAGCGTGCCACGTGGTGCCCACAACAGACCACAAATAGCCGAATGCACCGTGGTAGTTCCATGAGTCCCAGTAGAGTACCTGTCCGAATTCCATGGTTCTATTATCAAAGAAAGTTCTGCGCCATAGTTCTTGGCCTGTACGCAGATCTGTGGCTGCGACTTGCCTTTCGACTCTGTTTGATCCGTCAAATTTGTACGTGTTGTAGTACAGTGTTCCGCCAATTATGACTGGTGATGTGGTGCCCCATAACCCTTCGTAGGCATCTCCACATTCAAAAGCATGATCTCCAAATTCTCCTCCCACTAGCCCGCCCAAGGTAAGGGGTTTGGCCCACAAGATGTGTGCTGTTTCAGGTGCATCCTCGTTGCCAGGGACGTACGGTGCAAGAAAGCGAACGGGCTCTAACCAATTGCCTGAAACTTTAGCCCATTCGCGATGCTGAGCATCAATGGGACGAGTCCAGTATTCCGTTGGCAACGGCGAGCCTGGATAGTACTTCAATTGTTCCTCCTGAACAACAAGCTCGAGTTTCTTGCTTACACTAGCTTCATACATTATGTTGTATCTGACTCCTCCTACAGTAGTGTTATACCATTGAGCGGGAAAATTCGATTGTAGGTAATACGAACCCACCATTATTGGGACATAAACAGCTCCAGTTGAACCTGTCGAGTCAGTTCTGAACGGTCCTAGCGTTTCAGTCGTGTTGTTGGGCCTAGTAACTGTAATGGTCAGGCCAGTCCATCCATCGGCTGGGTTTTGCAACTGATCGGTGGTTCCCAACCAAAGCAACGTCTCCTGACCAACTCCCACGGGGTTAGGCATGGCGCCAATTACTGCATACGTTTTCTTCGTGTATGGTGTTTGTGATGTTGCAATCGGTAAAGCAGCAGTCATTAGGGCGATTGTTAATGCCAGAAGTATAGCAATAGCTGAACTTTTTTGCTTTTTTGACATTTTCCTTTCTCCTTTTGTTTTTAATGCACGTATCCGTGCATAGTACCGTACTTTGCGAGGAGACAATATAAAACTTTGTAAGTTGTTAAGTCAAGTTTCCAACGTTACACATTTTTATGGATAGAGCAGCCATGACTGGTTGTCTGGTGATGGTGTGAGGCTTTCTCCTGACATTAGGGGAGCCTTCAGAAAGCTTGCCAAGACAAACTTAACAGTCACCAGCATCGCAGGAATGTTCAAGACCACGAGGCAAACTGTTTACCGTTGGCTGAAAAGAGGCAGGCATCGTGGAACAGAAACCTTCAAAGACAAGCCCAGACCGCCCAAAGAAAGCAAAATCACAGTTGAAGTTGAACTGTCAATCCTCAAGCTGAGAACCACGTTCAAATGGGGAACCGCACGCATACAACAGGGCCTCTACAACCTGCCACCCTTCATCCTGGAATCAGTGAACTGCATTCAAGGCGTCAGGCTGTCAAGAGAAACAATAAACAGCGTCCTTGCAAGGAACAATCAAAACGGCTATCGGCGGGAGTTTAAGCGCTGGAAGTTCTTTCGCGCACAGGCGCCAGATGAGCTTTGGCAGATAGACTTCAAAGGGCCATTCACTGTTCAGGGCAAGAAGTACTGGTTTCTGGTCTGCATCGATGACTACAGCCGCTTCATTATTGCAGCTGAGCAGTTTGAGCATGAATTAACGACGGCTGAGGTTACAGCGGTTTTGCAGAAGCAACAGCGTTTGCCGAAGGCGATACTTTCTGATCATGGCTCGCAGTTCAGACAGCAGTGGAAGGACTGGTGTAGTCAGCATTGTATTGAGGCTCAGTTTGCTCATCCATCTTACCCGCAGGACAAGGGCAAAGTTGAACGATGCATCCAAAACCTTAACAGAGAATTCATTAACCCGCTACGCAAATTCCCTGAATGGCTCAAAGGCAAAATAAACGACTACAGGGACTGGTTTAACCATTCACGCTTCCACAGAGGCGTAAAAGCGTATCCAGCTGACCTCTACAAGTGTAACGTTGGAAAGTTGACATGACATAAGTGGGTTGACCACTGAAGGCGGCTGCATAGACATGAAAACGCCCGCTTTGAATGCATCACTGAAACCGTTTGAGAGCCAAGTTAGACGCGCCCCCTGCCAGATCTCCCATGGAGACTGGGCAGTGTAAAAGACCTCTTTGAAAGGGAGCGGATTGACAGCGAAATGCTTACGTTTCATTCTGTTCTTCTTCTTTTTTGGTCTCAGTCGATCAGCATCGCTCGTTGGCTACAGTTGACGATGTTGTTGTTTCTTACGGGCAAAGGGTCTGCTGTGGGTTAGACGCATAATAGCATGGTGAAAGGCGGGAAGGCGTGTTTTCGTAAATGCTGCCGCAGACAAAATCGCGTCCGGCTGATTACCAAGTTTCAAGCCCTTGATTCTGGGGAAGTGAGATATTTTGCGGGTGACAAGAGTCAAATCGTTTTCCATAGCTATCCCGCTATCATGGCATCTCTGTAATCGATTGCCTCTCCTTTCGCGGAAAGCTTGGCGGCTATCTCTGCTGCCCTTCTAGATGCGGCAAGGCACAGCGGAGTGACTTCGAGCCTCTCGAGCAGTCTAAGCGTTTCCTTTAGGTTGACTGCCTTGTTTGCTGATTTGTGCGCCCAGAAAAGGATTTCGAACACATTTATGGCTGTGGTTGCGCCTTTCACTTCTTCGTCAAGCTCTTTGACTTTGCCAGATGCTTCAGGCTTGCCTCTTAGAATGGCTATGAGCAGGTGAGTTTCTATGCACTTCATAAGCCCGTCTCTCTTGGGTCAAGTGCCATCTTTTGGAGAGTTCAGCGCGGACGGCTTCTTCTTCCTCGTCTGTCATTTTCAATGTGCCAAAGCAGTCTGACAGCTTGCCCGTTTTCTTCGTGATGCGGAGGATGGTGTCGGTGAAGCTTTCCCTGCTCTTTTCTTCTCGGAGGAGGGCATCGTAGGGTTCTCTCTTGATTGAAATAGTCTTGGTTGCCATGACTATGTATGTGTACACATGCACAGATGAGCATTGCTAAACGCAGACGTGCGCGGTCTTGGATAGTTTTACTGACTGGGTTCAGCCTGACTTTCAGCAAGATCTTACATGGAGACTACAGGTTCAGCCTCTGCATTCGGTATCCTTTTACTTTGTGCATCCTGAAGACTGTGGTTTGAAGTTCTCCTGTTTCTATTCCTGTGGTACAATCACGATTTGTGGGCACTGTAGCTCTTTGAAGATAACTCGCATCTTGAAGTCGACCAGACGCTACAGCATTGGGCAACCACTACCAAATGCTGGTCAAAACAACAACACTCTTTCTCGCGACTGCTTGTTGTTCTATCGATCTATTTGGCATCAAAAGAAGAAGAAGGCTGCAAAATCAAACCTTCTTCTTCTACCACAACACGAGCCCTCAAGCATGTTCTCCTTCCTTCTTCAACTGGGGATTGCCTGCTGATTTTCCAGAGGACTTTGTTGCCTTGTGTCTGGTAGTTATTATTTTTTCGTGTTTCGCTGGAAAATTGCTTCTCGAGCCAGCTTTTTCTCTTTGGCAGTTGTTGTGTCCACGGTCTCTGGCATAACAACTTCGAGGCCTGAAAGCGTTGCTGTTACTGCCGCTTTCTGTTGCAGGTGGACAGTTGACGTACCCGCGGCGCTCTACGCCAACCCTATAGAACGGTCATCGATCGCCAAGAACTGGAAAACCGCCAACTGTGCCAGTCGAACTGGACCAGTCGGCATCGGCGCTTCAGCAGCAGCTATAAAGGAAATTCGCGAAAACAGCCTGCAACGCCGTATACAAGCCGGCTACGGCCAAGGTAGCCCGGGAGAGATTCGAACTCTCGTCGGCGGGTCCAAAGCCCGCTATG
>CAZQCX010000047.1:0-11058 GCA_964591705.1 uncultured Candidatus Bathyarchaeia archaeon | reverse complement strand
CAGGAATATGATATTTCTTGCACAAAAGCATCTTGGTGGATTACAGGGTTACGAACGCACGTAAAGAACGAGCCAAGGAAGCTGTGGTAACCCTGAGCTACTTGTCATATCACGACATGCGAAACGGGAGAATTCTTGACATTGGCTGCGGGAACGGGTCGACCACAAACTGGTTCTCTCATAACGTACAAACCTGCTCAATAGGAGTAGATGTCAGAAAAACCCCTCGGAGGTTTCCGCAGAAGGAGACATCGAATGTGGAATATATGTATGCAAGTGGGCTTGGTTTGCCGTTCATCGGAAAAAGCTTTCATACAGTCATACTGAACGATGTCTTGGAACATGTGGCTTATCAAGATGCCATCACACTGTTCAATGAAATCAGCAAGGTCTTAGACGATGATGGGAAGTTGTATGTCAGTGTCGCTAACAAGTATCAGATCATGGAGCCACATTCGGGTCTGCTTTTGATTTCGTGGTTTCCCAGTTGGGTGTATCGCCCTGTGATACGGAAGGTTTTTGGTGAGGAAGTCTATCCTTACACTGTTAAGCGGTTTGGCGCGCTTGTGAAGAAAGCGCATTTCCTAAGCGATAACTTCACTTGGTACTACGTAAGCAAGAAAATCCATAATCTCAATTACATAGGCAACAGAATAATCAGACCTCTCGTTCGGGTGTTTAACAAAATGAGGCTTACGAGCAGCTTGGGTTTCCGAAGGTTCTTGGAGGGGTTCGCAGTGCTCGTCTTTGTGTGCCAGAAGACTTCCACAGCCAAAGCTAAGTTTTCGTTAACAGCTCCTAGGAGCTATGCAAGCACCCAAGAGATGCTCGAGTTCATTTCGGAAGGCGATGCCCCCTTCCGCTGAATGCCGGTTGGAAACCTACAGCTTTCTGGCTTGGCTAGGACAAGTGTTTGAGTTGTTGAAGGCCATTGGTTCGAATCCAACCCAGTCTGAAAAAACAAAACTGACTTTTGGGTGAGGAGGCTTCTTGGTTGCTATTTTGGTTTTTTCTTGATTTTTCCCTTGTAGTTGTGTATGTTTTCTTTGCAGATGTCTTTCTTCCATTTGCAGATGCCCTTGATCAGCTCCTCTAGATAGTACTCGAATTCTTCGTTTGTCAGGCTACTGCTGCTTTCAACGCGGTATACGATTTCATCTTTTTCTCTGCTGGCTGTTATCGCCACAAGGATTTGTTCTTCACTCAACGTCAAGTATCCTCGCTATCTCTTTTTTCTTGTTTTGCATTTAAAACATTCGATTTCACAGGCACCGTAACAGATAAAAACTTGCGTATTATCCATCAACAGCGGTTAGGGAAAGAAAATGCCAACTGAGATTTTCAATGTTGACGAGTTTGTTGCGATGAGTGCCAAAGCTGAGTACTGCTTGGTCAAGAGGTTGAGGGAGAAGGTGAAGCTGAAGCTCCGCACTTCGAACAAGCTCTACACGATCAAGATTGAACCGTTGAGGGCTGACGAAATCATCAAGAAACTAAAATGCGAAATTCAAGAGCTATAAGCGTGCTTTGACCTGCGAATTTCTGTTTGTTCAGGTAAACCTGCCACTTGGAAGGCGGTTGCACCTATTCCAAAAACAATAAAAACAAGCTGAATCGATTTATACGAATGATGCCCATGAATAACAAACATGTTTCTCTGAAACTTCTGGCGATCTTGTTGTGTCTCAGCTTCATCGGGCAAGCCTTCGCTCAAGTTGCAAAAGTCGGCGTTTCACCAGGAAACGTGTTCAAGTACAAAGTCACATATCTTTGGAGCTCCACAGACCCAACTGCTACCCCCCCTGCAAGCTGGGTAGAGGCGAATTCAACCGACTACTACCAAGCCACAATAAATGAAGTGACAGGCACGACGGTAACTCTCAAGACTGTGCAGCGTTTTCTGAACGGGACTGAACTCAAGAAGGACGAGTTAATCGACGTAGGTAATTCACTAGGGGGTTGTTTGCTTCTTTATGCCGCCAATCTTGTTGGCGGAAGCTATCTCTATCCCGCTGCAACCTATCTCCCGTGGAAAGTCAATGCCACTGTCTCACGACCCTACGGTAGCGGCTACAGGGATACCAATTGGATAGAAGCAAGAATGACTGACGTCAAGGAGTATGCTTACAGGTATACATCGCTCTACTTTGATAAGGCAACGGGTGTACTGGTTGACGCTTACTTCGAAGATGTTCCAGTGGACACCCCAGACCAGAAATTCGGTCGCACCATCAAGATTACCGAGTCCAGTCTCTGGACAGTCGCTGGGGCTCCTCCTGGAGATGGCAACGGCCTAACAAGCGGGTTGCCCATGGAAGTAGTATTTGGAGTCGTTGCTGTTGTTGCTATCGTTTCGGTTAGCGCAGTTGCGCTGGTCATCAGGAAAAGAGGGAAGAAAAAACCACGTTAGTTTGATGGAAACTGGGCGTCTACTTCACATGCTTTTTGCAACTCTACGGTGAATTCATACTTTCCCAAGAAAAACAGCTGAAAAAGAAATACCCCGATCTCTTTTCCATTTTCAACTATACGTCTATTCCCCGCCAACAAAGAACAGTCTTAACACATCACCGGAATATGGTGCGGTCGCCGGGATTTGAACCCGGGTCGTCAACGTGGCAGGCTGATGTCCTAAACCAGGCTAGACTACGACCGCTTTTCCATGCTTCCAATGGTCTAAACCAGCATTTTCTGGTTTTTCCTGATTCAGGCTTGATGTCATACGAACAGCATCCTATTACATTTTAAGTTTTCTGTGAAGGCTTGTTTTGCCCCGTCAACTCAAAGGTTTGAGGGCTTTTCTTTGGGATTCATCCCCTTCATTCTAACACAATCCGTACATGAGTAACAACGGGTCAAAATAGGGTGCTATTTATTGAGATATTTCTTGAAATGCGCCTTCTCTACGGTTTTTGCATCAAGCGTATATTGGTTTGCAATTCTTCTTATTCCTGCAAGAAGCTCGAGATTACAAAGATTCCCCGCGAAAATGTCAGACGATTCAGGTCCGAAGAATTCTCCCCAACACAAGATGTTTGACAGTGGCTGGTGCTCGGCTATCTTTCTGGCCCTGCTTTTTCCGGGAGATCACCCGGAGATTCGTATTTGCTCAGCCTCACCAAGTGGCTCTTGCATTTGCAGTCTGAACAGCCGAACCCTGCTACTGGTTCACAGTCTTTGCCGAGTTCTCTTGCGATTTTGCATTCGCAGGCTTTCTCAGCCTCGAATGAATATGTCTTGATAATCTTGGCATCTCGGTGTTCGAGGAGGTAGTCTATGTGCCAGAACTTGCGTTTTTCCTTCCTGAAATGGCGTTTCATCCGAGTTTCGATGCTGTTCTGGGCGGAACCTACGTATGCGTAAAAGCCTTTTTTGAAATGGAGTTTGCCGAGCGCTCCAACATCAAGCTCAACGTCTCTGCCCACTTGAATAACTAGAGTGTAGACGCCTTTCATGTAACCACGTTGTTCATCGATTTCCGCGAGAATCCCTAGGAACTGAGATGCATCACTTCTGTTGAAGGGTCTGAAGCACATCTTGTCAAAGCAACTGCAGGCAATAAGTGCCTCACCGGCTTTTTCAATTCCAGAAACGGATTCCTCCAAGAAATCCACGATTGCTCCCCTCTTGCCAAGATCTGTCAGCCCCTAGTACTTCACGCTAAGGTAGAGCAGTACTGACAGTGTAAGCAATTCGAGCAGGGGCTCTATCAGCGCAAACGGTCCCAGTCCAGCAAGTTGAAAGCGGAAAGCCCCTATCACAAAGGGGCTTGAAAAGATGTTTTTTATGAGGAACACTGAGGCAAATATCAGCAGTCCAACCGTAAATTCAGATCTTGTTTTAACATAGAGGGTTCCATATGTCGCTATCAGGAAAACGAGAAGTGCGATGTTAACGGTTGAGAGAACAGCCCTCGCCACATAGTAAAGTTCAAGATCGGCTGAGTTGACTCTGGGTGCGGGCTGTGGTCTGAATGGAAATGTTGAAGGGTTGAAAGAATGTAAGCTCCACATTGCCCATAAAGCTGCCAATGCAGCTATCACTGTCAACCCAACGATTATTAGTGCCCAAGTGCTTGATTTCTTGTTCATTTGTTTTTCCATTCTCTTTTTCTCCTTTTTCTACTTTTTCCAGATTTTCTTCATAATATCGTCAAAAACTGCGTAGTTCTCTTCAAGTGTCGAAGATAGGAAATAGGTTGTACCATATCCTTCGCCAGCTGTGGTAATCAATCTGTTCTTCTCAAGAACATTGAGGTGATGCCTTATTGTTCTGTAGTCCATTTCAAGAAGATTTGAAAGCTGATTGGCGTTTTGCGGCGTGTCTCTCAACACAGCGATTATTCGAGCGCGCGAGGGGCCACCTCTGGTACCTGCAATAAGCCACCCGAGCAGATACTTCAAGGGTTTCCCACTGGCAGCCATCATAGTTCGCCCGAGTTCATTCTGGAGTTTTGACTTAACGTACTCGAGTTTTTAGTAATAAATGTGTGCCCTAATCGCTTTTGCAGAGACCCGTAGCCTTTGCTGTCTGATTTCTTCGACAATGAGTGGTCATAGGCGGAGCCATCATAACTGCCATCTAAGGAACCCAAATCAACGACGTGGATGACATGATAGCATGCCCCGAGGAGAACACAGTCATAGGGTAGACTATCAGCGTGACTGTGATAAGGGCTGAACAAGAATTAGCGATCTCGCTCAAATCTGGGAATCGACTTTGATCCGTGCGGGCAGAGTAACGATCGTTGCCTCCTTCATTTTCGCTATTCTTATAAGGAAATACATGAAGTAAAGTTTCATGAAAGCCGAAATAGGAATCATCGGTGGAACCGGTCTCTACGATCCGAAACTTCTCAAGAACGCTGAAGAACTGTCTTTGAAAACGCCCTACGGGGAACCTTCAGACAGAATTACAATAGGCGAGCTGCAGGACAGAACAGTAGCATTTCTCCCAAGGCACGGCAAGAACCATACGATCAGACCAACAGACGTCAACTCTAGAGCAAACATCCACGCCTTGAAACTGCTCGGAGTTCAACATATACTCGCATCATCAACCGTAGGTTCTCTGAAAGAAGAATATGAACCAGGCAACCTAGTTTTCGTTGACCAATTCATCGACCGCACGACAAAGCGTGAACAATCTTTCTATACGGAGGGCAAAGTGTGCCACATTTCGGTTGCTGAACCATTCTGCCCAAACCTTAGAAAGACTCTCGTTGAGGTGGCAAAAAAAGCAGGGATAAAGGCTCACAGCACCGGTATCTACGTTTGCATAGAGGGGCCTCGCTTCTCAACAAAAGCTGAATCGCGCATGTTCCGAACTTGGGGTGCAGATGTTGTCGGCATGACTCTTGTGCCTGAATGCGTCCTTGCAAGGGAAGCAGAAATATGCTATGCTTCTATGGCGATGGTTACGGATTATGACGTCTGGAAAGATCACCCGGTCTGCGTTGATGACATAATCAAAACCATGAAAGCTAATGTGGAAAATGTGAGGCTCATAGTTCTCGAAGCAATCGCGAAGATTCCTAAAGAACGGGCATGCGAGTGCAAGAATGCGCTCAAGGGCGCCTTAATCTGAGGGTGGACACGAAAAGATGAAAAAGGAGCACGATCAAAACATCAGTATCAAAGCCAAATTGAGAAGAATTCCAGAGTTCAAGGGCGTTGTCTTCTGGGACATAACGCCGATTCTGAAAGACAAACGAGTTTTCCGCGAGAGCATAAAGCGACTTGCAGAACACTACAAAGTCAAAGATGTGGACGTGGTCGTTTCGAATGAGGCGCGGGGTTTCATAATTGGTGCACCTTTGGCTTACAAACTTGGAGTCGGTTTTGTTCCGATAAGGAAGAAGGGCAAGCTACCTTCAAAATGCGTGGACCTGACCTACAAGAAAGAATATGAATGCGACACAATTGAAATTCATGAAGATGCCATAGAGCGAGGACAAAAAGTGCTACTGATAGATGACCTTCTGGCAACTGGTGGCACGGTTAAAGCAAATATTGAACTCATCGAGACCCTTGGAGGAAAGGTTGTTGGCATCGGCTTCTTGGTAGAGCTTGACTACCTCAACGGGAGGAAGACAATCGGAGACAAATATGAAGTGTTCTCAGTGATCAACTGCAAGACAACTGACGGTTGAGAAGACTCAGGCGCCTCTTTAATCGTGTTTCACTTGTTCGTCGTTCAGCCTTGTCCGAAAGCTTCGATTACACAATCAAGGAATTGTTATCTAACCACTATGTGACCAGTTGAGTAACCCCTGAGAACGGTGTATGCGTTTCTTTTGTTTAGCGATGCAAGGATGGAGGCGGGGAAACCTGCAAGGTTGAGGGGCAATAGTTGCTCGTTTGGAGGCTATGGATACTGCCTGAGGCTCTCAACATAGTCAGTGAAGATCAAATCGTCTCTTTTGGGGGTGTGTATGAAGCCTTGGGCTTTAGTGTGGAGATGTTGAATAATCTTCATTTCGATGAGTTTTGCCCCGTCTCCGAACATTCCTTCGATTGCATTTGCGAATTCGTTAATCCTTGAGGGGATTTCATGCTTTTTCATTCGATAGGTTTTGCTCAGTTCGTAATAGACAAACTGCTTGAATGCCTCTCCAAAACAGGTTAGTGTGTTTTCGATTGCCTCTAGTATGGCGCGGTCCCTGTTTTCTTGGAGGCTTTTACCTTTTTTCAGATGTAGGATGCAGGTTGCTGGTGTGCTCATGGCTTGTGTCATTTTTTTCCCTTGTGTATTCTTGTAGAACAGTTGTTTTGTCCTACTTGGCTACATATTACGTCTCAAGACTTAATATATAGCTTGTTTTGGTCTCCGGCATATTGCGAAAACCGATATATTCCCGTTTGAAGACATATGCATTCCCGCCTTTTCCCCCTTATCTATTGTAGATTCGCTAGCCTTAAAGATGCGAAACTATGTAGTTGGTCATTATGGAAGAAGCGCTGGAATTCCAAAACAGGCAAGACTGGCGACACTGGCTAGAAAAGAATCATGACAAGAACCCCTTGGTCTGGCTCAAATTCTACAAAAAACACTCTGGCAAAAGAAGAATAATACTATCGGAAGCCGTGGAGGAAGCAATATGCTTCGGTTGGATCGACGGCAAACTCAGGAAGGCTGGCGATGCAAGTTTTGTCGTTCGGTTCTCTCCAAGAAAAGCGAAAAGCGTCTGGTCAATGATAAACAAAGAAAGGGCGGAACGCCTCATCGCGTCTGGTCGAATGACAAGTGTGGGTTTGACAAAGATAGAGGAAGCAAAGAAAGCTGGCAATTGGGATAACGCTTACACGAATAAGATCAGAGACGAGGTGCCAGTCGACTTGAAGAAAGCTTTGAGACAGGACTTGACAGCGTGGAACAACTTCCAAGGTTTCGCCAACACCTACAGGAACATGTACATAGGCTGGGTAATCAGCGCCAAAACAACTGAAACAAGGAAAAGAAGGATAGAAAAAGTTGTTGAACAGGCAATCAGGAAAAAGAAACTGATCTTCGAATAGCCAGTTTTTCAATGAAGACAGGAGTCGCTGGCAAATCTATTTCGTTGTTTTCCTGAATTTGTCCGCGAGGGATTCTGTTTTTCCTTGACTGAGCACCCTTATGGTGGTGTTCAATCTTACAGGTAGCCCAATCTGCCTCAGGAGTGCATACAATTGTTCTCCTTCAATCTCGGTAATCTTTCCTTCCTGTGTTAGGTCAACTAGCAACTGTTCTACCCTGAGCATTTCGGCAGGAAACTGTGCTTGAGCAGCGTTGAAGACTTCCCAGGCTCTTCCTCTGAAAACCCTGCTGAGGATCGCGCGGTCGTCAGTTTGCGGTTTTTCTCGTCTTTCATGAGCGGTTCTCTCCTGCAGATCTCGAAGCTTCTTCTGCCTTATGGCCTCCAGCTCCTTGTCGCTCAACAGGACCCCACCATATTTCACCGGGCTGAGTTTCATAAGTGGAGGTTACTACTTAACTTTTCCCAGAAAAAGCCAAGAATTCATATTTTCAGAAAAACAGAGGGTGATCGCTTGTCGTTCTGGAACAGTGACTGTTTTCCATGTTGAGAATAGAGCCAATGCCAGTTGAAACGCGCGGTTTAATGTTTCAGCGCCTAATCTATTTTCACGGTTGGTTCAAGTGCAGCTGCTCAACATATTGGTTTGCCTGTCATATCCCATGGGCACAGATTAGTGTCAGCTGTTTCTTCTATTTCCAAACGAAGCTGTTGCAACCGGTTATTCTCTAAGCTTCAGAAAACAGGGGTTGAAACGGTTTCTCTTGATCGCGTGAGTTGCCCTATCTTATGCGTTCCGCCATTGCTGAGCAATCAGTCTGTTGGGATGTGCTTGTAGAAATGAATTTGCTTGCTTAATGCAAGCGATTGGAGGTTTGCTGGGGCTCTGGACACCGAAGCTGAAAGGAGAAAAGGAAGAACCTCGACAGCAGCTACTCTATCGTGATTCTTAGCCAGAGCCCATTCAGCCACTCCTCACACGCGCTCTTGGACTTTTGAGGACTGGGGTGCAAAGACTTTGGTGACCTGCAGACCCAGCTGTGGTTGTTTTGGTTTTTTGCAGTTTCTTCTCCTTTTCTCTGGCAAGGGCTGTATGCACTATGGTGTGCACTGTCCATTCCGCGCAAGTGGAATATAAAGTATTGTAAGTGTACGGTCCACTTACAGGATGAGAATTTGGTCCAACAAGCAATGATGGCGACGATAAGTCAAGGCTGAAAACGTGAAGCGGCGTCGGAGTCAGCTAGGCGGAAACGTTGTTTGTTAAGTCGGTTGCTGCTTTTCGCTTTTGTTTCGTTCTCACAGGTGTGCTTGAGGTGGGTTGGCATTCGCTTTTTCACCGGTCTTCGCCTTCAGGCTGAAGTTCCGATTGTGCTACGTAAGATGAGCTGTAGGTCTCGGCAAGTCTAGGGTTTGACGTATTAGCCCAGTTGTGCTTGTTGCATCAGGCTTTCGGAAGGAATTGGCGCGTGGAGTTCGCTAAACTATTTATGCTGAAACCTTAGAGTATTCAGCAGTAGTGGTAACGGACCGATAGCAGATTGAAAACTTTGGGCAGTTTAGGATCTAGAGATTTGGCGGGGAGAAATGGTAGTTGGCAGGGAATTCTGCTAGAGGATTGATCGCGCTTCTGCGTCTTCCTTACTGGATGATGACAGGCGGCTTATCAACGATAACTGCTCTTGCGATATCCCCCTGTTTCCCCGACGCCCTTACTCTGGTCTTAGTCTTTTTCTCGATGGCTTTTGTAACGTCGGCTGGTTTTTCCATCAATGATTACTTTGACAGGGGAAGCGACGCTATCATTAAGCCAAAAAGACCGATCCCTTCGGGTGTGCTGTCCCTGAAACAGGCATTGTCGATCTCTATCTTCCTGTTTACACTGGGTCTGCTTCTGGCTTTTCTATTGAACTGGCTCAGCTTTGCGGTTTTGCTTGTTGACTCCATCTTGCTTCTGGTTTATTCGGCTTTTGTCAAGCGGAAATCTGGCTTCGCAGCAAACATATTGGTGGGTTTGATGGTTGGCACTGCCTTCATGTATGGTGAAGCGTCGGTTTTCAAAGAAATAAGCGTTCTTTCATTGAGCCTCTATCCTGTTTGTTTTGGAACAATCGGCGGAAATATCCTGCGGGACGTTTTCAGTCTCGAAGGCGACTCAAAAGTTGGGTATCCCACCCTTCCGCAGAAGATTGGGACTGGCAAGTCGGCAAGAATAGCCGCTGTCTTTTTCTTGGTGACCGCTGCGCTGGCGCCTCTTCCCTTCTTTCTAGGTTTTTTCAGCGTTTACTATCTAGCTTTCATACTAGTCTGGAGTCTGCTTCTAGTCTACGCATCGATAGGGCTGACAGTTTCGTCGGCTTCAGCCAAAAGCATGCGAACGTACGAGCGTTTGATTACGAGGTCCATGGTTCTTTTGCTGCTTGCTCTGATAGTCGAAGCATTTGTTTGAAGAATTAGAAGTCTATGCATCCTTGCCAAGCTGACTCGTAGCAATATTTCTTCTAACTAGTCTAGGCTAGGTTTGACTTCCGAGAATGTGCTTTAACGACCGAGGAATCCTGTGCGCTCACGTGTTACGCACGAATTATGAGTTTCACATGAACCAAGGATGACAGATTACGTTGAAACCTAAAACGCAGAAACAAGCCAACAAAGGCTCTCTCTTGGCTCAGTTTCTCTTTTTCCGAAAATAGGGAGTGATGTACCGACGGTTTGGGTAACGCGGTCTTTTAGCCCGTCGGCACTGTGGAGTAAGCTTCGCTTGGTGTTGATCACATATGTGCGATCATTCGCGGAATGTTGTTGCATTTCGTTTTTTTGGAGGTCGGACAATTGAAATCGCTGCACCGCTGGTTTTCTTCAGCACTTAGCCGCCTGCATAGAATAGAAAATCTTTTACGCAGAAATTGCTAATTTGTTGTTGGCGATGACAACTGAGAGCTTATATGGGTCTGACCTGTAAGGGTGGCTGCTACAACCAGGTCATAGAAGAGCTTACGGCAATGGATATTCCAACAGGAGATATTTTTCTACTGTATGGACCCATCGATGTGCTGGTTAAATTTGATGGATTTACCAGTATTGAAGAGTTTGTGAAAAAGTGGTTCAATCCTGTTCGAATGATAGGGGCTGAAGAAAAACTCATCGCGAAGACAACGACATACATCGTAGTGATTGAAGGTCCTCCATTTATGGAGAAACCCTTTGCATTCATGTTTTTGAATGTTCAACCTCGAGACGTGGAAGCGGCACAGCAAAAACTGATTGCTCTTCCTCAGGTTGTCTCCGCCGATTTTGTGTTCGGACCATGCGATTTAATAGTTCCAGTGCGGGCGAAAAACAACGCAGATCTTGAACGGATAGTCCAAGCAATTCATTGCGCAGTTTCAGGAATAGAAGAAGCCCACACCACTGTGGTTGCGATGATTCAAATCTGAGAGCCCAAATTGCACAAAGATGAAGTGAACGAGTCAAGAGAAAAATAATCCGTTTTAACCTACCAAAGAATCTAGGCGCGATCATTTGCTATTGCTTGCGTTTTC